>PBPL01000123.1 GCA_002724675.1 Deltaproteobacteria bacterium | reverse complement strand
GAGGTGGAGGTCTACAACCCGGGCCTGACCGCGGGCCGGCCTCGAATGATCCGCTTCGGAGAGGCTGGACTAGAGGATGCGCGATCCACGGACATTCTCGTACTGGACGAGATCCCCGACTACCTGCCCCCATGCGCGGCGCTCATCACATCGGTGCCCCAGACACCCCTCTCGCACATCTCGCTCCTGGCGCGCAGTCGGGGCATCCCCAACCTGTACATGGCGGGGATCACAGCCGACGCCCAATGGGATGCCTGGTCCCGCGTGTCGACCCGCGTGGCTCTGGAGGCAACCGACGAAGGCATGCGGGCAGGCATCATGACCAGAGACGAGTACAACCAGTGGCGCTCCTTGTTGGAGGTGGAGCCTCCCCAGCTGCAGCCGGCCGACCCCGCAGGCCTCCCCTGGACCATCGATCTGGAGACGGGTCCCGGCATGCTGGAGCTGCGACCGCAGGTGGGTGGCAAAGCCGCCGGCTTCCGCCAGCTGCTCGACACGCCCGACCTGGACGTCCCCGATGCACCCCTGGCGCTGACGGTCCGCTCCTATGCCGATCACATGGCTCAGTTCCCGTGGCTCCAGGACCTCCTGACCGGTCGTCCGTTTCAAGGTGGCAGTGCTCGCCAGCGCTACCTCACCCTGAGCGGGCGCGAGGCCTACGACGAGCGCTACCCATCCCCGCAGGACACCAGCGCGGCCCTGGAATTCCTGGCGGACTACCCGGAGAGCACCCTCATTGGCTCCCTGGCTCGAGGCTCGGGTCTGGTGGGTCTCGTGGCCTCCACGCCCCCGCCAGAAGACGTCGTGGTGGCGCTGCAGGAAGCGGTGTCGACCCGGTTCTCGCACATCGACGAGCGTCAGGGGATCCGGTTTCGCTCATCGAGCACTGTCGAGGATGTGGAGGGGTTCAACGGTGCGGGCCTGTACACGTCGGTGACGGGCTATCGACAGCCCGAGCCAGACCAGAGATCGGTGGCGCAGGCGGTCGCTGAAGTCTGGGCGTCCTACTGGGGTCCCGAGGCCTTCGAAGAGCGCCGATCGGCAAACATGGACCATCTAGAGGGCGCCATGGGCGTTCTCGCCCACCCGCGATTCGACAACGAGGTCGAGCTCGCCAACGCAGTCCTGACCATCTCCATCCTCCCCGACGGCAGCCACGAGCTGCTGGTCAATGCCCAGGCTGGGTCCATTCCCGTAGCCAATCCACCGACAACCTGCCCAGCGGTGCTCCCCGAGCAGAGTCGAGTCCACGACACCACGGGCGAAGTGGTGATTGAGCGCATGTCACAGAGCACGGAGGTTCCCACCGAGACCTTCGTCCTGAGTGACGCTCAACTCCTGAGTCTTTTCGACGTCTCAGTGTCCATCGCGACCGGTTGGCTGCAGACCGAAAACGCCGCGCTCGCGGACCACCGTCAGCGATCCGTGCTGACTCTCGACCTGGAAGCCCGGCACATGGACTCGGGTTGGCCCCTGGGCACGGAAGCCCCCCCCCGCCTGGTCATCAAGCAGAGCCGAAGCCTGGAGCCCAGCGCGTCGCGCTTCTCTGCGACCCTTCAGTCGCTCCCAGCCCCCAGAGACCTCCTCGCTCGCGCAGCGCGGATACGAAGGCTGGACTGCGTCGCGCCCCCCGTTGTCGCCCACCTGTGGTCTCTCACCACCGACCCGCTGTCCTTCCCGGACCTGGGCTACAGCGAGACGCCCTTCGCAGCCGGACTTCAGATCAGCGCCGATGCCCCGATCCCTGACTTGGGTTGGGAGGCTGGCCACAGCCAGACCTGGACCCACTTGGACATGACCTCGTCCACAGTGGCCGAGACCTCCTACGAGCTGGAGCTGGCCGACGCGCACATCGTCATGGGCCCCGAGGCGAGCATCGTCCTGGGAGGGGCTGAGTGGAGCGCCAGTGCCGACTGCACAGCCCACGTGCTCTGGGCATCGCCAGACTCGTTCCTGACCGACTTCCTGTAACGAGGCGAGGGGCTCAGGGCCACCCACCAGTCATCAGGCCTAGCGAACGAAGATCCAGCCCTTGTAGGGGTAAGCCACATCGGGGGACCACCGGTGGCCACCGCATGCCGTGGTGCGATTGGCGAAGTAGTTGTTCGTGTGACACCCGAAGCCCACCGCCGAGTCGTTCGAGTTGCACTCGTTCTCGTTGTTCATGCTGATGCCGTAGCGGCAGTTGCCCTGACTCACGCTGACCTGAAACCCCTTGGTGTTGCAGTTCAACTGGTTGTCCCATTCGGAGTTGGCCTCGGGGATCCAGTCGAGGTAGTCGGCTCGGGATAGCCCTGGATCCACGTGGGGTCCGGTGAAGACAGCCAGTGCCGAGGTGCTGGGATGGGTAATCGTGTGGGAATTGCCCAGAGACGCCATGTCGAAACGGATCTCGGTGAAGGACAGGTTGTTGTAGGCCTGGTTCTTCATGTTGTCGTTAATCGCCGGGTTGGTGATGGTCTCGTTGAGCAAAGCCGTGCTCGTCCAGTAGCTCGAGTCATAGCGAAATGTATCGATGTCGCCGCTATCCACCATCAAGATCATCGTCCAGCCACCACCGTCGGTGGTCATGTCACAGTGGACAGGGAAGGACCCAGCGCCATCGGGGTTGATCCAGTACACCCCATCCCCAACCGAGTAGCCGTCCGCCACAACCTGGTTGCAGGAGCTTGCCTCACACAGTGGGCCGCTCCCCAAGGCAGCCTCGGCCCCATCACAGTCCTGATCCACGCCGTCGCAAGTTTCCGTGACTAGCGGACTCACGGTGGCGTCGTTGTCGTCGCAGTCATCGTCTTCGGTCCCATCGAGCCCATCGGGCCCGCAGGTCGTCACACTGTCCACATCGACGTCGAAGTTCTCGTCGGTGAGTCCGTCGCAGTCCTGGTCAATGCCATCACAGGTCTCGGTGGCGTCGGGAAAGACCAGGGGCTCGGTGTCAGCACAGTCCAGGCAGTCGATGACTCCATCCCCATCCCCGTCGGTCTCTCCTCCGCCGTCATCTGCAGTCGTCACATAGTCCGCAAAGCCGTCGCAGTCGTTGTCGAGGCCGTCGCAGACCTCGGCTGCACCCGGGAAGTTGCTCGCGTTGGTGTCGTCGCAGTCCGTCCCCAGCTCATAGAAGCGGGTGGGCTGAATGCAGGCCGTCACAAAGACCACGCCTCCAGCAACACCGTCGCCATCCAGATCCGCGTACCAGGTGGGAGCTCCCGCGGCCGTGGGCTCGTCGACCACGCCGTTGCAGTTGTTGTCCACGCCGTCGCAGGTCTCGATAGCGATGGGAGAGACTGACGGATCGCTGGGGGCACAGTCCGCCGAGTCGATGACCCCGTCGAGATCCGAGTCCACGCTGAACGTGGCGGCAACACAAGACCACTCGCCGCTCGTGCCCACCTGGACGATCTCACCGGGGAAGCACCCAAGGCTCGCGAGCGTGTCGTTGTCCGCATCTCCATCGGCGAGATCGGAGGGAACGCCAGACAGCTGGCTCCAGTGGATCGTCGGCGCGGGGCCGATCCAGGTGCCTGAAGAGTCCACAACGGGTACCCCCGCGACCTTGATCTCCTCCACATCGACCACCCCGCCGATCACGTTCTGGGCGTTGGTAGACCACAGCGACCAGGGCACGGTGGTCACCTCCTGGCGGGGCTCCAGCACAACAGCGTCCAGCGAGAGCTCCAGCCAGAGAGGCCCACCACTGAAGAGCTGCGGATCCAGTGGGACCTGCTGGCCGAGAGTGACGGAGTAGTAACCGCTGTCGAAGAGCACCTGATGAGACTCAGCCCACCCCTCAGACCCGCCCGATTCAGCATCATGGAGCGAGAAGCGCAGGTCATGGACGCCATCGAGCGGCGCACCCACGGCATCCAGAAGGCGCCCTTGCTGGGCAACCACCATGGGCCCCGCCCAGGCTGGGGAGAGGAACAGGGCGATGACAAGAACGAGAAGGAACTGGTGTACGCGGAACATCACGGCAATCTCCAGGCAAGAAGCGTAGCGCAGAGGAACCGAGATGAGGGGGGAAAGCGCTGACCCCAGAACCCAAACCAGGGAGCCAGCCACCTAAGGCCGACTCCCTGGTCTTCTGAGTGGTAGCGGGGGCCGGATTTGAACCGACGACCTTCGGGTTATGAGCCCGACGAGCTACCTGGCTGCTCCACCCCGCGTTGGGTCTCTTCGAAGCCTGGGCTCCGAGAGCGGATGCCTTATAGGCGCCTCTGGTCCGGGGTGTCAAGACGGAGCGAGAGGCTCGTTCCCCGACTGGCCTCCGACCGCTGTCGACTCGCGTCTTTGCCCCCACCCTTGCCCTCACTGTCTGGGGGAGTAGAGTGATTGACTCTTCAGTCAACTTGGGCTGATCGGCGAGCACTTGCCGGTCGAAAAAAGGCCCCCAAGCACCCATTCAGGACGTTCCATGGACGCAGCCACCAAGACCGCTAGCCTTCCCCCCGAGTGGACCGACGAGCACACCATGTTCCGCAAGACGGCCAGGGACTTCGTCGAGAAAGAGCTCGCACCCCAGGCGGAGGAGTGGGAGGCCAACAAGGGCTTCTCGAACGACATGTTCAAGCGCCTGGGCGAGATGGGCTTCCTGGGTCTCGGGCACCCCGAAGAGTACGGCGGGCTGGGACTGGACTACTGGTTCACCGTCATCTGGCTGGAGGAGCTCGTCCGCTCCCGTTCCGCTGGCTTCAACATGGCGATGACCGTGCAGTCGGACATGGCCACCCCTGTCATCGCCGACATTGGGACCGAAGAGCAAAAGCAAGAGTTTCTGGCTCCCGCCATCACCGGAGAAAAGATCGCTGCCCTCGGCATCTCGGAGCCCGCTGTGGGCTCGGACGTGGCCAACCTACAGACGACCGCCCGACGGGACGGCGACGACTACATCATCAACGGCGCCAAGACCTTCATCACCAATGGGAGCCGAGCGGACTTCATCACTCTCGGCGTGCGCACCGGCGACGCCGGCTTCGGCGGCATCTCGCTCATGCTGTTCCCCACCGACACGAAGGGCTTCTCGGTAGGCCGCCTGCTGGAGAAGGTGGGCAACCACAGCTCGGACACCGCCGAGCTCGCGTTCGACAACTGCCGCATTCCGGCCCGCTACATGCTCGGGCAAGAGAACATGGGCTTCTACTACATCATGCAGAACTTCCAGGGCGAGCGACTGGTCGCCGCCCTGATGGCTGTGGCCGGGATGCAGATGCTCTGGGACGACGCCATGGACTACGGAAACGAGCGCGAGGCCTTCGGCCGGCCCATCCTCAAGTTCCAGGTGTGGCGTCACAAGCTGGTCGAACACCTGACCGCCATCGAGGCCGCTCGGCGACTCACCTACTACGCCTGCGACCTCTTCGAGCGAGAGGAACCCTGCGTGGAGGCCATCTCCATGGCCAAGCTGTACGCGTGCGACCTCGCGCAGAAGGTCGTGTACGACATCCAGCAGTTCTTCGGTGGCTACGGCTACATCGAGGAGTACCACGTGGCCCGCGCCTTCCGAGACCTCCGACTTCTGACAATCGGAGGAGGCACCGCTGAAATCATGAAGGAGATCATCGGCAAGGGCCGAGGCATGTAGTCCACCGCAGGGCTTCGATCACAGCCCCCCTGGGGCTCTCCGGACCAGGACGCAATGCTGCACGCAAGCGCGCACCAGGTGACCTGACCCCTTGTCAGCGGGTACGCTGTCACCTACAGCCCGATGAGTTCGTCCAACAACAAAGCGTCTCCGCTGCTCGACCTCTTGGCCGCTATGGAGGCCGAAGGAGCCTCCGATCTCTTCGTGTGCGAAGGCAAGGTGCCCGCCCAGCGTATTCACGGGGTCGTTCGGCCCCTTGAGGTGCCCCCGACCACGGCGGACGAGCTGGAGCCCCTGCTCGAGCAAGTGCTCACAGGAAGCCTCGGCGCCCGATTCCAAGCCGAGGGTGACCTCGACTGCGGCCTGTCCCTGCCCGATGGTCGACGCTTCCGCCTGAACATCAGTCGCCAACAGGGCATGGTCAGCATCGTGGCCCGCGCCGTCCCCAGCGGCGCGCTGGACTTCGACAGCCTGAGGCTGCCTCCCTCGGTCCGAGATCTGGCCGACCAACGACGGGGCCTCATCCTGGTCACCGGCGCCACGGGCTCGGGCAAGTCGACCACGCTGGCTGCAATGGTGCACCACATCAACCAGCGGCGTGAGGGTCACATCGTCACGATCGAAGACCCCATCGAGTTCGTGCACAGAGACATCCAATGTCGTGTCAGTCAGCGCGAAATCGGCGGAGACACCGAGTCCTTTCATGCGGCGCTCAAGCACGTGGTACGCCAGAGCCCAGACGTCATCGTCATCGGCGAGATGCGGGACACCGAGACCATGGGGGTGGCCCTCTCGGCCGCCTTGACCGGGCATCTTGTGCTCGCCTCCATCCACACGATTGACGCCACACAGACGCTTCAGCGCATCCTGAGCTACTTTCCCGAGCACCTGAGGGGGCAGGTAGCCATGGACCTCTCGCTGTCCCTACGGGGCGTTGTGTCGCAGCGCCTGGTGCCCAGGCATGGGGGCGATGGACGGGTCTTGGCAGCCGAACTGCTGACGAGCACGCCGGCCATCATCAAGCTGCTGAGAGAGCAGCGAGTCGACGAGATCATGGACCACATGCGGGGCGCCAAAGACCCGGGCATCTGCACGTTCAACGAAGCCCTCTTGCAGCTGTTCGCCGACGGCGACATCAGCTACGACGTGGGCATCACCCAGTCGTCCAATCCCGACGAGTTCGCCCTGCAAGCCAAGGGCATGACTACGGGGCGAGACACCTTCCAGGTCGATCTCGAGCTGGAAGATGAGAGCGACCTGGACATGAAGACTCTGCTGGGCCAGGTGCTCGAGCAGGAAGCCTCTGACCTCCATCTCACGGAAGGTCGCCCGCCCATCTTGCGCGTCGCAGGAAAGCTGGTTCCCATCGGCAAGAGGCCATTGGCCGCGTCCGACATGCGAATGCTGCTGTTCTCGATCCTTACGGCAAGGCAACGCAGCATCTACGAGCTGGAGCGAGAGATTGACTTCGCCCTGGCCATCGATGGAGGCAAGCGCTTCCGGGTGAACGCCTACTATCAAAAGGGCCGCATGGCGGCGGCGCTGCGCGCCATCCCCGAGCAGGTGCCCAGCGCTGAGATGCTCCGGCTCCCACCCACGCTGATCTCCCTCGGCGCCAAGACCCATGGCCTCCTGCTCATTGTCGGGCCCACGGGAGCAGGCAAGAGCACGACTATGGCGTGCCTCCTGGATCGCATCAACCAGAGCCGAAGCTGTCGCATCATTACGGTGGAAGACCCCATCGAGTACGCACACGAAGGCCAGATGGCCACCATTGACCAGCGGGAAGTGTTCGCGGACACCGGGAGCTTCGCGGCCGCTCTCAAGTACATCCTGCGGCAGGATCCGGACGTCATCCTCATTGGCGAGATGCGCGATCACGAGACCATCTCTGCTGCCCTCACCGCTGCAGAGACCGGACACTTGGTGCTGGCCACCTTGCACTCCAACGACGCTGTGCAAGCCATCGATCGGATCCTCGACGTGTTCCCGCCACATCAGCAGGCGCAAGCGCGCACCCAGCTCGCTGCATGTCTGCTCGGTGTGGTGTCGCAGCGACTGCTCCCCAAGAAGAGCGGCAACGGACGAGTCGCCAGCTTCGAGGTCATGGTCGGCACCAACGCCATTCGCAACCTCATCCGCTCCGACAAGATGCATCAAGCCGCCTCGCTCATCGAGACCGGACGAAAAGACGGCATGGTCACCATGGACCAGTCCCTCAAGGCGCTCTTCCAGGAGGGCTTGATCGACTGGGAGGAGGCCCAGATCCACCTGACCAACCCGGCCAGCCTCCCCAAGCCGCTCGGGGGCGTACATACAGGGTCTGGTGAGTTGGGCGGTGTTGGCGGAAACGGTAACGGGGGGCTGTATAGTTCGGGCAAGTAACCGCCCGAGTTCAGCCGCCAGCAGGGAAAGAGCACACGGTGAGGCTCAAGAACGCGATCGTCAATCTGGTGGACAGCGGGCCCTTGATGCGCGAGGCCAGCGCCAGCGGCAACCTCAAGGTTCTAGCCTCACTCCTGGGCCCGGCCTTCCGCGGTCTCATCTTGCAGCGTGGCAAGCACACGCAAAACACCGTGATGGATGCGACAGCGCCAGCGGACTACCTGTGGACCTACGAGCGAGCTCATCCCAGGCTGCGCAAGCTCTACGAGATCGCCAAGCGTGACCAATGGAATAGCAGCACAGACATCGACTGGAGCGTCGATGTGGACCCGCAGAACTCCGACGTCACCTTGATCCCCGACAGTTTTCTGCCCATGGCAGAGCACCCACTGTTCCAAAAGCTGAACAAGAAAGAGAAGAACGAGCAGCGCCATGCGGTGCTCGCATGGCTGCTCAGCCAGTTCCTGCACGGCGAGCAGGGCGCCCTGTTCGCCGCAGCCCAGGTAACTACGTCAGTTCCGTGGATGGACGCCAAGCTGTACGGCAGCACACAGGTGGTCGACGAAGGACGCCACGTCGAGGTGTTCCACCGCTACCTCGACGACAAGCTGAACAAGATGTACGCCATCAACGACAACCTCTACGTCATCATCGATCTGCTGATGCGCGACGGTCGCTGGGACATGAAGTTCTTGGGGATGCAGATCATGATCGAGGGCCTGGCGCTGGGGGCCTTTGGCACCATCCGATCGGTGAGCCAGGAGCCGCTCCTGTGCGAGCTCCTCAGCTACGTCATCGCTGACGAAGCACGACACGTTCAGTACGGAGTCGTTGCTCTGTCCGAGTACTACGGGCAGGTGGGTGGAATGAGCGCTCGCGAGCGGCG
Source organism: Deltaproteobacteria bacterium (assembly GCA_002724675.1). Taxonomy (GTDB): domain Bacteria; phylum Myxococcota_A; class UBA796; order UBA9615; family UBA9615. Next base: position 2,922 of record PBPL01000123.1, on the reverse strand, counting down.
AGAGCGGGAAGACTGGGTGTTTGAGCTGGCGCTGCTCATGCGCAACCGCTTCCTAGCCCACGAGTTCTACGACGAGTATTGGGCGCACGCCATGGGACGACGAGAGTGGGACGCCATGCTCCAGGAGTCCGCCCTGATGAGGCTCTTTCGGGAGACCATGTTCAAGCGGATCGTTCCCAACATCAAGCGGATCGGACTGCTCAGCGACCGGGTTCGTCCGTGGTACGCGGAGATGGGCCTGCTCAGCTACGAGCACGAGCCGGCGGCAACCGATCTGAGCGCCAGAGACCTAGCAGCTAGCCTCACCTGAGGCACCTCCACTCAGACACCAAGAATCGCTCTTCCATTAAGGGATTGTCGCGTTCTAGAAAAAGGGGATGCGTAGCATCCCCAATGGGCTCAGCAAATTTCCAGACTTGAATTCATGCACCTCGGGGGTGTAGAGGTGACCATGGAAATCGCTGGAGACCTCGCAAATCGAGGGCCAGCCAGGAGACAGCGATCGTGTCGAAGACCTTGATCATCGCAGAGAAGCCGAGCGTTGCAGCAGACATCGCCAAGGTGGTGGGTGCCGAAAAGAGTGGGTCCCACTCCTACGTGGGAGACAACCACGTGGTGTCGTGGGCCGTGGGGCATCTCCTCGAGTTTTGCCCGCCTGAAGACTACGACGACCGCTACAAGCGCTGGCGACTGGCTGACCTGCCGATCCTTCCCGACAGCTTCCAGCTGTCCCCAGTGCGACGCACTACCAAGCAGCTGAACGCAGTCAAGAAGCTCATCAAGAGCGGGGACGTAAGCCGAGTCGTCAACGCCTGTGATGCGGGGCGAGAAGGCGAGCTAATCTTCCGCGAGATCTACCGCTACAGCGGAACGGACAAGCCGGTGGACCGGCTGTGGCTGCAGTCGATGACGGGCAAGGCCATCCGCGACAGTCTCGACAAGACACGTGACTCGGGTGAGGTGCAAGGGCTGGCGGATGCGGCCGACTGTCGAGCCGAGTCCGACTGGCTGATCGGCATGAACGCGACACGAGCTCTCACCGTGCGGTTGCGCAACAGCCGAGACCGAGAAGTGTGGTCGGCTGGGCGCGTTCAGACAGCCACGCTGGCCATGCTGGTGAAGCGAGAGCGAGAGATTCTGGCCCACGAGCCGCGGCCCTATTGGGTCATTCAGGCCACCTTCACCGTCACTGGGGAAGACGACCACAGTTACCAGGGCACCTGGTTCGACCCCAAGGCTGATGCCCCCCGGGATCGTATCTTCGACGCGGCACGCCGAGATCAGTTGATCAAGCTCCTCGAGTCGGGCGCAAGCTCGGCCAAGGCCAGCGAGACCCGCAAGGATCGGTCCGAGACAGCCCCCCCACTCCTGGATCTCACCACACTGCAGCGAGAGGCCAACCGGCGGTTCGGCTTCTCGGCTCGCCGCACCTTGTCGGCTGCTCAGAAGCTGTACGAGCAGTACAAGCTGATCACCTACCCGCGAACCGACTCCCGAGCGCTGCCCGAGGACTACCGCAGCCACGTGGAGAGCGCGCTCCAGTTCTTGAGCGCCAAAGAGGGCTTCGGCCCACACGCCCGCAATCTGCTGGACAGCAGCCTGTCCAACGAGAAGCGCAACTTCAACGACTCCGCCGTCAGCGACCACTTCGCGATCATCCCCACCGGCGAAGGCGATCCCAGCCAGTTGAGCAGTGACGAGGGCCGCATCTTCGACCTCATCTGCCGCCGCTTTCTGGCAGCCTTCCACCCCCCGGCCATCTCCACCGAGATCGAGCGCACCACGGTGCTGGACGGTGAGAACTTCCGAACCCGCCGCAAGGTCCTCAAGGTGCCTGGCTGGCGTGGGGTCTGGAGCCGAGAGGGTGAGGCCGCCGCCGACAAGCTACCTCCGCTCCCGCAGCCCAGCGACTGCCCCGTAGGCGTCTCGGGCCACGAGTGTGAGGAGAAGGAAACCCGCCCTCCACAGCGGCTTACTGAAGCGACCCTACTGGGGCTGATGGAGACCGCGGGGCGCCAGGTGGACGATGACCACTTGGCCCAGGTGCTGAAAGAGACAGGGGGCCTGGGCACTCCAGCCACCCGCGCCGAGATGATCGAGACTCTGCTCAAGCGCCAATACGCATCCCGCTGTGTGTCCATCGACGGCCGAAAGGCGCTCAGGGCCACAGCCCGAGGGATCCGGCTGATCGATGCCCTCGAGCGCATCAACCTGCCACGTCTGACATCGGCTGAGTTGACCGCAGACCTCGAGGACTCGCTGCGAGCGATGGAACGCGGGGAGAGAGAGCGCGACCACTACATGGACGAAATCCGCAGCTGGACCGAAGTGATCGTCGACCGGATCCGAGGCTTTTCCTTCGACACCCTGTACGAGGGGACCGACGACCTGGGCTCTTGCCCCATCTCTGGCCAAGCCGTTCGCGAGACCCTCCGAAGCTATTGCTGCGAGAAGGGGGCCCGAGAGGATGTGGAGTCCTTCCTGCTGTGGAAGGAGATCCGAGGCCGCTACATTGATCGCGCCAGCGCACTCCAGATCCTCAAAAAGGGAGAGACGCCCGTAAAGGCTGGCTTCTTCACTCCCGACAACCGAGAGTACGAGGCCAGCATGCACCGCACTGAAGAGGGACGCATCGAGGTGCGACCCCGGGGCCAGTCGGGTGAAACAGAAGGCCTGGAAGACCTCGAACCAGTGGACGTGGGCCCGTGCCCCTTCCACCCGGAGAACACCGTCAAGCGCGGCCCACGAGGCTATCGATGCGACTTCGAGGGCGATGAGAAGTGCAAGCTCAACATTCCCTTGCGGGTATGTCAGCGAACCTTCCAGGTGGAAGAGGTCCAAGCCCTGACCGGAGAGGAACGAAAGACAGCGCTCCTGGAGGGCTTCATTAGCAAGCGGAACCGTCCATTCTCAGCCACCTTG
>PBPL01000122.1 GCA_002724675.1 Deltaproteobacteria bacterium | reverse complement strand
CGTCCTGTCTTCTCCTGTCCCGGCTCGCGGAACGCTTCTTGTCTTGTGGATTGGAGCGATGCTGCTGGGGTGGCGTCGGAGTACCCTGACCGGGGTCGTTCGTGGGGGTTGAGTGTGTTCGTCGAGACACGCCGGGGTCTCGAAACATACGGTTGGTCGTTGAGTACGACGGAGCGGGCTTTTGTGGCTGGCAGGTGCAACCCGGTGCCACTACGGTCCAGGGCACCCTCCAGGATGCCCTGGGCACAGTCTGTCGGCACGGAGTCGTTGTGCGGGGCTCTGGTCGTACGGACTCGGGCGTTCACGCCTGGGGGCAGGTTGCGAACTTCTACACGACGACCGATCTGCCCCCAGTCCGTTTCTCTCGTGCGGTCAATGGGATCTGTGGCCCCCAGTTGCGCGTCGTCGCTGCCGATGAGGTCCCTCGCGACTTTGATTCGCTGAAGAGCGCGACGGGCAAGGTCTATTCCTACCGGTTGCTCCTGCGCCCCCATGCCAGCGCGCTGCTGGCGGGGCGAGTCTGGCATCTGCGATGGCCACTGGACCTTGGCGCGATGACTGAAGAGCTACGTTCGCTCCCTGGTGAGTTCGACTGGAGCGCATTTCGCGCGGCGGACTGTCAGAATCGGAACCCTGTAAAGCAACTACGGCGTGCCGAGTTGAGTCACGAGGAACGCGACGTGGTTTGCATCACCTTCGAGGGCAGCGGATTCCTGAAACAGATGGTGCGTATCCTCGTTGGGACACTTGTCGATGTAGGCCGGGGCAAGCTACCCATCGGCTCCATGGCATCGATACGCGGCGGCCTAGACCGCAGGGCAGCCGGTCAGACAGCGCCCCCCGATGGGCTCTTTCTCGAGCGAGTTCTTTACGACTGAGCAGGTCGTCTCAGTTGCAGCTCTCTACTTCTTCTTTGCCGGTGCCTTCTTTGCTGCGGCCTTCTTCGCCGGAGCCTTCTTTGCTGCGGCCTTCTTCGCCGGGGCCTTCTTTGCTGCGGCCTTCTTCGCCGGAGCCTTCTTTGCTGCGGCCTTCTTTGCCGGAGCCTTCTTTGCTGCGGCCTTCTTTGCTGGGGCCGCGTCCGTGTCCGGCCCGTCATCGTCCATGGCGCCGTCCGGTGCTATGTCCGCGAGTTCGTCGTCGGCCATGGGATCGAGGAGGTCGTCACCGTCATCCATTCCAGCACCGCCCGCGTCGACGTCCAGGTCTTCGACAGGGGTCTCTACAGAGAGCTTTGCCGCAGCAGGGCTCGCCTTAGAGGCGCGCTTGGAACGCTTGACCGGCGTCTTTGGTTCCGGAGTCGGGTCCTCCCGTTGGTCAGCCCCACAGCGCGGGCAGAGCGGCTCGGGGCGCTTCAAGTCGTAGAACTTGCACTCGCACTTGAAGCACGTGAACTTTTGACCCAGGTCTGGTGCTGGAGCGGCCATGGATATTTCTCCGATGTAACTTCGCGAACTGCGAAGGAAAAGGCGCCGGAATCTGCCACATGGAGCACGCCGGGGTCAACTGAGACCTCCGAGCAACTCTGATGACCGTGCTATACGTCATCCGCGATGACTGGATTCTGTACCGATAAAAGAGCGCGCTCAGCGTCTTCCTACCCCGTCTCGTTGACGCTCCTTGTGGGCATGGCGGTTTGGGTTTGCGGCTGTTCTCAGGCGACCCAACAAGAGGAGGTCGTCGCTTACACCACAGCGGATGTTCAGGTGGATTCCACGACAGCTGGAGAGGTGGGTAGCTCCCAGCTCTGTGTGGCTGGTTCTACCGTGTATGCGGTCTGGCATGACGACCGTCAGTCCGGTCGACACCAGGTGTTCTTCGATGCGGGTCGTGCTGGCGGTCAAAACTGGGGCGATGTGGATGTTCAACTGTCCCTCGATCCCTCCGGCGGACAGTCTTTGGCAGAGAACCCGGACATCGCCTGCGCGGGAGACTCCGTCTACGTGGTTTGGGAGGACGATCGGGATTCGGAACTTGGGCTGAAGAACGTCTACTTCGCCTATTCGGACGATGGCGGACGCCAGTGGTTCCCCCAGGTGGACGGCGTGTTCCAGGGGGGGGAACGGGTGACGTCTGATCCCGATGGGGAATGGGATGCCCTGGGCCCGCGGATTTCAGTGGACTACGACCCGGAGCTGTCTCCCGACAAGCTGGTCTACATCAGCTGGTACGACGGGAGGCGAGGGGCCTATGACATCTACTTCACACGCAATGTGAATGCGCACAGTCCTGAGGAAGAGATCCGATTGGACACCGACCTCCCTGGTTCGGCTTACTCTGCCCACCCCATTGTGGCTACGGACGGCCTGGGGGGTGTCTTTGTTGCCTGGGAGGACTCGCGCGAAGGCTCCAATGACGTCTACCTGAACCGGTCCATGGACTGGGGAGTCAACTGGCTCGCGACCGATGTGCGGCTCGACGGTGCGGGGGAAACGCCTTCGGATGCGTTTGGCGTGACGATGTCCGTAGATCGTGAAGCCACTCCCACAGCCGTCCATGTGGCGTGGCATGACGACAGGAACGGAGCCAAGGATATCTTCGTGGCCGCCTCGCTCGATGCCGGTGGTACCTGGCCCACCGAGCCCTCTCGCGTCGACAACGACGTCGAGGGGGGGGCCAACAGCTTTTACCCGTCGGTTACGGCGAGCGGCGGACGGGTGCTCGTTGCGTGGCATGACGACCGGGACGTGGGCTACGACATCTTCTTGCGGGGGAGTGACGATGGGGGGCAGAATTGGGCCTCCGAATATCGCATTGACACGGATGTGGCTGGATCTGCGCACTCGCTGTCGGCGCGCATGGCTCGCGATGAGGACAGAGTGGCTTTGGTCTGGTCCGACTTTCGCGCGCTCGCGTCGCTGGAGGGGGAACCCCACCCCGATATCTATCTCCGCACCTCGATGGATGGTGGGCAATTGTGGTCTGAGGAAGAGGAGCGAGTGGATGATGATCCTCAGTCCACGGCGATTTCCAGTGACCCGCAGATCGCTATAGCGGGACCGCTCTTGCACATCTTGTGGACCGACTATCGGCTCGGTAAGGCGGACCTCTGGTACCGCTCCATGCCGGCCCCTTGATTGGTGGGTACGCGCCAAAGGAGCAGAAGAGTCTTGTTATTGGAGTACTGGCGAAGCCCAGGAATGCGTTGTAGCTAGTTCTTGACCTTCCAAAAGTGCTTGTGTAAAAGCCCCGTTCCGTGGGTGTGTACTGACACATCCCAAACTATTGGCAGCGCTACTGCCTGCTGAAGAGAGTGATTCAGAGCCGTGAAGACCTGGGTAGCCCGAAAAGAAGACGTCGACACTGGCGTGATTCCGCGCAAGTGGTACGTGGTCGATGCGGACGGGCTGACGCTTGGCCGCATGGCGACTCGGATTGCCACTGTGCTGCGCGGACGCCACAAGGCCATCTGGACACCGCATGTGGATGTGGGCGACTTTGTGGTCGTCATCAATGCGGACCGGGTGAACGTCACTGGCAAGAAGCGACAGCAGAAGCACTATCACAACTACTCTGGCTACCCCGGTGGCCTGCGATCGATCAGCTTTGAAGATCAGATGGAGCGGGATTCTCGCCGCATCATCAAGCAGGCCGTTCAGGGGATGCTACCTAAGAACAGGCTGGCGAAGCGTCAGTTCCTGAAGCTCAAGGTGTACCCGGGTGCGGAGCATCCGCATGCCGCTCAGCAGCCTGAGCCGCTTCCCATGCAGGATTGATCGATGGCCAAGAAGAAGATTCCAAGCTGGTATGCCACCGGTCGTCGTAAGACGGCGACGGCACGTGTGTTCATGAAGGCCGGCACTGGTCGGGTCACGGTGAACAAGGCCGATCTCGACGACTACTTTTGTCGCGAGACGGACAAGATGATCATCCGTCAGCCCCTGGTGCTGACCGAGATGCTCGACAGCTTTGACTTCAATGTGACAGTTCGAGGCGGAGGGACTAGCGGACAAGCTGGCGCCATCAAGCACGGCATTAGCCGGGCCCTCCTGAAGAACAATCCCGAGTTGCGCGGAGCCCTCAAGGGAGCTGGCTTCCTGACGCGGGATGCGCGGATCAAGGAGCGCAAGAAGTACGGTCTCAAGGGCGCCCGTGCCCGGTACCAGTTCAGCAAGCGATAGGCTTCAGCGAAGGCGTCGTTTACAACTGCACTGGCCCTCGGAGCTTCCTTTTCTGGTGGCGACGGGGGCTTTGTCGTTCTGAGCGTCTTGCTCCTTGAGCCATGACGAGATCCGTCCTTTATACTCGGGGGCGGATTTCGGGCAGGCAGCGAGGTCAGCCCGTGGCGAGCGGTTCGAATCCCGGCCTTTGGCCAATCTGGAGTAGGACATGAAGACGAAGTTCATCTTCGTGACAGGTGGTGTGCTCTCTTCCCTGGGGAAGGGCCTTTCGTCGGCCAGCATCGGAGCTCTCATGGAGAGCCGCGGCCTGACAGTCGCGCACCTCAAGATGGACCCTTACATCAACGTTGATCCGGGGACGATGAGCCCCTATCAACATGGTGAAGTCTATGTGACCGATGACGGTGCTGAGACAGATCTGGACCTGGGTCACTATGAGCGCTTCACGAACTCCATCACGGGCAAGCTCAACAACTTCACGACGGGCAAGGTCTATGAGTCGGTCATTCGCAAGGAGCGCCGAGGCGAATATCTAGGCCGCACCGTGCAGGTGATTCCCCACATCACCAACGAGATCAAGAATCGCATCTTGCGCGTGCCTACGGACAAGACCGATGTCTTGATCATCGAGGTGGGCGGGACCGTAGGCGACATTGAGAGCCTTCCCTTCCTGGAGGCCATTCGTCAGCTGCGGTTCGACTTGGGTGAAGGCAATGTCCTCTATGCCCACGTCACGTTGGTGCCTTGGATCAAGACGGCGGACGAACTCAAGACCAAGCCCACGCAGCACAGCGTGAAGGAGCTTCGTGAGATTGGTATCCAGCCCGATGTGTTGATCTGCCGTTCCGATCGGGAACTTCCAGCGGAGATCAAGGCCAAGATTGCGCTGTTTTGTAACCTGCCGGCCGACTGCGTCATCGCGGCTCCGGACGTGCCTTGCATCTACCAGCTCCCCCTTGTCTTCCAGCGCGAAGGCTTGGGCGAGAAGCTCTGCGACAAGCTCAACATCTGGACCCGCCATCCCGATCTTTCCGTGTGGGAAGACCTCGTGGATCGCTTCACCCACACCGATGGTCACGCTGTGATCGGAATCGTGGGCAAGTATGTCCACCTGGTGGAGTCCTACAAGAGCTTGAACGAGGCCTTGGTTCACGGCGGCATGTCCCACCGCGCTCGTGTCGAGCTGCGCTTTATTTCGTCTGACGATCTCGAACAGGGGCGGGTCGACCAGTTGGATGGCGTTGACGCAATCCTGGTGCCCGGTGGATTTGGAGAGCGGGGTACGGAAGGCAAGATTGTGGCGATTCGGCATGCCCGTGAGAACGACATCCCCTTCCTGGGCATCTGCTTGGGCATGCAGCTAGCTGTTGTCGAGTTCTCGAGGAATGTGGCGGGACTTGAGAAGGCCAATAGCCACGAGTTCGACGAGGACACGGCCCACCCGGTCATCCACCTCATGGAAGAGCAAAAAGAGGTGACGATGAAGGGTGGGACCATGCGGTTGGGCACCTACCCTTGCAAGCTCCAGGCTGGGAGCTTGGCTGCCACGATCTATGGTCAGGAGGAGATCGATGAGCGCCACCGCCACCGCTACGAGTTCAACAACGGGTATCGGGAGCAGCTCAACAAAGCGGGGCTGAAGACGGCAGGAATGAGCCCCGATGACCTGCTCTGCGAGACGGTGGAGTTGGACTCCCACCCGTGGTTCTTTGGTTGCCAGTTCCACCCGGAATACAAGAGCAAGCCCACACGGCCTCACCCCATCTTCGTTCACTTTGTGCGCGCTGCACTGGAACACCGGCGCGGTCGAGATGAGTCTGTAGGGGATGCCCCCAAGTCCACAGCAAAGTCCGGTGGAAAGCCCAAGCGCGCGGGCGCGAAGGGCAAGGGCAAGGGCAAGGGCGCTAAGTCTTCTGACTCGGACCTAGCTGGTTCACTGCTCCAGGTGTCGCCCGGAGGCGTCTCGCCCGAGTCTTGAGTTCCGGTGCCATCTCTGAGTGATCGCATCCTCTCGCTACGTCGGGAGACTACGGATCGGCTGCTGGCAGCGGTCGCTCGCCTCGGGGGCTTCCTGGTTCCCCTCTTGCCTTCACTGCTCGTGCATCTGCTCTCGGTCTCCCTGGGCGCTCTCGTTTGCACAATGGCCTGGCCTTTTTCCGACCTACGTCGGCGCATTCGGCAAAGCGGTGTTCGTGTGTCGCCTGCAGTACTCGGAGCCTGTTATGGGCGGAACCTAGCCATCTTGTTGGGCGCGCCCTGTCCCCTCAACGTACGAGGTTGGAAAGACGGTGCTGGTGCGACTCGCAAGAGGGGGCGCGTGGTTCTCGCTGCCCACTTGGGCCCGTGGGAGGCTGGTGGGCAAGTGCTCAGCCAGCGTGGTCTCGACTCTGCTGTCATCGCAGCTCCATGGCCTGGTCTGCCGCGTACAGCACGGGTTGTGGCCCGACTTCGACGTCGCAATGGTGTGCAGACGTTCTTCCGGGGCCGAGCCGGGTGGAGGGCTGCTACAGAACATCTCCGGTCCGGAGGATGCGTCGTGGTCCTCGTCGACAGTGGACGAGGCTCTGGGCCCCATCGGCGGGCTGGACCCTTTGTGGACGAGGCGGTGGCTGCGCCCGACGCCGTTGTGGCGTGGGCGCAGCGTCAGGGTGCCGATGTGTGGGTAGCCGCCGGTCGCTCCGACGGCTTTGATCTGCACGAGCTGGACCCCAAACCGCTGCAGGCGCCCGTGCTCGCCGATGAGGCGCTGGCGATTCTGAGGGGCGCTGCGCTATCGCAGCCTTCGCAGTGGGGTTGGGTGCGGGCGCTTGCTGTTTGTGCACTCTGGGTGGTTTGTGGAGGTTGGGGCTGTAACGTTGGGCCGCTGCCCCCCCCCCTTCCACTGGATCCCGCGGGATGGACGGTGGAGGCCGAGCAGGTGCAGTGGAGCGGCCCTGTGGCCGGTCATGGTCAGGGGCACTTCGCCGCTCATCGGGCGGTCGGGACCTGGGAGGCTGGTCAGCCCCAGGGTCGCTTTGAGGGTGTGACCTTGTCTCTGAGCGGCACCAAGGGTTCCATGAGCCTGGCCCATATTGAGGCTGCCTCGGCCCATGGCAGCTGGCCCGACGGGCCGTTGCACCTGTTCGGAGTACGCTGGGGCTTGGAGGCTGGCGTTCTCGAAGACGTGCCGGAGGGGCTGAGGTCGGGGGCTCTCGCCGATGCGACTTGGCTGGGGGACGCTGGCTGGAACTGTGGAGGATGTCTCTTGGAAACACTGGCACAGGTCGCGAATCCCCCGGCGTCTCCAGGAAATGCCAGCGGTGATGCTGGAGGGAAGAGGCCCAGTGCCCTCTGACCTTGCAGTTGTTCGCTCGGGGTCGTCTCGTGTGCGGGGGCGACTGGTGGTTCGCGATCTAAGCGCCGGTTGGGGGTCACGAGCCGTTCTGCGTGATGTCTCGCTCCGTCTTCGGTCGGGAGAACGTGTCGCCTTGTTGGGCCCCAACGGTGCAGGGAAGAGCACGTTGTTCGATGTCATCGCTGGTCGGTTGACGGCGCGCACGGGGACCATTCAGTTGGGCCGCGAGACTCTCGATCGTTTGCCGGCACACCATCGGGCGCGCCTGGGCCTCGGATACGTGTCGCAGGAGCCGACGGTGTTTGCTGACCTGAGCGTTCGCGGCAACTTGGAGGCCGGCGCCCTGTCTCCTGCTGCCCAACATGGCGGGCCCCGTAAAGCGAGTCATCGGTTTGGGGCTCAGCGGGCTTTGGATGTGAGTGCCGCTGTTGACTCGGCGCTCCGGCATTGGAACCTGGAGGATCTGCAAGAGCGTAATGCTGGCGTCCTCTCGGGAGGCGAACGAAGGCGTGTGGAGGTCGCTCGCGCCTTGTTGGCTCGTCCTCGAGTCCTGCTGCTGGACGAGCCGTTTGCAGGGCTTGATCCTGAGGGAAGGGCGGCATTGAAGGTCGGTTTGTCGGGCGTGCCAAGCGATGTTTCTTTGTTGGTTACGGATCACTCCCACGAAGATGTGCTGTGTCTCTGTGATCGGGCGTTGCTCCTGGTGGATGGCCGAGTCGTTTTCGATGGCCCGTCATCGGAAGTGATGACCACTTCGTCCCTGTATAGACGTCCCGCTGCGACCTGAGCGTTGGGCTCGGCCCAATTGGAGGCCTCGCAGTTGTCGCCATGCACCAATCGTTCCAGGTTTCGCATGAACTTTGACAGGCGCTAGGGCCGTTGTTAGCATACTTACGGGCCAGTATTGGCTCTAACTTGCTGAAAATATTGTGCTTTCGCATCTTTTCGAGGTCTCAATGGGTCTGGAGCTCCGACAGCAGCTGAAGATGACTCAGCAGCTGGTGATGACACCGCAGCTGCAGCAAGCCATCAAGCTCCTGCAGCTCAATCACCTAGAGCTCGCCGAGCTTATCGGTAACGAGATCGTAGAGAATCCTGTGCTCGAAGAGTTGCACGAGGAGCGTGAAGATCCGCTCGCCAAGGCCGGCGCCAAGGAAGAGAAGGCAAAGCCGGAAGACCCCAACGCTGAGGGGAACAAAGACCAAACCGACATCGACTGGGAGCGCTACCTGGATGACTTCCAGTCAAGCCGTCGTACGGGTGCGGAGATCCGGCGGGACTTTGATGACCTGCCGGGATACGACCAGACACTGACGCGTGGGCAGTCGCTCTCTGAGCATGTGATGTGGCAGTTGCAGATGGCAGCCGCGCCGGAGGAGGAGAGGGCAGCGGCAGCGGCGATCGTGGGCAACCTGGGTCCCGACGGTTACCTCCGGATTCCCATTGAAGAGATGGCAGAGGCACGTTCTGCTCCCTTAGAGCTCTTCGAGGATGCGCTCGCGCTCGTTCAGTCGCTGGATCCCCTGGGTGTAGGGGCTCGCAACCTTCAGGAATGTCTGTTGATTCAGGCTCGGGTCAACCATCCCGACGACCGTGTCTTGCGTGCTGTGATTGAAGACCACATGGATCGGGTCGAAAAACGAGACTACAAGCCCATCGCTCGAAAGCTCGGTGTCTCGTATCAGCGCGTGATCGATGCGGTACGGACTCTGGCCGAAATGGAGCCCAAGCCTGGTCGGGAGTACGGCAATGAAGAGGCTCGTTACATCACGCCTGACATCTATGTGATCAAGTCGGGTGACGAGTACATCATCCAGCTCAACGAGGACGGAGTGCCCCGTCTGCGCGTGTCGTCGTACTATCGGCAGGTCTTGACTGGTGCGGCCAAGGGCGACAAAGAGTACATTCAGGACAAGCTCCGCTCCGCTCAGTGGTTGATCCGAAGCATCTACCAGCGGCAGCGCACCATCTACAAGGTGACGGAGAGCATCGTGAAGCAGCAGCGTGGCTTCTTCGACAACGGCATCAAAGAACTAAAGCCCATGATCCTGCGTGATGTTGCCGAGGACATCAGCATGCACGAGAGCACCGTGTCGCGAGTGACGTCCAACAAGTACGTCCACACGCACCACGGGATCTTCCCGCTGAAGTTTTTCTTCAACAGCAGCATCCAGCGTGATGATGGTGATTCTGTGGCTTCTGAGATGGTCAAGCAGCGTATCAAGGCCATTATCGGCGACGAGAACCCCCGGAAGCCCTACAGCGACCAGAAGGTCGTTCAGCTACTGGGTGAGGAGAACATCAAGATTGCCCGGCGAACCGTCGCCAAGTATCGCGACATGTTGGGCATCGCCTCCTCCTCGCAGCGCAAGCGTCTGTTCTAGGCCCCTGTCCGCTTTGGGCTAGCTAGCGTCACACCCTGTAGCCCCAGAACGCAACAAGCCCCGGGGTGACCGGGGCTTGTTGGTGTGTTTGTTTTCGAGGTCTCTAGGGAATCTCGAAGTTGAGCGTGTAGTCGTAGGTGCACTGGCCATCAGCGGTCGGCACGAAGGACGAGGCGGGCTCGACGACAATCAAGTACTCGATGTCG
>PBPL01000121.1 GCA_002724675.1 Deltaproteobacteria bacterium | reverse complement strand
GCGAGGCCTGGATCGAGTTCATCGCGGGACCGCTCGATGCGCCTCGTTTCGAGTCGGGACTGCTCGATGAGGACCACTACTTGGACCCGGAGGCGCACAGCTGGCGAAAGGTGCTGGTGGACCGCCGAAACCTGCCGGTAGACCTGCACAACCTCGCCGCGGTCAAGGGCACTCTCTTTGACCATCACATCGAAGCCGGCGGCAGCGACGTGGCAAGCTATGACGTGCCTCTAGGCTACCGAACGACGGGAACCCTCGAGGTCCGGGCCCGCTTGCGCCTGAGGAAGGCCAACCAACGCTGGAACGACTGGCTGTTCAACTTCGACGGACGGACTGTGCCCATTACCGACATTCACGAGCAGACACTGAGCGTGGACTTGGGGAGCCTCTCGTTGACGCCGGCGACCATCCAGAAGAACGACGGCAAAGACCAAGCTGCCCTACAGACCGCGGAAGCCATCATCGCCAGCAGTGATGACGAGTCCGCCATGGTCCGGATCCCCGCAGGCCGCGCGCACGTGGGCAGCCAGGATGGAGAACCCGACGAGCGTCCCGCCCGCATCGTGGAGCTTCCCACCTTCCAGATCGATCGCTATCCGGTCACCAACGCGCAGTACCGGGAGTACCTGGTCGCCATGGGCCAGCCCGGCCCAGTGCTCAAGCTCCCATGGGCCGGTCGCTACAACTGGACGGGTATGAACTACCCTGAAGGCACGGACGATCAACCGGCAATCCTCATTACTCAGGATGAGGCTGCGGCCTACTGCGCCTGGCGGGGTGCCATGCGACTACCGACCGAAGCGGAGTGGGAGAAAGCAGCCCGCGGGCCCGCGGGGCGGCGATACCCCTGGGGGGAGTCCTGGCAAGACGGAGACTGTTCCGAAGTCGCCGGCATGGATGTCCCACGCCGCGTGGGCATGTGTAGCAATCGCCAATCTATCTACGGAGTGGGCGACTTGGTGGGGGGCGTCTTCGAGTGGACCTCTGATTCCTATTACGCCTACGACCGCACCTTCTTGCATTCCAACGCTAACGAGTGGCTGGTGACGTTCGACCCGCTCATGTTTACCGTTCGAGGGGTTCCGCCCAACCAGGAGGGGCCCGCGACGACAGCGGCCACACGGTCCGGGCAGAATGGCTACCAACGAGGCCGTGTCGGCTTCCGGTGCGTCCAGCCAGAGGCATCCTGATGCAGAACCTTGGGAGCATCCCATGAGACCTTGGTGGTTCGCGAGCCTTGGCATCGCAGCGCTCCTTGCAGCGCTGGTCCTCCTGTCTCGGGGCGGAACCGCCCCATCGACGGAGACGAACGTCAATCAGCACGGTCAGGAGGGTGCCCCTCAAGGACCTGGCATGGTCCTCGAGCCTGGGATCTCGCAGGAGCAAGCCATGGCTCTGGTGCAGACCCCGGTTACGGATCGCACGTCCATGGACCAGCCCCTCTTGCATCCACCGGCCGGTTCGGTCTACCCGGCCCACTTCCCGCCACCCCGGATCCAGTGGAAGAGCACCGGCAGCAGCCGGACCTATGCCGTCGAGCTCCGACAGAACGACCGACAGGTCTACGTGGGGCTAACCCGAACTCAGGAGTTGAGCCCCACAGACAGCGGGTGGAGCAACATCACGCCCGGAGCGGGGCCTGTGGAGATTCGAATCCGAAGTGCTGTCCTTCACCCGGACGGAACCATCGAGGGACAGGTAGCGGAGAGCCCTGTCAGCCGGTTCACTGTAGCTCCAATGGGCGACGGACCGAGCGGCATGCTCGTCTACGGCAAGAAACACCGGCCGCCCGAGCTACCCACGGGAACAACGCCCGTCATGTTCATGAACCTCGCCATCGTCGGCATGGACTTGGACGCTCTAGAACCCAAGGTGCTGTTCCGCAGCGCCTATGGCCCGAAGCCAGCGTACGGCGAGGGGCGTGAGCCAGGCGCTGGTCCCTTCGCCCACAACGGGCCCGAAGGACCCCACGACGGACCCCACGACGGTCCCGACGGACCTCACGGCGGACCCGACGGGCACCACGATGGACCCGACGGACCCCATGACGGTTCCCATGATCCGCACGGCGACCATCACGATGATCCGGAAGGCGACCCCCACCACGAGCCTGGCCCTTTCGATGATCCGCAGGGGAACGAGCCCGGCGAGCACGGCGGACACTCCGCCCACCAGAACGATCCGGGGGACCCCCACCAGCATGGAGGACAGCGAGGAGACGAAGGCGGGGACCATCACGGAGGACACCGTCCCGACGGACCCCACGGCGAACAACACGGAGAGGGAGCTGGCCAGGGATACCCGGGCTCAGGCCACTCCGGCGGACCCGGCGGACCCGGCGGACCCGGCGGACCCGGTGGGCCCGGTGGACCTGGCGGACCTGGCGGACCCGGCGGACCAGGCGGCGGAGACAAGATGGCCAGTGCCTCGCACAACTGCGTGTCCTGCCACGACGTAAGCAACGATGGGCGCTACATCGCCGTCTTCAGCCAGAACGAAGAAGAAGCTCCAGCACGCTTCGATGCGCCCAACGGCTTCCTTACAGTCCTCGAGATGCCCGACAGAAAAGTCCTGGCTCAAGTCCCGCACGCGTTCATGCCCCAGTTTCATCCCACGGACCCGTCGCTGGTAGCGTTCAGCCAAGTTGGGGAGACTGTCGGCGCAAAGGATCAGATGATGGTTCACCAGGGCGATATCCACGTCCTGAACGTCAAGACGGGGGAACACAAACCGGTCCCGGGTGCTTCAGACCCCATCCGCGTGGAGAGCATCCCCATGTGGAGCCCAGACGGGCAGACCATCGCGTTCATCCGCGCGCCACCGAACCAGGTGTGGCATGGCTCCCAGACCCGCGTCGACATAGCAACCGTGCCCTGGAATGACGGGCAAGGGGGAGCGGCTACGGATGTGCCGGGCGCCAGCGCCAATCAGCAGAGCAACTTCTACCCCGACTACAGCCCTGACGGCCGCTGGCTGGTCTTTGCACGAGCTGACCGCGGGTTCTTTTCTCAGATGTCGGGGGACCTTTGGATTGTCCCAACAGCCGGCGGAGAGGCGCGCCGACTCAGCTGCAACAGTGGCCATGCCGAGTCCTGGCATCGCTTCAGTCCCGACGGCCGGTGGCTCGCCTTCGTGACCAACCGAGAGGACATCCGGCTACCCAACGTGTGGGTCAGCCGCTTCGACAGTGATGCGGGGGACTGCGCACCACCAGTGCAGGTGCCCCACATAAGCGGCGCCGAGGCGCACGTCCACGCCTTCGACTGGGTGCCCACATTCCCCTGGTTGGATGACGGGCTCGCTCTGAGTGCGCTCATGGATCCCGGCAAGCCCCCCGGTGACTTCGGCACCGGAATGGGCGCTGGAGGACCTGAGTGGGGACCCGGCGATGGCCCAGGCGGCCCAGGCGGCCACGGTGGACCCGATGATTGGGGCGATCCCGGACACGATGGGGGACCCGGAGGTCCAGGTGGTCCAGGTGGTCCAGGTGGCCCCGGCGGTGAGCGACCCGGCGAGCCCTCCGAGCCTCCACCTGGGGTTCAGCAGCACATGCAACATCTGGTAGAGGCCATCAACGACAACAATCCAGAGGCCATCTCCAGTCTGTTCATCTCTCGGGACCTCTTCCTGACCATCTCCGACTGCGAGCCGGACAACGTGGTCGAGGACGTCATGGCGGGACGCAACGACGCCATGGACCGTGCACGCCGTCCCGACGATGGACGGCAGACGCAGATCTCGAACCTGCGGCTGTTCGATGGTCGCCTGATGAAGGTCGCGAAGGGCCAAAAGCCGGAGCGCTGCCGCGCCAAGGAGAACGTTCAGTTGTTCCAGACCTATTGGTCCTGGCAGGTGGATGGCAGTGAGGAGTCAGGAGAAGCACACCTGCTGCTCGCGCGAGGGAGCTGGCACTTGGCCAAGCTCTGACACCCGCCCTCGGTCTAGACGACGGAGTCACAAGCCAACTCAGTCAGCGCAGTTATCCAACCACACAGGATCGTCCTGACAATCCTCGGGACACACCTCACAGTTGTTTCGCTCGAAGTTGTCGCAGTTGTCATCGGGGCAGAGGGGGTTGCCTCCGCCGCCGGGCCCCCCGCCTCCACTGGGGCCGGGACCACCACCACCACAGCTCCCGCCACCATCGGCTGAAGAGGGCGCGCCTCCTTTTAGCTGAGCCTGAAGGGAGGCCGCCCGCTCGGCTACGAACGCCTTGAGTCCGATGGCTCCTGCCACGTCGCCATCGCTCACGTTCCTCTCGAACTCGTCCGTCGTATAGAACTTGGTCGTGTCCTGAGCGACCGTAGCGCGGATGAGATCAGCCGCTTCCTCGATCCACGAATCCATCGAGGAAGACGAAAACGGTCCGTCCAGCATCTCCTGCAGCAAGGCGTGATAGCGAGCACGGTGCTCGTCCACAGCCAGCATGCGCTGGACCAGCGGCTTGTCCTCCACAGCACCGCAGGTGGGCTCATCCATCATGAACCCCAGGATCTCGGAGCGGTTGCATCCACACTTGAAGTTGCCAAAGGCCTCGTTGAGGTCCCAAGGGATCACGACAAAGACACCGTCCTGCTCGTAGCAGTAGTAGTTGTGGCCGTTGCCCGTATAGGAGTCGAGGTTGACCAGCACGCTGTTGAGCGCCATGTACCGCAGCATCATTTCGGCATCGAGGACCGACTCCAGGTCCTCGTCCGCCCCGTGGTTGATCACGTCCACGAAGCGAAGAAAGGCCGAGTGATCGCTGGTGTCCTCGTTGGTCTCTAGTTGAAGGCCGCCGTAGTCCTCGATGTTCTCTCCCCGGTAGAGCAACGATCCGTCGGGCCAGTCGGGCTTATAGAGGTCACCATCGTCCTCATCGAACCAACGCTCTACAAAGTCATCGTCCACGTGCTCTACAACCGTGTAGAGACCTAGATGAATGCCGGCCACGGTCAGGTCCGCGAACGCCGTTCGGGCCGCTGGCAAGCCGACCTCCCGAGCCAAGCGGTAGCCGAGGTGCTCGCGGATCAGCGACGGGTCCTTGAAGCCGTTGTTGAAGTTCAGCTTCTTGACGCCTCGGAACTTCTGACCGCTGACGAGGCGGTTGGTGTCCAGCTTGAAGCTGAACCGAACGGAGTCGGGATCTCCAACCACCGCGTTCAGGCTCGAGTTGCCCTTCACTCGCACCGCGACCTGATCGAGCCGCTCGCCGTCGTACACCAGGTTGGCTGGCTGGTACGTCTCGGACTCGGGATCCGCGAGGATCGCCTGCCAGTCGGAGTCCTCGATCTCAATCTCCACCGCAATCACGCGATCGGTAATGAAAGGGCTTCCATCGGAGGGGGCCGCACCCAAGGCCTCGTTGGGAGCGCCACGCGTCGGACTCAGCGACTGGCCATCTCCCTGACCGTCCGGGAAACGCCCAAAGCTGGTCCCCCGCTCTACCTGGTCTTCATCCCAGGACAGAGAGTCGACAGCAACGCCACTGCGAGCAAGCGTGAGAGCGTCGTTGCCGCCCAGCTTGAACGCGAGCTCGCCGACCCCGGCACCCGAGCCGGTCGCGTCGAGCACAAGAAACTCGCCCGGCTCGAGGGTTCCGTCACCGAGAGAGGACGGCTCGTGATCATCACCATCGTCCACCAGGGTGTATTGAGACAGCTGGACAGAGTTGGAGCCGGCCACGAACAGCTCGACCCAGTCCGGCCCATCGCCGGTGGGTCGCGCGACGACCTCGTTGATCACCAGGTCAGCCGCTGTGCCGTTGGGGCTGCTGTCCCCCGTGGAATCTGCAGGCAAGCTGCCCTCACTACAGGCAGCGAAGAGGACAGCGACCATGACGAACGGGCGAACCTTCACCAGCAAGACCTCCTGATGGTCCCCACGAGTGTAGCGCGGCCAGGCACGAGTCCATGAATGACAGGGCAACCGCAACGCCCGCACCACAGCCGAAAGGAACTGGTGGCCCGAAGTGGGCCGCTATCCGCGCCCCCGTCAATCCACCAGGACGTAGGGTCTCTCGCCCTTCTTCAGTGTGTAGACCGACGACAGATAGACGTAGCGCTCTACCAAGGGAATCCCACGGAGTAAGCGGCGCGGCACCTCGTTGAGCCAGAGCGGAAGCTGGACGTAGGAGGCCTCCTCCTCGACCTTGTTGCGGACCGTGCCTGCAAACGTGCGCTCCAGCGGAGTGTCTTCCGCATAGATGACTCCCAGGGCCTGCTCGAATGCCCCGTCCCGGGCCTCCGGGATGTTGCCCAGGGCCCAGCTAAAGTCACCGACCAGCTCCCGGTTGTCGTCTTCACTCATCCGACTGCGCGGGGTCTGCACGAACAAGTACACCCCGCGCGGCATCTCGAGCCAACCACGCATGGCTCCGGCAACCGGTCCCGGCTCCACCCGCTCCCGGAACTGGTCCACGCCCTGCAGCGGGCTATCCTGATCCCAGAGCAGACCCGGCCCCACCCGCGTCCGCATAAGCTGAACCAGCGACGTACATTGACGCACCTCGGGACGCACCGGTCCCAGGACATCCAGTTCGGTGATGTCCATCTCCTGGTTGTGGTTGGGATAGAAGACGAGAGGGCCATCCTCGTCCCGCACCTCGCAGTCGTCTCCGCGGCGAGCGCAACACACGGGCACCGCTTCCTCCTGGAGCTGCGCGACGAGCTCCGACTTCATCGCGCGCTCCACCGGGAAGCGGGCCTGCCAGAACTGCCACTGAGAGAACGCCCCGGCCAGCGGCTGCCAGGCGAAACAGCAAATGACCGCGATTCCTACAGGTCGCCACCATCGGGTCCATAGATGTGGACGATCCCGGACGACCAGCTCCGCACCCCGCCAAGCCAAACCAAACAAGGCCGGCAACATGGGGGCGTACAGACGAGCACTCAAGTCCGAACGACTGAAGCTGGCCAGGATCGGCCCCGCCATCAAGGCGCAGAAGCCAAGCAGGACGGACAGAGCCAACACCCGCTCGCCCGGACGTCCACGCACACACAGCGTGCAGAGTCCGGCCAGCAAACACGCGGACCAGACCAACACCCAGTTCAGGTCGGACAGCACGACCGCCTCATAGTGATTGTAGACCCGGAAGATGGGGGCCACGGCGAAGAGAGCGAGGCCTCCGGCGAACAGCGGCCAACCCAGCCTGCGAGGCCGCAGCACTTGCCACAAGAGGAGCGCACCGGCTGGACCAAACGAGTACAAGACCTGGGACGAGTTGTGGACCCCCAGCCAGAAGATTCGGCCCCAGGCGAACTCCTCGTTTCGCACGTAGAACTCGTGAGACACTGGAGACTTGACCAGGAGCGTCGGGCTCACAGCCGCCAAGAGCAGCACGATGTAGCCGATCACCAAGCCCACGACCCTCTTGTCCTGCCGGAACACGTACGCGCTGTGCGCAAGGAGATAGGCGAACATCAACACAGCCGAGGTCTCTTTGGTGACCATGGCCATGATGGCCAGCGGAACAAACCGTCCCATACGACCCTGGCGGAGAGCAGCCCCGGCCCACAGCACAAAGGCGGCGCCCACCATGTCGTACTCGGGCAGAGTCCAAGCGCTCCACAAGACCGTTGGCGTGAACATCGCCGTCAGGGCACCGAGCAGCGACACTCCGGCACCCAAACCGTGGGCGAGGAGGAAGCGGCGAGCCCCCAACCCATAGGCAATCAACACCAGGCCGTGCACAAAGGTGAAGGCAGCGAGGCCAGAGGCGTCTCGGCCAAAGACCACGCTTCCTATCTTTAGGACCGCCGTGGACAGGGGCCGGTAGGCAAAGGTGAACATGGGCTCTGGATTGAAGATGGGCTTGATGACGGACAGCGGGTCATTGGGCACGCCGTCGACGATCCCGAAGACGTAGTAGACGATGGAGTCAGCGCCCTCCACAACGCCACCCCACGCCAGGAAGGTGCCCACCACAACGATCAGCCAGGTGGGAGAGCGCAACCGGAGCAGCCAGCCTCTGCCGGCCCTCGCTACGCTGTCGTTTCCGTTCTCGTCGCTCATCTCAGCTCTCAGTTGTGGAACATCCGTCGCGCCGGCCCCACTTCGATGCCGGAGTCATCGACAACGAACTCCCATGTGTAGACCAGAACCTCGTCCATGGACACCGTCTCGTACAACTGGACCCGATCCCCCGCACGCACTCGCAGCGTCAGCGAGTCACTGGGCACACGACGAGGCTGTAGGTCCGGACGACGGGTCTCTTCGATGCTGAAGTGCGCCTCGCTCTCCACCTCGGCGAAGCCCTCCTTGCCAAATCGCAGGTACAGCGCCACCTCGGAAGGTCCCTTGCGCACAACACGGAGCTCGGCAGGTTGCTCCTCCCAGGTCTCCATGCCTACGAGCCAGTGGGCCGCCCCCTCGGCCTGCATGTCCAGCCCGGCCCCCCCGGCCTCGAGGCGAGCGAAGTCGGTGCGTCCCACCAGTGGCCGACTGAGATCGAGCGTCCAGTCCACAGCGCGCCGGTCGCCCCCGAGCACCTGAACCTCTCCGTCGCGACGGAAGCGCCTATCGAGATAGTCCCCCGCCGCCGAAGCCAACCGCTGCATGGGCCGCAAGTCGGAGTACTGCTGGAGAAAATAGGCGCTCGGCAAGGGACTGCCCGTCGTCACTACCGAGCGCTCGAAGTCGTAGTACTCGGGCCGCTCAGGGCGCACGTGGGGATACTTCGCGTAGAAGCGGGGATCATCCTCGATGTGAAGCTCGCCCACGCCGACCATCGCCATGGACAGCGCTGCCGCAGTGCCCAACAAGACGCCCAGGCGCCTCGCCGAGCCATTGGCCAGCCAGTCCAAGCCATAGCCGAGACCCAAGAGAAGCACTGGGAACAGAATGAGAATCAGCCCCATCTTGTTGGGGTCCATCCAGTTCTCAAGCACAGCGAGCAGGCCGTAGACCGGCGCCACCCAGCACAGAAGAGCCAGCGCCAGCCGGCGCTCCCGAACCCACAGCAGCACCACGCCGATGAGCCCCACAGCTGCCACCAAGCTGCCTAGGTGGGCCACGGTGTTGATCGGGTAGTAGAGCGACGTGGGGAACGGGTTATAGGGTGTTCGGATCCACTGCTCCACAAACGGAACATTCAACAAACCCGTGTAGCGGAACTCCCACCCCAAGAAGCGATGGGGCACCGCGAGGAAGACCTCGTCCACGAAGTGCTCGTGGGCAAACAACGTTCCATACGTCGCCTGATGGTGCAGGAGCGATGGGCAGGCAGCCAACACCGTTCCCAGGAGCGCCAACAAGCAATCCTTACGCCGCCCACCCAGCAGGATCCCAGCCGTCACCAACAGGGGAAGGTCCACGTGCCGGATGCCCAAGGTGGCGCCCAGAGCCACGCCAGCCAAGAGAGGCAGCCTTCCCTCTACGAGCAGGGCAAGGGCCGCTGTTGCGGTGGCAAAAGCGAGCACATTCTCATCCAGAATCACGATCTTCAAGACGTAGGGATTGACCACGCAGAGCACCGAAGCGAGGAGCGCGAGCCCAGAGCGACGCAGGAGCGACCGCAACAAGCGAAAGCCAAAGAGGAACGCTAGGCAGGGCATCAAGGCATAGACGAGCCGGAAACCAAAGGCATCGAACAGAGCAACGACAGGAGCAATGAGGGCCGTCGTACCGTAGCGCTGACCAGTCCCCGGACTATCAATGAGATCCATGCGTGCGCCGGGTGCGCGGGCCTCTGGACCGCCGACCTGGAGATGCCCAGGATCTTGCTGGTCATTGGGGTCAAACGGCTGGTCCGCACCGTGCGGGTCAAACGGTGGGGCCGCCTCCTCGGTGATCGCCTGCATGACCACACCGTTGATGCAGGCGTAATGAAAGTGGCTTCGGTCGTAGTTCACGAGGAAGAGGACAAACACGGCCAGGGCGACCACGACGACACTCCGGCTCCACGGACTGGCTGGAGCCGTGGCCAGGAGAGCGTCTCTCCAGTTCCGCTGGTGCCGCCTCAGAAGAGCGAGCACCGTGGGGACGGCCACCGCGAGCGAGCCGGCGAGCATCCAACGCCAGTCCAGATATTGGCGGGTCAAGAGCGCCAGCGAGAAGACCGGCACGGACACGACCGTCAGGCTGCAGAGCAAGCCTTCAGACAACCACTGCAGCGGCGTTGGCCGCGGGCGGAACCACCGCGCCACCAGGAGGCCCGGCCCCACCATCATCAACACCAGAAAGAAGTCCTGAAGGACACGCAGTGCCAGGGTGAGCACCATGCACTCATCGTACTTCAGCACGATGACCTCGTCTCCAGTTGGACCCGACGAACCTGCTCACCGTCGTACAACGGTAGGTATCGAGGCCGCAGAGCAGCCGGGTATGGTGGACCCAATGGACCGCACTCAATGGGCCGTATTCTTCCTCCTCACAGCAAGCCTCCCGTTCGTTCTGCTCAGTTGCAATCAGCCCTCCGAGCCACAAGAGGGACCAGCGGCGAACACCGATGACCCAACAGGACATAGGGCGGAAGAACATCACGACAACAACCACCAGCGCGGCGGTGAAGACAACAATCCCTTTGGGCATGAGCATCCTGAAGCTGTTCGGCAGGGGGGCGCAGTCGAACCCAGCGAAGACCCAATAATCGAGCGATGGGAGGACGAGTACTTCCCGTTCTTGGGCTTCGCCCCAGAGCCCAAGCCCGACGAGCAATGGGCGACGGACTACGCGGCCGGCCAACCGGTGCGGTGGGCGAAGGCAGGCGAGCGACCGCACCCAGTGGACGACGAGGTACTCGTACCAGCGGGCAAGGTCCTCCTGGGTGATGGGGAGATCCCTGGCTCTAGGCCCCAACGTCACCAAGCGATTCCGGCCTTCTTCATCGATCGCTACGAGGTCACAAACTCTCGCTACCAAGCGTTCGTGAAGGCCACAGGTCGTGCGGCTCCTTACGTCCACGAGAACTGGGCCGCCATCTACAACTGGGGCCGAAGCACTCCACCCAAAGGGCTAGAAGAACTGCCCGTCATCCTGGTGACGTGGGACGATGCGGACTCCTTTTGTCGTTGGTCGGGTCGCCGGCTTCCCACAGAGGACGAGTGGGAGGCTGCGGCACGGGGACCTTCGGGGCAACGCTATCCGTGGGGCAACTCGTGGGACTCATCGCGCACCAACGTCGCCAGTCGCCTGAGCGGACCTCTGGCAGACATGGCCGCCTGGGATGCCTTCGAAGCAAGCTGGACGGGCTCCAAGAAGCCCGAGATCGCCCCGGTGGGCAGCTATAGTGCCGACTGCTCTCCACACGGTGTGTTCGACATGGCGGGCAACGTCTCGGAGTGGGTTGCCGGCTCATTCTCAGCAATTCCGGGCGCACCAGAGAACGACCGCAAGGGGCTCGGGACAGAGCTTCGCGTGGCCCGGGGCAACAGCTGGGGCAACCGGGACTACTCCACACCCTTAGCCATTCGCTACCCCTACCGGCGAGACCGAGTGGACTCGGTGGTGGGGTTCCGCTGCGCGCGAGACGCCCCGCAGCCGGCCTCTGAGCACTAGGGGCAAGGACGCTCCAGCGCCTGCTTCCCGGTCACCTTCCGAATGCGCGTTGGCTCCGGGCCCAGGACGCGTACATT
>PBPL01000120.1 GCA_002724675.1 Deltaproteobacteria bacterium | reverse complement strand
CCTGGAGGCTGCCTCGAATGACAATGCCGCCAGCCACAGTGAACAGCGCCCATAACAAGATGATGAACGGTATGTAGTCGGCTACATAAATATGGAGGATTGCCTCGAAAGCGTCGTTGCCATAGACGCCGAGAAACGGAACCGCAAACAAGATGGCCCAGAAGGCTGAGATCTTGGGGTAGTGGTGGTGCCAGAAGTGGGGCGCCAACAGTGGAAAGATGGCGATCGAGAGCAGGATGCCTGCAAATGGGATGCAGGCCCACAGGGGCAAAATGGCTCCTAGACCGGTTCCATGCGCACCCTCTTCGTGGCCGCCCTCGGCGTGTCCCCCATCTCCGTGCCCTCCAGCGCCGTGGCCTCCATCACTGTGGGCCTGTGCGGCCGGTGCCCCATCGTGGTGTGCGGGCTTTCCGTGTTTTTCGTGCTCGTCCCCATGAGCCTCGCCGCCATCCGAGTGTTCGCCGCCCGTAGCAGCCTCAGGCGACTTGGTGTCCGCTGCATGACCTGTGACGGGCAGCAGCCACAACCCGGCGACCAGTACCAAGGCAACCAACAGAACCTTGCGCATCTTCATCTCCAGCAGGCCGATCCAAATACCCCGGCGGTTGACGACGGAGGATACCACGTGGCTTCAGTCGGTCTGATGGCGCAGATGGCCCTGATAACAGACCGCAAGCAAAGAGAAGGTCGAGTCACAGACCGCACAGGCACGACGGGGCGCCCCCGCTCGGCCGAGTTCGTATCCAACAGCAAGACGTCTCTACGAGCGGTAGGCTGGAGCCATGACGTCCGTGACCGCACCACTCTCTGCCGTCGGTACCGATGGCCAGCCGCCCGCGACCGAGAGACGCACACGGGATGGAGCTGAAGCCACCGAGACGTCCGAGTCTCTGATCGTCTTTTTCGATGGGGTGTGCTCTCTATGCCATCGAACGGTCCGATTCATCATCGAAAACGACCCTTCCAAGCGGTTCCTGTTCACACCCCTCCAGTCCGACGAAGCCCGAGAGCGCCTCAGACCCTTTTCGATCGACGCATCGGCGGTCGATGCGCTGGTGCTGGTAGACGGCCCACGGTGCTTCGAGCAATCCACAGCCGCGCTGCGGATCGCTCAGCACCTCCGGTTCCCTTGGCCCTTGCTGACTTTGTTGCTGGTAATCCCGGCGGCGCTCCGAAACTTTGTCTATCGATGGATAGCCCGCAATCGCTATGGATGGTTTGGACGGGAGGAATTCTGCCAGTTGCCCAACCCATCGGAGTCGGAGCGATTTCTGGGCAGCATCCCTCAACCACCCGCCTCGTCACCGCCTCTTTGAGCCCAAGCGGACCCCTCTCGCGGGGTGTGGTTTCGCATCGCGACTATTGACGAGGGCGTCCCCCCGCAATATAAGGCGCGCGATTCGTCGGTCTTCATGTCGAGAGAGGCCGCAGACTCGGAGCGTCCGTGGAAGTTTCTGCCCTGATGATCGTCCTCCAGGCGATCCCCTTTGTCGTCGCGGTAGGCGGGCTGTACCTGATCATCTTCAAGCCGATGCTCGCCATGCTGGCGGAGCGCGAGCGAAGTATTCACGGTTACGCCAAGGAGGCCGAACTGCTCCAAGAGGAAGTCGCCGGAAAGATGACTGAGCTCGAAGATCGACTCGTCGAGGCCCGGGCCGAGGCGACCGCCGAGCGCAGCCGGATGCGTCAGGAAGCACTCAACGCAGAGCAAGAGACTCTCAGTGCAGCGCGGACCCGCGCCGAGGGCATTCTGGACGAAGCCCGTGCCGAGTTGGCGCGCGAAACCGACAAGGCGAGTGCGGAGCTCAAGGCCACCACCGCTGGGCTGAGCCTGCAGATTGCCAGTAACGTGCTCGGCCGCGAGCTAGAGGGGCAGGCCTAACCATGATGCGTCGCCGTTGGTTCCGCTGGGCGATCCTCGCCGCTACCGTGCTCCTCACGAGCAGCAGCGTGGCTCTAGCCGCTGGTGGCGGAGATGGGCATCAGGCCGCTGGCCCTGATGGGACCGCCATCTTCCGGCACCTGCTCAACCTCAGCCTTCTCATCGCCTTGTTGGTCTGGGCCCTCCGCACACCCATGTCGGACTTTCTCAGGCGCCGCCAACTGGAGGTTCGAGACCAACTGGACGCATCGGCCAACGCCAAAGCCGACGCTGAACAGCGCTACCAAGAAATCGAGACTCGCCTGGGAGACTTCCAAGGAGAACTCGACAAGCTCATGACCGATGTCCGCGAGGACGCCGAGATGGAGCGTCGATCGATCGAAGCGCGGGCTGAACAGACCTCGACTCAGTTAGAGGCAGCCGCCAAGCGGACCGTCGAAGAGGAGTTGCGCCGCGCGCGGCTCGCGCTGCGGTCCGAAGCAATCGATCTGGCGGTCGGCATGGCGAAAGACCGGTTGAGCAATCAGGTGGGTGACGACGACCAAAAGCGACTCACTGACCGCTACCTCGACCGGGTCCAGGAGACGAGCCAGTCATGACCAATCCTGTCACCCGACGCTACGCATCAGCCCTCTCGGAGTTGGCCACTGAGGCCTCCTGCTTCGACAACGTCGTCGCGGACCTTCGCGGGATGGCCGCCCTACTCAATGAGTCGCCGGCCCTCAAGACGACCCTCACCAACCCGGGCTTCATGCGGGATGAACGCAAAGCCGTGCTCGGCGCGGTGGTCGACAAGGGTGGCTTGCACGCCATCAGCCGCAACTTCCTGTTTCTGCTGGTGGACAACAACCGCATGGGTGTCTTCACCGAAATCCTCAGCTCACTCGAGGCGCTCTACGACGAGCAGACCGGCCGAGTCCGAGCCGAGGTGACGTCAGCTTCCCCGTTGGATGACGCGGCGCTGGAGCAGTTGAAGACACACCTGTTGTCGGTCACCGGCAAGAAGGAAGTCATCCTCGAGACCCAGGTCGACCCCGAGCTCATCGGTGGCATCGTCACCCGAGTAGGAGACCTCGTCTTCGACGGCAGCATTCAGACTCAACTCCGCCTCATCCGCCAGAAGTTGTTGAACCAGGAGACGCCGGCGGAAGCCTAGGCATCAAGATCCCGGGCATGGTCCCGGAATGACGAAGGAACACGAGACATGCAGATTCGCGCCGAAGAGATCAGCCAGATCCTCAAGGACCAGATCGCGAACTACGAGAGCCGCGTGGAAGTGGCCGAGACCGGCAGCATCTTGTCTGTGGGTGACGGTATCGCCCGCATTCACGGCCTCGCCAACGCGGTCGCCGGAGAACTCATCGACTTCGGTGGCGGTATCTCGGGAATGGTCTTGAATCTCGAAGAGGACAACGTGGGTGTTGCCATCCTCGGCGACGACAAGGCGCTGAAGGAGGGTGACTCCGTCAAGCGTACTGGCCGCATCGTCGAGGTGCCCGTTGGTGAAGCGCTGCTGGGTCGCGTGGTCGATCCTCTCGGGAACCCCCTGGACGGTGGACCCGAGTTCAGCAGTGAGCAGACGCGTCGCGTCGAAGTGAAGGCCCCCGGCATCGTTGGACGAAAGGGTGTTCACGAGCCGCTTCAGACCGGGCTCAAGGCCATTGACGCCATGGTGCCCATCGGCCGTGGCCAGCGGGAGCTCATCATCGGTGACCGCCAGACGGGCAAGACCGCCATCGGCATCGACACCATCATCAACCAGAAGGGCCAGAACTGTTACTGCATCTACGTGGCCATCGGCCAGAAGCAGTCGACCGTTGCCCAGGTGGTCGAGCGTCTGCGTCGGCACGGCGCCATGGAGTACACGACTGTGGTCTGCGCGCCGGCGTCGACTCCGGCTCCCATGCAGTTCCTTGCCCCGTACAGTGGCGCAACGATGGGAGAGTACTTCCGAGACAGCGGGCGACACGCACTCTGCATCTATGATGACCTCAGCAAGCAGGCTGTGGCCTACCGGCAGATGTCCCTGCTGCTACGCCGCCCGCCAGGTCGCGAGGCCTTCCCCGGCGACGTCTTCTACTTGCACAGCAGGTTGCTCGAGCGCGCCGCCAAGATGAGCGACGCCGAGGGTGCGGGGTCGCTGACGGCCCTGCCCATCATCGAGACCCAGGCCGGCGACGTGTCTGCCTACATCCCGACCAACGTGATTTCCATCACCGATGGCCAGATCTTCCTGGACACCGACCTCTTCTTCTCGGGCATCCGGCCTGCCATCAACGTGGGCCTCTCGGTCTCGCGCGTGGGCGGTAACGCTCAGATCAAGGCGATGAAGCAGGTGGCGGGTACTCTCCGCCTGTCCCTGGCCCAGTATCGTGAGATGGCGGCATTTGCCCAGTTTGCTTCCGACTTGGACCAGGCCACTCAGAGGATGCTGAGCCGAGGTGCTCGACTGGTCGAGATCCTCAAGCAGCCGCAGTACTCCCCCATGCCGGTGGAGCAGCAGATCATGATCATTTACGGGGCATCCAACGGCTGGACCGATGACTACCCCATGAACAAGATCCAAGAGTGGCACGACGGCTTCCTCGCCTTCATGGCCGAGAAGCACCCCGAGGTGGGCAAGCAGATCGTGGAGGTCGCCAAGATGACCGACGAGATCAAGGCCGACCTCGACTCCGCCCTGGCCGAGTACAAAGAAATCTTCGCCGCCTAGTTCGCCACCCCGACCCACTTCGATTCGGAAGCCAAGATGCCCTCACTAAAGGCACTCAAGACGCGCATTGCTTCGGTCAAGTCGACCCAGCAGATTACGCGAGCGATGAAGCTGGTGGCAGCCGCCAAGATGAAGCGGGCCATCGACTCTGCTCTAGCGTCACGGCCCTACAGCGACGAAGTCACAGCAGTCCTGCAGAGCCTCATGGCCCGCATCGACGAGCCCGACCACCCGCTGCTCCAGGCCCACGACGAGGTCAAGAACGTGGCGGTGATCGCCATCACGTCGGACCGCGGTCTCTGCGGCGGATTCAACAACGGCTTGCTTCGAAACATTGACGCGTGGCTGAGCGACCTTGCCACCAGCGACAACAAGCCCGAGGGCATCGAGATGATGGTCTACGGCAAGAAGTCGCGGGATCACTTCCAGCGTCGCGACGCCAACATCGGGCGGGCTGAGGTCGATCTCAACCCGAAGGAGTTCCCGGACATGGCCGCCAAGCTCATTCATGAGCTGACGACCCGCTATGAGTCTGGCGAGCTGGACGAGGTCTACCTGGCCTACAACCGCTTCGTGAACACGCTGAAGCAAGAACCGGTCATCGAGAAGCTCTTCCCGCTGAACGAACTTGCTTCGGCCTCTCACGAAGAGCCCGAAACCCTCGTGGACTTCGTCTACGAGCCGAGCCAAAAGCAGATCCTGAAGGACATCCTGCCCCTCTTCTTGAGCACTCGGGTACAGCAGGTGTTCTTGGAGTCCATGGCCGGCGAGCACGCCGCGCGGATGACTGCCATGGATTCGGCCACCCGAAACGCAAAAGACGTCATCGATCGCCTCACCCTCGAATACAACCGCGCTCGACAGGCCGCGATTACCCGCGAACTGGTCGAGATCGTTGCTGGCGCCGAAGCGCTGTAGCCAAAAGGAAAGACAATGACTTCTGCCTCCGGTCAGATCATCCAGGTCATGGGTCCCGTACTGGACGTTCAGTTCCAGCCCGACAACCTGCCCGCCATTTACAACGCCCTGAAGGTCACCAACCCGGCCATCAGTGACGATGCCGACAACCTGACCATCGAGGTTGCCCAGCACCTCGGTGAGAACACGGTTCGTTGCATCGCTATGGACAGCACGGACGGCCTAGGCCGTGGCATCGAGGTTCGCGACACAGGCGCGCCCATCAGCATGCCCGTGGGCAAGGAAGTCCTCGGTCGCATCCTGAACGTGACGGGGGACCCCGTCGATCAGTTGGGCGACGTGAATGCCACCAGCCACCTGCCCATCCACCGCGCGCCACCAGACTTCACGTCCCAGAGCACCGAGGTGCAGATGTTCGAGACGGGCATCAAGGTCATTGACCTGATGACTCCCTACTCTCGAGGCGGCAAGACCGGCCTGTTCGGTGGAGCCGGCGTGGGCAAGACCGTGCTCATCATGGAGCTCATCAACAACATCGGTATGAAGCACGGTGGTTACTCCGTGTTTGCCGGCGTGGGCGAGCGAACTCGTGAGGGCAACGACCTCTGGTTCGAGATGATGGAGTCGGGCGTCATCGCCGCCGAGAAGGACGAGCACGGCCATCTCAAGATGGACCCCGAGACCGGGATGCCCACGGTGGATTCCGAGAAGAGTAAGGTCGCCCTGGTCTATGGCCAGATGAACGAGCCCCCCGGGGCCCGCTCCCGCGTGGGTCTGTCCGCGTTGACTGTGGCCGAGCACTTCCGTGACGAGGAAGGTCAGGACATCCTGCTCTTCGTCGACAACATCTTCCGCTTCACTCAGGCGGGCTCCGAGGTGTCGGCGCTCCTGGGTCGAATCCCGTCTGCGGTGGGCTACCAGCCCACCTTGGGCACCGAGATGGGCGCTCTTCAGGAGCGGATCACCACGACCGACAAGGGCTCCATCACGTCCGTGCAGGCCATCTACGTGCCCGCTGACGACCTGACGGATCCCGCACCGGCCACGGCCTTCTCTCACCTGGACGCCACCACGGTGTTGTCCCGAAAGATCGCCGAGCTAGGCATCTACCCGGCCGTCGACCCGCTGGACTCCACGTCCCGGATCCTCGAGCCCGAGATCATCGGTGAGAAGCACTACGACACCGCGCAGCGCGTGCAGCAGATCCTGCAGCGCTACAAGGAGTTGCAGGACATCATCGCCATTCTCGGCATGGACGAGCTGAGCGAAGAGGACAAGATGGTCGTCGAGCGCGCTCGTAAGATCCAGAAGTTCCTCAGCCAGCCCTTCTTCGTGGCCGAGCAGTTCACTGGAACTCCGGGCAAGTACGTGTCCCTCGAGGACACCATCAAGGGCTTCGCCGCCATCCTCGACGGTGAGCACGACGACCTGCCCGAGCAGGCCTTCTACATGGTCGGCACCATCGAAGAGGCCATTGAGAAGGGCGAGCAGCTCGCCCGAGGTGAGATCTAGTCGTGACCGATCGCTTTCTCCTATCGGTGCTGACGCCGGACACAAAGATCTTCGACGGCTCGGTCGATCACGTAGCCGTGTCCGGGGACCAAGGCGAGTTCGGGGTCCTGCCCGGACACTACCCCTACATCACTGCCGTGCGTCCCGGAGCCCTGAGCCTCGAGACCAAAGACGGCAAGCAGGTGTGGGCCGTGGGTCCGGGCTTTGCTCAAGTGGCTGCCGAGAAGGTCTCGATCGTCGTCAGCAGCTGCCGACCGGTGGCTGACATCGACGTGGAGGCCTCCAAGCAGGCGCTGGCCCAAGCCGAGAAGGTGCTTCTCGACGCTAGCCCGGGAGACAGCGAGTACGCCGATGCAGAGATCGAGGCCGCTATAGCCCTCGGAGAGATCGTCGCGGCGGAGCGCCTTCAGGGATGAGTTCGGGCGCGGATCCGTACCGGGTCCTTGGGGTCGCAAAGAGCGACGACGCCGACACCATAAAGAAGGCCTACCGCAAGCTTGCCAGGAAGCTCCACCCCGACCGGGGAGGCGACCCGGAGAAGCTCAAGCAGGTCAACGCCGCATACGAAATCGTCGGCGACGACAAGAAGCGCAAGCTCTTCGACGAGTTTGGTCACGAGGCCTTCCGCCCTGGCTTCGACGCTGAAGCTGCCCGCAGGTTCAAGAACTTCTCCGGCTTCGGTGGCGGGGGAGCAAGCTTCGACATCGAAGAACTCATGAAGATGTTCGGTGCTGGTGCGTCTGGCGGAGGAGGCGGCTCCCCCTTTGGTGGTTTCGGAGGCCCTGGGGGCGGCTTTGGTGGAGGCCGAAGTCGAGGACCACGGCGAGGACAAGACGTAAGAGCGACGCTCGAGCTGTCTCTGCAGGAGATGCTGGAAGGGAGCGAGCGCAAGCTGACCATCGGCGGCGAGAAGGCGGTCACCGTCCGCATTCCCAAGGGTGTCCGCCCCAACCAGAGCCTCCGAGTGCCCAAGAAGGGACTCCCAGGCGAGGATGGCGGCCCCCCAGGCGACCTGCTCTTAGAGATGGTCATGAGTGAGCACCCTCTCGTTCGGGTGGACCGAGATGACCTAGAGATCGACCTCGCCATCACGTTTTCCGAGTCCATTCGAGGGGGCAGTGTCACGGTGCCTACGCCCACGGGGACCGTAAAGGTCACGATCCCGCCCTGTGCTGAAGCAGGCACACGCCTCCGACTGAAGGGACGCGGACTCCCCAAGGGTGGAAAGGGCACTCGCCTGGGTGATCTCTACCTCATCCTGCGCCCAACGCCCCCCGAGGACGGCCTAGGCGAGACGGCGGACGAGCTGGACGAGCTCCTGGATAAGCTCGACGAAGCCTACGGCGAAGACCTGCGGAGTGCCCTGAGCTTCGACGACTGAGGCGCCCGCCCTCGCGCCGAGCCCCATCGTCATCCCCCCAAGACTGGACTGCCTCCATGAGACCCCGCGTGTTCGTGCCCGCCGAGCTCCCCAGAGACTGCCTGCAGCGACTGGAGGCTGTCGCCGACCTGTCTCTGCGCACCGAGCAGCTGCCACCCTCGGAAGACGAAATGCTCCGCCGGCTGCCTGGCCACGATGCGTGTATTCCCCTACTCACCTACCCCATGACCCGCCAGGTGCTGGAGACCGCCTCAGCCAGTCCCGACCACCCGCTGAAGCTAGTAGCTCAGGTAGCGGTAGGCATCGACAACATCGACCTGGACGCCACCCGACAGCTCGGCATCCCCGTGGCCCACACCCCCGGTGTGCTCACGGAAGCCACTGCCGATCTGACGATGGCGCTGATGCTGGCCACGACCCGGCGGATCGTCGAGGCCGATCGTTTCCTGCGCGACGGATCCTGGTCTCATTGGTCGCTCCACCTGCTGTCCGGCCTCCAGCTCCAAGGGGCTCGCCTGGGCATTCTAGGGCTGGGACGTATCGGCACCGCAGTCGCTCGCCGAGCGCGGGCCTTCGGCATGAAGATCCTGTTCACTACCGAGGGCGAGGTCCCCGAGGACGTGGTTCGGGAGCTAGAGGCAGAGCGTCGCACGCTGCCCCAGTTGTTGGCCGAGTCGGACGTCTTGACGGTGCACGCACCGCTCACCGACAGCACACATCACATCTTGGACCGGGACGCGCTGTTCGCCATGAAGGAGGGGGCCTACCTCGTGAACACGGCTCGGGGTGGGCTCGTGGACGAGACGGTCCTGGCCGAGGCGCTGGAAGATGGCCCACTCGCTGGAGTGGGCCTCGACGTCTACGCCGACGAGCCTTCGGTCCCCGCCTCGCTTGTGGGCCGCGACGACATCGTACTCCTACCCCACATCGGCTCGTCCACGGTTCACACTCGCCACCGCATGGCCTCCATGGCGGTGGATGCTGTGGTGGCCTGGGCCAATAACGAGCCTGTGCCCCACCTGTTTCGAGACTGATCCGCGTGGGCGTGAATTCCTTCGACCCCGATGGGCCGGCGGACCCAGGCAGTGGTGTCTTCGGGTTGTGTACGCCCGCAGAGGAGGCGGCCCTGGTCCTGCTTGCGGCGCCCTGGGAAGCGACGGTCTCCTACCGGGGAGGCACCGCGCGCGGACCCGAAGCGATCTTGGCG
This sequence comes from Deltaproteobacteria bacterium, assembly GCA_002724675.1. GTDB lineage: Bacteria > Myxococcota_A > UBA796 > UBA9615 > UBA9615. The sequence goes on along the minus strand of PBPL01000120.1, from coordinate 6,698 downwards.
GCCAGTCACCAGGTGGAGCTGTTCGACCTCGAGGTAGGAACCCCCTACGAGCAGGGCATCGCCTGGGTAAGGCCCAAGCCCGAGCTGGCCAGCTTCCACAGGGAAGCTCTCTCGGCCCGGAAGCGAGGAGACACCGAAGCCGTCAACCGCCTCTGCCATCAGATGGTCGAGATCATCTCGGAGGCCGTGGATGAATGGATGGGTCAAGGCCGCATCGTGGGGCTGGTGGGAGGAGACCACTCCACCGCCGTGGGCGCCATGGAGGCCGCCGCGCGACGGAACCCGGGCATTGGGATCCTGCAGATAGATGCCCACGCCGACCTGCGGGAGGCCTACCAGGGCTACACCAACAGTCACGCATCGGTCATGTACAACGTCCTGAAGCGGGCAGAGGGAGTGGCGCGGCTCGTCCAAGTGGGAGTGCGGGACCTGGGCGAGCAGGAATACGACCGCATCCACAGCGATCCGCGCATCGTGTGCAGCTTCGACCGAGATCTGCATCGACTCAGCTGGGAAGAGGTGCTGGCCCCACTCCCCAACAGCGTGTGGGTGTCTTGCGACATCGACGGTCTGGAGCCCTCGCTCTGCCCCAACACCGGCACTCCCGTGCCCGGCGGCCTGCGCTGGGACCAGGTCTCCTCGCTCCTCAACGCTTTGGTGGCCAGCGGCCGCCGAATTGTCGGCTTCGACCTGTGCGAAGTCAGCCCGGCACCAGGACTGGAGCAGGAGCGGCTGGGCGAGAGTTGGGATGCCGCCGTGGGGGCTCGGCTGCTCTATCGACTGGCCGGCTGGACCCTTCGGTCCCAACCGAACTAGCGGGACTTCGGCTCAGCCGGATCCGCGACCGAAGACTGTACGAGCGCGTTGGCCCGCGCGAGGCTCTCGAAGGTCCCTGCGTCGGTCCACCAGCCCTCTAGCTCGTCCCAGGTGAGATCCCCTCGCTGGATGAAGTGGTTGTTCACCTCGGTGATCTCGAGCTCACCACGGGCGCTGGGACGCAAGCCCCGGATCACGTCGTACACGCTGGCATCGTAGAAGTAGATGCCGGTCACGCAGCGGCGATCCTGAGGCGCCTCGGGTTTCTCCTGGATGCAGACCAGTCGCCCCTCCTCGAAGACCGGCACCCCAAATCGGCTGGGTTCCTCCACCTCCTTGAGCAGGATCCGGGCGCCGGACCGCTGCTCGAGAAAGGCCAGCGCGTGGCGACGCAAAGGGTCCTGAAACACGTTGTCGCCCAGCAACACGATCACCTTGCCGTTCGCGGCGAAGTCCTCGGCCAAGCCGAGCGCCTGAGCGATTCCGCCCGCCTCTTCCTGGACCCGGTAGGTAATGGTGCAGCCAAGCTCCTGACCGGATCCGAGGGCTGCCACCACCTGGCCCGCATGCTCGGCTCCTGTAACCACCAGCACGTCGACGACACCTGCTTCCGCCAGCTTGCGGATGGGATGAAAGATCATCGGCTCCTTGCCCACGGGCAACAGGTGCTTGTTGCTCACCTCGGTCAGCGGGAGCAAGCGGCTGCCTGTGCCACCGGCAAGGACGACACCACGAAGGGGAAGGGCGGAGCTCACCCCTGCATTGTAGGGGCCCCACTGAACAACCGCTGCGTCAGAGCCCCGTGCTACATTTTCCCCCGATGCGCGGACCCTATGCTGCGTGGCCCCCAGTGTTCCGAGCGATGTCAGCGATCTGCGTCGCAGCACTCGTCGGCTGCGCCCACCTGCCGAAGCCTGACGGCGCTGCTGGCCCGTCCTACCGAGATGCCGCGTACCTGGACGCAGGCGCGGCGAAGAGCTTGCTGGTCGAGATCGATTACGTGGAGGGCACTTCGCCGAGGCCGAGGTCCATCGGCACGCTGCTCAAGCAAATCGACCTCTATCTGGACAAGCCCGGCGGCGTCGAGGTGGTGTTGGACGACCTCATCCCCCGAGACGAGTGGCGAGAAGACCCGCGCGCAATCCGCCAGATCGCCTACCGCTACCGATCCCAGGAGGCACCCGAGGGTGGAACCGTCTTGCACATCCTGTATGGACCGGGCTACCGCAAGTACCGGGGCTTCGCGTGGCCTCGATGGACAATGCAAGAGGACGATCCAGACTATGGAGCGGGACTGATGGTCGTTCTCCAAGACCGACTCAAGCCCATCGCGTGGGTCACGGGGGTCAAGCAGGAGTCCAACGTGCTCGTTCACGAGCTGGGGCACCTGCTGGGGCTCGCCACCAACCCGGGCCACAGCACGAAGGCCCACTGCACTAACGCCCACTGCCTCATGTACGACGGCGTCGACGCCCGCACATTCTGGCTCTACTTCTTTCCCACCTTGTTCACCGGCTACCTACCCCTGGACTTCTGTAGCGACTGCCGGCAGGACCTCTACGGTCCCTGGGCCGGTGTGCCCCCGGGGCAGCGATGATCGCGCGCTGGTTCGACCCGGGGCGAACCCGAGCCCTCCTCCTGCTCGGTGGGCCCATTGTGGCCGGCATGGCCTCTCAGGTGGTGCTGAACCTGGTGGACACCGCCATGATTGGCCGCCTCGGCCCCGCACCTCAGGCGGCGGTGGGACTGGGCTCCTTCACGTTTCTCGTGTTGATGAATGCCGTGACCTGCTTGGGCGCCGCCGTTCAAGCCACCGCCTCCCGCCGTGATGGAGAGAACGACTCCAGAGGGGCGGGCGGCGCCCTCGATCGAGGCCTACTCCTGGCCGTTGGGGCAGGGCTGCCGCTCGGCTATGGCCTGTCCAAGCTGGTGCCGGCGTTCTTCCCCTACCTAGCCAGCGATCCAGCCGTCGTCGTCGGCGCCGAGGGCTATAGCGGCGGCATCGCCTACCTGGAGATCCGAGTGATGGCCATGGGGGTGGTGGGGGCCAACTTCTGCTACCGCGGCTTCTACAACGGAATCGGACGATCCAAGGTCTACCTCGTCTCCATCGTGCTCATCCAGACACTGAACATCTTCTTCAACTGGGTGTTCATCTACGGAAACCTGGGCGCCGAGGCGATGGACGTCCGAGGCGCGGCCCTAGCGTCCGTGCTGGCCGCGGTCATCGGCACCTGCTTCTACACGTTCCTGACCCTCGTGCAGCGCGACGTGCGCACACGCTACAGGCCCTTTCGAGTGGCGAACCTCGGCCGGAGCGGGTTCGGGGCGATGATTCGCCTGGCCTGGCCGGAAGCGGTGCGGGGCATCGGGCTGATGGTCAGCTTCCTGTTGTTCCTAGAGCTCCACGAAGCCATCTCTACCCCGGCCTTGGCCGCCGGCTCCATTTTGATGAACATCGGCTCGGCCGGCTTCTTGCCAGCCATGGGCATGGGACTGGCAGGCGCCACCATGGTGGGGCGCCACTTGGGCATGAAGCAGCCAGCCGAAGCCCGCAAGATCGTCTGGCTCGGCGTGCGCCTGACTGTGTGCGGCTTGATGCTCCCAGCGGTCCTCGTGGCCTGCCAACCCGAGCCGATCCTCGCCATCTTCACACCGGATGTAGGGACCATGCAGGCCGCGAAGCTGGGCCTGCAGCTGTTTGCCGCAACAACCGTGTTCGACGCGATCCCCATCGTGCTGCTCTACAGCATGCTGGGAGCAGGGGCGACCCGCTGGGTGGCTGGCGCGCAGCTGATTCAACAGTACTTGGTGATGCTCCCTCTGGCCGCGCTGATCGGACTCGTCGTCATGCCCGAGCTCGCCGCGGGGCGGGAAGACCTCCAGGTGGTGGGCCTGTGGCTGGGGCTCGGCCTCAGTCGCATGGCGTTGGGAGTGGTCGCCGTTCGTCGCTTCCGAAGCAGCGCCTGGGAAGACATCGAGGTTTGAGGCTGTTCACGGACGTGCCGGGCTCACCGGCACGACAGCTGGAGAGTTGGTGGGGGGGACCTCCTAGGGCTGTGCCCAGGTGATCGTCACCTGGCCGTGACCGAAACGACCACCTCGCTGCATGGAAGCGTTGTCGACCCCGCCAACGTAGGACGAACCTCCTGCACCACCACTGTGGGCGGTCGAGGTACCACCGCCATACCAACCACCACCGCCACCGCCGTTCCATGGCGTCATACCGCCACCGCCGTTGCCGCCCTGACCGAAGGAGCCCCCAGCGTCGCCACCGGCCGTCTGGGTGCCTCCACGAGCCCGGTGATTGCCGCCGTGCTGGCCGCCATCCTCACCGACTTCGCCACCTCCCGCGCCACCGTAGGCGCCGCTGTTGTTGGTGGAGCCGCCACCGCCAGCTGCCACAATCAAGCGGGAGTTCAGCGACGTGGTGTCCATGGGGCTCGACGAGAACACCGTGCGGACATCCGAAGCTCCGCCGCCACCGCCAACACTGAGACCACTGCTGTTGTTCTGGCCGTCGCCACCGCCATTCCACCCGCCGCCCATGGGGTTGTTCGCGCCTATGGATTCCGTCCCCTGCCCCCCCACGTAGACGTAGAACGTGTCCCCTGGGCTGACATCGAGGCCACCTGTAGTGATGCCCCCCAGCCCCCCTTGATTGCTCCCGCTCCAGCCGCTGGCGCCCTCTACTTGGAACCAGAGGCGGGACACTCCTGCCGGTGTGGTGAATGTCTGAGAGCCGCCCGTGTACCCAAACGTAGACGCCTGTTCACAAGAATCGGGGATGGTGTTGCCGTTGTTGTCCACATCGTCGGGCCCAAAGCACTGGTCATCACTGTCACAGATACCGTCGCCATCACTGTCATCGGGGTTGTCCAGCGGGCACGGGTCCACATCACCGCAGACACCGTCGCCATCGCCGTCATTGTCCGCGTCGTTGGGGCACACATCACAGCCATCGGCGGCCCCATCTCCATCTGCATCGACATTGTCGTCAAAGCCAGGGCACTGATCCTGGTCGTCGAGGACACCGTCCCCATCCGAGTCGGGGGGGCCCACCACCGTGATGGCCGACACCGTGCCACTCGTATTGATGCCATCGTAACTGGACACGAGACAGGTCCACTGCTGTCCCTCCACGGTAAATGCAGCGTCGATGGTGTCACCGAAGTAGACCGTCGAGGCCGTGGCAGCGGTCCATGCCTGACCATCCACCTGCCAGGTGAAGTTGTAGCTGAGCACGTCTAGATCGGCGTCGTATGCGGGGACGTCGACCGAGCAGTGCAGGTCGTGGATGCCCTCGGCGGGACTGGGCGGATGAATAGACACAACGGCCGGGCCCGGGGCGCTGTTGAGCACAGTAAGCCCGCTCGACTCCACAGGGGCGCTACTCAATGCGCCATCGGATGCCGTGACCGAGGCCCACACCTGCTGGCCGCGATCAAAGTACATCACCCCATCCAGGTTGGGCTGGTTGCCCTGGAGCACCACCGAACCGTCCACGTACCAGGTGTAGTCGAGAGTCACCGAGTCGCCATCGGGATCGTCGTAGGACACCGCAGCCGAGAGCGTGTCGTATGTGAACACCGTGGGAGGTGACAGCGCGACCGACAGCACCACTGGCTGCTCGTTGGCGCAGTTGTTGTCGAACCCGTCACCGGCCACCTCCACCGCCGCTGGATTGATGGAAGCGTCGCTGTCGTTGCAGTCGGTGTCGTTGTCCACGGAGCCGGCAGGAGCTGCACATCCCTGGGTGAGTGCATCGGGTGCGCCAAACCCATCACTATCCCCATCCACGAACCACGTGCTCTGCGTCGTCAGATCGAGCGATGGATCGTCGTCATCCAGCAGACCATCGCAGTCTTCGTCGCTGGGGCCACAGACCTCCTGGCCGTCGGGGTTCACGCTGTCGGAGTTGTCATCGCAATCGCTCTGGTTGCTGGTGTGGCCCGAAGGAAGGCTACAGGCCACCAGAGGCGGACTCGACAGGTCTCCATAGCCGTCGCCATCCACATCGGGATACCAATCCAGGGCATCGATTGCTGTGCTGCCATCCACCTCATCGTCACAGTCGTTGTCGCTGCCATCGCAGATCTCGTAAGAAGCTGGATTCACGGTCGGGCTGGAGTCATCGCAGTCCTCGTCGTTCCCCACATAGCCGACAGCCGGCCCACACGACACCATCGACACGGCGCTGTCCCCGTAGCCATCCGAGTCCGCGTCCAGATACAGAATCGACTCCACACCCTCGTCGACTTCAGTGTCACAGTTGTTGTCGACACCGTCGCAGACCTCCGGCGCGCTGGGATAGGTGGACGCGGCCGTGTCGTCACAGTCGGTCCAGCTGCCCTCAGTCCCCTCAGGCTGACCGCAGGCAACGACGCTCATGGGCCCACCGTAGCCGTCGCCATCCAAGTCGTAGTACCAGGTCACGACATCAACCGCGTCCTCATCCACGCTGCCGTTGCAGTTGTCGTCGACCCCATTGCAGGACTCCGTCGCGCCCGGAAAGACCAGAGGGTCCGAGTCATCACAATCGCTGCCTCCCTGGCCAACGGCGACAAATCCATCCTCATCGACATCCACTTGGGCGTCATCGTCGTCGCTGGAGTCGTCGTCGTCGTCGCCGGTGTCGTCGTCATCGCTTGAGTCGTCGTCATCGACGGTGTCGTCGTCGTCGCCGGTGTCGTCGTCGTCGCCGATGTCGTCGTCATCGCTTGAGTCGTCGTCGTCGCTGTTGTCGTCATCGCTGGTGTCGTCGTCGTCACCGGTGCCGTCGTCGTCGCCGGTGCCGTCGTCATCGCCGGTGTCGTCGTCCGATGAAGAGAGAATAGTGATGTCACCCGCAGTTTCCCTTTGTTTATGGCTGGCAGCCCGTG
>PBPL01000119.1 GCA_002724675.1 Deltaproteobacteria bacterium | reverse complement strand
CGCTGCTCACGACCAGGGTGCCGGTTTCGGCCAGCGCCGCCTCCGCACCGCTCAGACCCACATCGGCGCGGGCGCAAAAGGCACGCAGATCCCCTTCCGTCTGCCCTGCCACGTGCCACTCGCACCCCGGCCAGCGCTGGCGCAAGAGCGCCTCTTCCAGAGGGGGCTCGCCGTTGGCGACCACGGCAGCCGCCCCCACCTGGCGCAAAATGGCGTCCACCTCGCCCCAGGCGGCCTCCAGATCCGGGGCCCGCCGCACCTCGCCGTGGGCGGCCTCCAGGGCGGCGATGAAACGCTCCTCCAAATCGGCAAAGGAGCGCCCCGATACCCACGCCGGGGGCAACACCTCCGGGCGCGCCTGGTTGCGCAGCCGCGCCAGAATTTCGGCCCGTGCGCTCATTTTTTTTCCTCCAGCGCGCCCGCGGCCCACAGCTGGCGGAACGAACGCGGCGCCAGACCGGGCAGCTGGCGGTCGCCGCCGCTTTTCAGCCCCCCCGCGCGCACGAAAGGCCCCTGCACCCGCCGCAGCGCGGCACTGAGGAATCCCATTAACTTATCGTTTTTCAGCACGAAGGCCGCCGCTTCTTCCAGCTTGCGCTGGCGCCAGGGCAGCACCCGCTTTTCGACCTCGTCGGCGCGCAGCTCGATCAGCATCCGCGGCAGATCGATGCGCACCGGACACACATCCCTGCAGGCGCCGCACAGCGAACTGGCGTGCGGCAGGGCCTCGTATTCTTCCAGGCCGAACAACAGCGGCGTGATCACCGCTCCGATCGGACCACAGTAGGGACTGCCGTAGGCGTGGCCGCCGGCTTCGCGATAGACCGGACACACGTTCAGACAGGCGCCGCAGCGAATGCACTGCAGCACTTCCTCGTACTTGGTGCCCAGCAGGCGACTGCGGCCGTTGTCGAGCAGGACGATGTGCAGTTCCCGGGGTCCATCCGCGTCGGCGGCGCGCGCCGGACCGGTGAGGACACTGGTGTAGACCGACAGCGGCTGACCGGCGGCGCTGCGCCCCAGCAGCGCCAGCCACACCGCGGCCTCGTCCCAGGTGGGGGCCACTTTTTCGATGCCGATCAGGGCCACGTGCAGGGGCGGCACCGAAGTGGCCATGCGGCCATTGCCCTCGTTGGTCACCAGCACCAGGCTGCCGCTTTCGGCGACCGCGATATTGCCCCCGGAAATACCCATACCGGCGTTTAAAAAACGCTGCCGCATCAGGGCGCGCGCCGCCGCCGTGAGGGCCGGAATATCGTCCGCGGGCAGGGGCTGGCCGGCCTCGCGGCTCAAAAGTTCGGCGGCCTGTTGCCGCGTCTTGTGGATGGCCGGGGCAATGATGTGCGAGGGCGTTTCCCGGGCCAGCTGCACCAGCCAGTCGCCCATGTCGGTCTCCACCGCTTCGACCCCGGCCTCTTCCAGCGCCTGGTTCAGGTGGATCTCCTCGGTGGCCATGGACTTGCCCTTGACCGCCAGTTTCACCTGGTGGCGGCGGGCGATCTGCACTATGGTGGCGCAGGCCTCGGCGCCGTCGCGCGCCCAGTGCACCTGGGCACCGGCTTCTCTGGCCCTGGTTTCAAAGGTTTCCAGGTGCTGTGCCAACTGTCCCAAAGTGGCCTGGCGCAAGCTCTTGAAGTGATCGCGCAGGGCCTCGGCATCGGGCAACTCGGCAAAGGCCTGGTCGCGCGCCTGGCGGAAATTTTCGGTGGCCGTATCCAGCGCGCTTTGCAGGCGTTCGTCCTCGATGGCAAGGGCAGCGCGCTGGCGGAACTCGGAGGTAGTCGTCGTCAACGCGTCGCCTCCTCGAGCACCGTGGCCAGATGCTCGACTCGCAGGCCGCTGGCGGCGGCCAGGCCGCGGATCTGCAGCAGGCAGCCCGGATCGGCGGTGACCAGCACTGCGGCGCCGGTTTGGTCCGCCTGGCGCAGTTTTTCGGCGGTCATGGCGTTGGAGATTTCGGGCAGGCGCAGGGAAAACAGGCCGCCAAAACCGCAGCAGCGGTCGGCCTCGCTCATTTCGCCGAGGGCGCAGCCGACGGCCCGCAGCAGATGGCGCGGCTCCTGGCGCACCTGCAACAGGCGGCACATGTGGCAGGAATCGTGGTAGGCGGCATTGGGTGCCGCGGCACTGGGCGCGGGCTGCCAGCGGGCCTGGTGGGTCAAAAACTGGCTCAATTCGAAAGTTTTGGCCGCCAGCGCCAGGACGCGTTCACGCCACTCGGGCCAGGGCTCCAGCAGGTGGGGATACTCCACCCGGATCATGGCGGTACAGGAGCCGCTCGGCAGCACCACGGCCGCGTAGGGCTCGAAGATCTCCACCACTCGCTTGGCCAGGTCGACGGCTTCCTGCTTGAAGCCGCTGTTGAAAAAGGGCTGGCCGCAGCAGGTCTGCGCCTGGGGAAACTCCACCGCCCAACCGGCGCGCCGCAGAAGCTGCACCGTGGCCACCCCGATCTCGGGCAGTACCTGGTCGACCAGACAGGTTGCGCACAGAGCCGCCTGCTTTGCCGCTGCCATGCGCTAGTTGTCCTCTGCCGCCTCGGCGCCATCAAAAAACTTCCCCACCACGGCCGCGTCGGGCGGCCGCGTCAGCAGGGAAACCACCACCATGGCCAGGGTCGCCACCGCCAGAATCACCGCCACCGGCATGAGGCCGGTGCCGCCCACGGTATAACCGGGCGTCTGCCAGCCCTGGAAAAAGAAGTAGGTCCACAGCAGCGCGACGCTGAGAATGGCGGCCAGGGCCCCCTGCTTGGTGCTGCGGCGCCAGAATAGCGCCGCCACCACAACCGGAAACAAGGCGGCGAATCCCGTGAAGGACCAGACCCCGAGTTTGAAAATGCTGCGCGCCGAAAACAGCGAGATCACGTAGGTCAGCAATAGAACCCCGGCGACGAAGAGGCGGCCGTAGAAAATCTGCATTTTTTCGCTCATCTGGTTCTGGAAGCCGTAGTAGCGCACGATGTCCTGGGTGAACATGGTGCCGATCGACAGCACCTGCGAGTCCAGCGACGACATGACCGCGGCAAAGACCCCGGCGGCCAGCAGCCCGGCCAATAGCTCCGGCGCGTGCAGATTGATCATCTTCACCAGGATCGAGTTGGCCGCCGGCCCCTTGAGGCCGGGAAAGTCGACGCTGCCCAGAACGCCCAGCAGCACGCTGGGAACCCACACCGCCGCAATGCACAGCGGGTAGACCATCAGGGGATAGCGGAAGGCGCGGGCGCCGCGCGCCGTGAGCCAGTGCATGAACATGTGCGGGAACATGCCCACCGAGAGCGGGATGCAGGTGTAGGTCAACAACTTCAGCGGTTTGATATTTTCGCCGCGCCCCAGCAGCTCGGGATGCTGCGCCGCCACTTTGGCCAGGGCCTTCGAAAAGCCGCCCATGGCGTCGACGATGACAAAGAAGGCCAGCCCGCCCAGGATCATGAAGACCAGGGTTTGAAAAGTGTTGGCCCAGGCCGTGCCGCGCAGGCCGCCGTAGCACACGTAGGTCATGACCACGGCGCAGACCATCAACCCGCCCACCCAGTTGGGAACTTGGCCGCCGGTGATCTGGTTCAGGGTGATGCCCCCGGCCATGACGCCGATCAGCAGGTAGGGAATGAGCAGGGCGATCAGCACCACGAAGAGCACCAGTCCCAGCGCCCCCGAATCCCAGCGCGCGCGGAAGTACTGAACCTGGGTGAGAAACCCGTGGCGTTTGCCCAGGGCCCACACCCGGGTGCCGACAAAGAAGAACACGCTGGGGATGACCAGGGCCGAAATCGAAGCCATCAGACCAAAGACGCCGATGCCCTCGTGGTAGGCCTCGCCGGAGGCGCCGAGGATGGCGAAGGCGGTCATATTGGTGCCGAAAAGCGACATCAGCAGGAGGAAGGGGCCGATGGTGCGGCTGGCGACAAAGTAGTCCTCGCCGGTGCCGCGAAAGAGCCGGTAGCTCAAGCTGCCGACCAGGAGCACCAGACCCAGGTAGACGACGATGATGGCAAGGGTCATGGAAGGCTCTCCCTCTCTTCTTCGTCCCGCAGGTGGCGCGGCCAGGCGTAGTTGACCAGCAGCGCCATCATGAGGGCGGCGGCAAGACAAAAGCCGATGTGGTAGAGCAGGCCGATGGGCAGGCCGAACAGCAGTTGCGGATCGTCCCAGAACCACAGGTCGTTGTGCAACAGGTAGAGCACAAAAAGCGCCACGTAGAGCAAGCGGCGCACAAAGGTGCTTTGCATGGCGTACTCCTCGCTAAGTTTTCACTAGCTACAATATATGATCTTCGGGCAAACTGCACATCTGGGCCATGGGCGCAAAAATGGCCCGCGCCCTGGCGGTGAATACATTGCCGCTCAGAATGTCCACGACCCCCTCCTTGCACTCGGGAAAGCGCTGCAAAAATTGCGCAAAGCTGAAATCGCGGCTGTAGAAGGCGTAGACCAGCTTGCGCACCGCCTCCATGCCCTGTGCGAACTCGGGTCCGAAGCCGCCCAGTTGCGCGGCCGAAAAATCCTCTTTCTCGAAGGCCTCGTTGATGGAATCGGCGGCCCATTCCCCGGACTTGAGGGCCAGGAAAACCCCCGACGAATAGATCGGGTCCAGAAAGCCGAAAGCGTCTCCCACCAGCACCCAGCCCGCGCCGGCCAGGCGGTCGGCGCGGTAGGAAAAATCGCGCGTCACCTTGACCGGAAAACAGGGCCGCGCCCGCTCGAGTCGCTGCACCAGCGGCCGGCACTTCTGCAGTTCTTCCTGGAATATCTCCTGCGCCTCCTTTTTGCGGCGCTGCAGCAGATATTCCAGATCGCCCACCACCCCGACGCTGACCCGGTCGTCGGGCAGGGGGATGTACCAGAACCACGAGTCTTTGTTGTCGGTGTGTAGTATCAGGGTGGCCCCCTCGTCGATACCCGGGTCGCGCAGCGCACCTTCAAAGTGGGTAAAAATGGAGGCTTTCTTGAGCTCGGGTTCGGTTTCTTTGATCTTCATTTTGCGCGCCATCAGGGCGCTCTGGCCGCTGGCATCCACCACGACTTTCGCCGCCAGGTCCTCGACCTGGCCGTCCGCCAATTTGGCCCGCACTCCGACGGCCCGCTCGCCCTCGAAGAGCACCTCCTGGGCGCTGGCTCCGAGCCACACCCGGGCGCCTTTTGCAGCGGCGTTGTCGCGCAAAATCTGGTCGAACTCGCTGCGCAGAACCTGCCAGGTGGTCGAGCTTTCGTGCGCATTGGTCTCGGAAAAATAGAACGGCGCCGAGGCCTTGCCGGAAGCGGCGAAAAACTGCACGCTGTACTTGCGGGGAAAGCGGCTCGCGGCGAGTTTGTCGAGTACCCCCAGGCGCGCAAAGGTATCGTAGGTGGCCGGCATCAGAGACTCGCCGACTTTAAAACTGGGCCCTCTTTCGCGTTCCAGCAAAAGCACCTGATGGCCCCGTTCGGCCACCAGCGCGGCGACGGTGCTGCCGGCCGGACCGCCGCCGATGACCACGACATCGTTCATGGATTGCCCTCCTGAGCGGCGCGGCGATGATCGGTGAAACGCCGCGCCTTGAGTTCAAAGCGCGGCAGGGTATTGGGGGGCACCAGCACCACCGCAGCGCGCAGTCCCAGCGCGTTGCGGAGGGCCCGGCCCACGTCAGCGGCGATATCGCCGCTGCCCTGCTCGTCGACTTCCAGACGCACTTCCACCTCGTCGAGCACCTGGCGGCGCACGTCCACGGCAAACTCGACCACCGCGGGGAAACGCCGCACGACGTTTTCGATGAGGCTGGGAAAAACCGTCACCCCGCGGATGATGAGGGCATCGTCAATGCGGCCGATGACACCGCCCTGCAGGCGTCGAAAGCGGTGGCCGCAAATGCAGCGATCCGGGTGCAGGCGCACCCGGTCGCCGGTGCGGTAGCGAATCACCGGCATGCCGACGCGCCCCAGGCTGGTGATGACCAGCTCTCCCTCCGGAGCCGGCGCCAGGGTGTCGGGATCGATCACCTCGCAGATGAACTCGGCCTCGTTGAGATGCAGGCCGGCCTGGGCGCTGCATTCGAAGCCCCAGGCGCCCACTTCGGTGGCGCCGGCGTGGTCGTAGCAACGGGCGCCCCAGGCCTCCTGGATGCGGCGGCGGGTGGAGGACAGACCGGCCCCGGGTTCGCCGGCATGCACCGTGGTGCGCACCGAGGATGCGGCCAGATCGAGGTCCTCGGCGGCGGCGACTTCGGCCAGGTGCAGGGCGTAGGTGGGGGTGCAGATCAATACCGTGACCTGGTTGGCGAGAATGGCATCCAGGCGCTGTTCCGAGGCCATCCCGCCGCCCGGAATGGCCAGGGCGCCGAGGTGGCGGGCGCCTTCGTGGGCGCTCCAGAAACCGATGAAGGGGCCAAAGGAAAAAGCAAAGAAGATGCGGTCCGATGCACGCACCCCGGCGCCCTCGTAGACCGTGGCCCAACAGCGCCCCCACCAGTGCCAGCTCTCTTCGGTGTCCAGCCAGCGCAGGCGCTCCCCCGTGGTGCCCGAGGTCTGGTGGACGCGGATGTAGTGCTGGCGCTCAAAGGTGAGGTTGGTGCCATAGGGCGGATGCGCCACCTGGTCGGCGGAGAGTTCCTCCTTGGTGGTAAAAGGCAGGCGCTGGTAGTCCTCCAGGGTCGACACCGCCGCGGCCTCTGCCAGTCCCGCCCCTTCCAGCTTCTCTTTGTAAAAGGAGTTGCTCTGCAGTACGGGCTCGAGCAGGGCCTGCAGTTTTTCCACCTGGAGCTGCTCCAGCGCCCCGCGCGCCGCGTTTTCACCGACTCCTGCCGGGCCCCTCAAAACGCCCACCCCGCCGTCCCGCGCAGCGACCGCGGCGCGGCCGGAATCACCGAGGTCTGGCCGAAGCCCCGGGTCTCGTACTCGCGCTGGGTCAAGTTTTCGATGTTCAGCTGCAGGCGAGCCGGGCCGCGCTTGAAATGGAGTGCGGCGTTCAGGGTCAGCACCCCGTCGATCTCGAAGGCATTGTCTGCGGCGATGAACTGGCGGCTCGCATAGCGCGCCCCGGCACCCACGCCCAGACCGCGCCCCAGCTCCCGGGTGGTCCACAGGTTCAGCAGGTGCTCGGGGGCGAAGGCCGGTTTTTGTCCGGAGCGCGGAAAGGGCTGTTCGAAGAGGGTGCCGTCCGCCCGCGGAATCCTGAACAGCTCTTCGAAGTCTTCCAGCTCGGCGCGGGAAAATGCGTAGGCGGCAAAGGCGTGCCAGCCGGGCGCGGGAACCGCCGCCAGCTCCACCTCGAGCCCGCGGGCGCGCTGCGCCCCCCGCAGCCGGGTGGCGCCGTCGTCGCTGGCGACATCCTTGCGCAGGTGGTACAGAGCCAGAGTGGCGTGTACCCGGTCGTCGAAAAACGATTTTTTGCCCCCCACTTCGAACTGGGTGCTGGCCTCAGCCCGGCGTTCTCCCCGGCCCCGGCTGGAGGGCGGAGCAAAGGCGCGGCCGGCATTGCCGTAGAGGGAAAGGCCGGGCAGGGGCACGTAGACCAGTCCGACCATGGGACTGAATTTGTTGAAAGTTTGCGCGATCTTATTGGGCGCGTCTTCGTAGTCGATGGCATCCAGCCGCCCCCCTAGAAATAGCTGGTACTGCTCGGAGAGGATAAGCCGCTCCACCAGATAGGGAGCCAGGGTCAGACTGCGCCCGTCGCCGGCTTGATTCGGGATGATGAAAAGCGGTTCGCTGGCGGTCTCTACCGGGGCCGACAGCGCCATAGCCGGCAGCGGCGCCACCTCCAGCTTATACTCGTCGGCCAGACGACTCAGCTCAAAGCCCGCCAGCAGGGTGTGCTCGACGGGGCCGGTGCGAAAATCCAGCACCGCTTCGAACTGGTTGCCGATCAGCTTCTGGCGGTCGTCCAGCAGCGTCAGCGTGCGGCCGACCTGGTCCAGCTGCAAGGCGCCCTGCGCGTCGCGCGGCGGACCTGTGAGCAAGGTCCCCCGGGATCTCCAGTCGAGATCCGTGTAGTAGAATTTGTGCCGCACCTGCAGGTTTTTGTTGATGCGGCTGCTAAAATCGATGCGGGCGCGGTAGGTGCGCTGAGCGGAAAAGTCGAAGGGAGACTGGTAGGAGCGCCGGCGCGGCACTTCGACCAGTCGATTGCCCAGAACCGGCAGGCCCGCGTCGGGTTTGTGGTCGCTGCTGGCGTATTCGAAGTTGAGCTGCAGCGCGGTGTCGGCGCTGGGACGCCACTCCAGCGCCGGGTTGATGGCAAAACCGGAATTGTCCTTGTCGTCGCGGTAGTTGTCGGAGCGCTGCTGCAGGGCGTTGAGACGGAAGGCGAGGCCCCTGTTGACATCGGCCATTCCCATATCGAGGATGCCGCGCGAGGTCTGAAAGCTACCGTAGGCCGCATTGATATGGGCAAAGTTCTGCGCCAGGGGACGTTTGCGCACCAGGTTGACCACGCCGGAAAGCGGGTTGCCGCCGTAGAGAAAAGCGCCGGGGCCTTTAAGCACCTCGACCCGTTCGACATTGTAGAGGTTGTAAAAGGAGACCTCCGGCTCGCCCGCCCCGTCGGTGAGCACCAGGCCGCTGCTCAGGGAATCGAAGCCGCGGATCACAAAAAAGTCGTGGATGCCGAAACCGGTCTGCACATTGACGCCGCTGACGTTTTTGAGCGCATCCCCCAGAATGCTGCTGGCCTGGCTCTCCACCAGCGCCTGCGAGACCACCCCGACACTGGCCGCAGTCGCCCGCAGGGGCAGGGAGATTTTGGCCCCCGTAGTGTTGCTGGTGGGAATGGCCAGTTTGCTCTCCTCGACGACCGTCTCCGCAATCGTGTAGGTCGGCAGCTCTTCTTTTTTATTCCCTTGTCCCCAAGCGGTCTGGCCCCCCATAGTCGGGACGACCAGCAAGGCGGTCCAGGCGCAGAAAAGGGGCGCTGCAATGGGCATTTTTTTTATCATAAT
>PBPL01000118.1 GCA_002724675.1 Deltaproteobacteria bacterium | reverse complement strand
TAACGACGGCATCGACAACGACGAGGATGGCCTCGTGGACTGTCTGGACGAAGACTGTGCCGACCATCCCGACTGTGTGGGGCCATCAGAGGACTGCGTGGACGGCATCGACAACGACAGCGACGGTGCTATCGACTGCGACGACGACGACTGCATGCTCCATCCCGACTGCGCCACAGTAGTCGGCTGCCAGGTCACCGGCGATCTGCTCTGTGGCGACACCTTGTCCAACGACACATCCATCGCCGAAAACACCTGGGACAGCTACTGCGACTCCAGCGGGAACGGCTGGACGGGCCCAGAGGACGTCTGGGCATTGTTCATGGAGGACAGCGTCGAGGTCACCGTTCGGGCCATCCGTGAGGGGGAATGGGACCTGGATATGACGATCCTCGAAGGGGTCCTCGTCGAGGACGAAGTTCTCTGCGATCCGCGCTCCTGCGTCGGCAATTCCTGGAACCCACCATTGACGCCAACAGAAGAGGTCACGTTCGAGGCTGATGCCGGGAAGCTGTACTTCATCGTCGTCGATGGCTGGGAGGGTGCCCGAGGCCCCTATGACCTGGCCCTCGTGTGCAACACCAATGATGAAGAGACCGACTGCGATGACACGATAGACAACGACGAAGATGGCGACATCGACTGCGCAGACGCGGACTGCGCGATAGCGCCTAACTGCGTGGAGCCTGGCTACTGCGGCGTTGCAGATATCGCCGACTGCCCCACCCAGACCATCAGCTCAGCCAACAGCGCAGCGGGGAGCACAAGCACCATCGTTGACTGGTGCGACGAGGGCTTCGATCTCTGGACAGGACCCGAGGTCGTCTTCGAGTTCACGACGCCGGTCACCCAAGAGATCACCGTGTCCATCGATGAGCTCACGGCTGACCTAGACCTAACCGTCCTCCTCGGCGACACCTTTGGAGCGCCAGAGGAGGTCTGCAACCCACAATTCTGTGTGGATGAGAACTGGGGTCCCAACGCAGAGCCTGAAGAAATCACCTTCGAGGCTTTCGATGGGACCACCTATTTCTTCGCCGTGGACGGCTGGGATGGAGCGGTGTCGGACTTTGAGCTAACCGTCACGTGCACACAAGACGTTGCAGAGACCGAGTGCGACGACGGGCTGGACAACGATGGGGATGGCAACGCGGACTGCGATGACATCGACTGTAGCTTTAGCCCCCCATGCCTCGGTGATCCCGAGATCTGTGACGACGGACTGGACAACGACAATGACGGGGCCGTCGACTGCGACGACTCGGAGTGTGCCGGAGATCCTCTCTGTCAGACGGAACCGGAGATCTGCGATGACGGCGAGGACAATGACAGTGATGGGGACATTGACTGCGATGACGCCGATTGCTCCACCGAGCCGCTCTGCCTCGCCGCACCCGAGGTGTGCGATGACAGTGCGGACAACGACCTCGACGGCGATGTGGACTGCGAGGATCTAGAGGACTGTCTGTCCTTCCCCGGGTGTGACTATGGGGACGGCGACTGCTGCACCAACAACGGCACACCCGGCTGTGACAACGACCTAGGCGAGGACTGTGTCTGCGCACTCGATGAGTTCTGCTGCACCACGATCTGGGACCCGGTCTGCGTCAATCTCTATACCGACGAGTGCGGCGCCAGCTGCGGTGGCCCAGAGGTCGAGACCGATTGCACGGACGGACTCGATGACGACCTGGATGGGCTCATCGACTGCTTGGACGCAGACTGCGGACTTCAGCCGGTCTGCCAGCCCGAGAGTGACTGCGGCGATTCCCTCGACAATGACAGCGACGGCGACACGGACTGCAGCGACTCAGACTGCGCAGTAGCGGCGCTGTGCCAGCCGGAGTCCGCCTGCGACGACGAGGTGGACAACGACGAGGACGGAGCGACCGACTGCGACGACTCGGACTGCAGCAGCTTCCCCGATTGCCTGCCACCGAGCCCCGAGATCTGCGACGACGGGCTCGACAATGACGAAGACGGGGACACCGACTGCGATGACATCGACGACTGTGCCGTGTTCCCCGCCTGCCAACCACCCGGTGACGAGGACTGCGACGACGGGGTCGACAACGACAGCGACGGCGACCTGGACTGCGACGACAGCGACTGCGTGTTCGATCCGATCTGCGACACCGGTGACGGGACCTGCTGCATCAACAACGGCAGCCCAGGCTGCGACGACGAACCAGGCGAAGACTGTGTGTGCGCGCTCGACGCGTTCTGCTGCACTGGTTTCTGGGATGATGTCTGCGCGACCCTCTACAGCGACCAGTGCGGTGGATCGTGCACTGGAGAAGACTGTGGCAACACGCTCGACGACGACGGTGATGGGCAAGTGGACTGCGACGATTCGGACTGCCTCTTGGAGCCGTCCTGCATCCCGCTGACAGAGGTGGATTGCAGCGACACCCTTGATAACGACAATGACGGCGCTACAGACTGCGAAGACACGGACTGCGACAGCGCGCCCGAGTGCGCTCCACCAGATCCGGAGGTGGACTGCGGAGATCTTGTCGACAACGATGCCGACGGACTCATCGACTGTGCAGACGACGACTGCGCCGATGACGACCTCTGCAACATCCCAGGCACTGAGACCAACTGCGCCAACGGCGTCGATGATGACGCCGATGGCACAACCGACTGCGAGGACATCGACTGCGTAGCCGACCCCAACTGCAATATCTTCACCTTCGAGGCGGACTGCTCCGATGCAGTAGACAATGACGGCGACGGCGACACCGACTGTGATGACAGTGACTGCATCAGCTTCCCCGGTTGCTTGCTGCCCGCCGAGACAGACTGCGACAACGGAGTCGATGACGACGCAGACAGCCGCACCGACTGCGCAGATCCTGACTGCTCGTCCGATCCCGCCTGCGCGACCAGCGAGGACGAGTGCTCCGATGGGCTCGACAACGACGGCGACTCGCTCATCGACTGCGACGACAACGACTGCAGCACCTCGGTCGACTGCGTGGACGCAGGTAACTGTGACCCCATTGGCAACATCACGTGTGGCGACGTCATCACCGGAGCCAACAACATGCCCGGGAGCAATGATGACCAGGACGAATACTGCGACATGCCCCTTCCTCCCGGCTGGAACGGCCCGGAGGTGGCCTGGGTCCTGAGCACACCCTTTGATGCGAACGTGGAGGTCACGCTGTTCGGGTTGACCGATGACCTGGACATCACGGTGCTGGACCACGACAACGGGTGTGACGAAAGTGACTGCCTAGCCCAGGGCTGGAACCCGCCGCCCGATGCGGAGTTCATGGACATCTTCGCCACGGCGGGCCAACCCTACTACGTGGTCATCGACGGCTGGGCCAACGCCGTCTCCAACTTCACCATGGAGGTCGAGTGCGTCCCAGTCGTCGAGCAGGACTGCAGTGATGGCCTCGACGACGACGAGGATGGGAGCACGGACTGCGAGGACACGGACTGCCTTGGCTCCGCGGACTGCCCGGAGCTTGACTGCACCGACGGCATCGACAATGACGCCGACTCGTTCGCAGACTGCTCGGACCCCGACTGCTTCTCCACGCCCACCTGCCTGCCCGAGCTGAACTGCGTAAATGGCGCGGACGATGACCTCGATGGGGACGTGGACTGCGAAGACTCCGACTGTGGCTCGGCGCCTGTGTGCCAACCAGAGACCGCCTGTGGCGATGGCCTCGACAACGACGCGGACGGCGACCTCGACTGCGACGATGACGACTGTCTCGCAACCAGCGAGTGCGGCGAGTGTCTGCCCGTCGTCGAGGAACTTACATGCGGCGATGTCCACACGGGCACGAACCTCGGCGGCCCATCGGACATCGACAGCTACTGTGGCGCAGCCAATGACTTCAGCGGCCCCGAGCAGTCCTTCTCCATTACATCCACCACCTCCCAGACCGTGACACTGGACCTGGTGGGCTTGGTCGATGATCTGGACCTGTTCGTGCTCCTGACAGATCCAGCAGGGGGCTGCCTACCGGACAACTGTGTCGCAAACGACTCTCAATCAGGCTCGACAGCCGAACAGGTCAGCTTCGCAGCCGCTGCCGGCAGCGAGACTCTGGTCACGGTGGACGGCTTCCAGGGCGCAACCTCTGCGTTTGCACTGTCGGTGAGTTGCTCTCCCACAGCCGGCGTGGAGGTCTGCGATGATGGGCTCGACAACGACATGGACGGGGACGAAGACTGCTTCGACTCCGACTGCTCCGGTACCCCCGGGTGCAGTACTGAGACGGAGTGTGAGGACGGCTTCGACAACGACGCCGACCAGCTGGCCGACTGCAACGATCCCGACTGCTTCGGGTCCCCCGGCTGCCCAGTCATCATCTTCTCTTCCGTGGATGACGACCCCAGTGACTTCGCCGCGGTACAGCTGGGCAGTCACGACGCATCTCTCGACTGGGAACAGGGCACGCCCGATACGTCAGCGCAGAGCGGCGACGGCCCCAGCACAGGACACTCGGGCACTCTCGCTTGGTGCACCGGTTGCGAAGAGCCCGCACTCACCGGGGGGCGCTTCAACTCCTACCTCGTGGCACAACCCGAAGGAGGTGGCGCACCGGGAGTTATAGACCTCTCAGGCTTCACGACTGGCTCGTTGACTCTCAGCTGGTTCTACTGGCAGCAGAGCCCCGGGATCCCATTTGTAGACCTAGCCACCCTTCAAGTGAGCACCGACGGCGGGCTCACCCCGTCCGCCGTGTGGGGGCCGCAGACGGCAGACACCAACGGGTGGACCTATGTAGAGCAGGACTTCTCGGACTTCCTGGGCGAGCAACTAACGTTCGCTTTCCGATACGACACCCTGTTCGGCTTCGGTGGCGACGACAACGACGGCCTCTATGTGGACGACGTGGTCCTGACCTGGGAGCCTTGAGCCGCTGTGGCTAGCTAGTTGATCGCGGTGCGCACCAGCGCACGCAGGGCTTCGATGTCCTCTGTACCATCGCCGACAGCAGCCCAGATCCGCTCGGCTTCCACCGCAGTGGCGTCGTCGGGAACAGGCACCTGAAGGGCACGGATCTCACCGAACGACAAGTTCGGCGTGCCGACTCCATTGAACGTGCGCCGAATCTGCGACCAACCAAGCTCTGAGCGCAAGACTCCCAGGACCCACGCCGACGAGATGCCCACGAGGCTGACGCGGTCAGTGAAGCAATCCACCACGGCACAGAGATCACCAGAACCATCGAACCGAGTGAGCCGATTGCGGCCCAGGGTCCCCCGACCACAGCGTGGTACCACCAGGTCTCCAGGGGCGAGACGGAAGCGAGGGGCCACAAAGGGGGGCTCTTCGGCTATCCGCGGGCACAGATCCAGGTCTACCCCCCAGTCCGCCACGGACCGCTGGGTCACGTACAAGGCACCGCCAGCGGACACCAGGCGCGGGCGCTGACCCACTCGAATAGCTCCATAGGCTAACGTCTCGATGAACTCCCCGAGACGACGGCAAGGAAGCCTAGAGAGGTCCGTAGGGTCCAACCAGGCAGGATCGTGATAGCCCGGGTCCCACCGATAGGATCGCTGCAGGTCCTCCACAGACCGCTCAGTCTCGAAGCCACTCGCGCCAAGGCGACGCAAGCGCACCGGAGGGTCTTGGGCACACGCATCCTCCATCGCTCGGAGGACCGATGGGCGCCGCTGCAAGACCACAAAGATCGTACGCGCTCTGGTACCGGCGCCCGCAAACGTATTGGGGGGAAGCTCAGTCAACGAGATCAATCGAGCCTGCCTGAGGAGCCAGGCACGAACAGGGCCATCACGACGATTGGCGAAGAAGCTCTCGGGCAGGACCAGAGCAGAGACCCCGCCTGGTCGCACGGAACCAACGAACAGCTCCGCAAACAAGGTCGCTATGGGGAAGCGAAGCAGCCTGTCTGCTGCGCGGGCGTCGCTACGCAGCGGACGTCCACCCTCCACCACTCGCCAAGTCTCGAAGTCCCGACCGAGTCGAGAGAGCGCACCTCTGGAGAGGTTCCGTACACCATCCCCTCCATAGGGAGGGTTGCCCAAGGCCACATCGAAGCCTCCTCGGAGCTGGGAGAAGCTACGCAGGGAGTCCCTTGCCTCGAGCGTCGCGCCTGCGGGTCCCGCGATCACCGTGTCATCCAGGTCGAACCCCGTCAGAGCGGTCGCATCCGAAGCCCAGCCCTCATCCAGCGCGGCCTCCAGGAACGCCCCGTCCCCGCAGGCGGGATCGAGCACCGAACAGCCGCCCCGAAGATCAGCAAAGCAGCGCTCCCCCAGATCAGTCGACGCCAGCTGCAGGAGCTGCTTCGCCACGGCGCGGGGAGTAAAGAACTGCCCTCGCTGTTTTCGGGTCTGCTTCGCCTGTGGTCTGGTTGGTTCCACCTTGCCGTCTAGACCTGTGGGTCGTGAAAGAGACGAAGCACATCGTGCCGAACATCAGGAGTCGTGAAGATCACGACCACATCACCCGGCAGGATCTCGTCGGTTCCTCCCGGTACGAACACCTCTCGATCGCGGACCACGCAGGCAATGAGAGCTCCCTTGGGGACGTCGACATACATCAGGTTTCGTCCCAAGACCCGCGCACGACCTGGCACCCGAATCTCCAGAATTTCACCACGACCGTG
Organism: Deltaproteobacteria bacterium; assembly: GCA_002724675.1. Taxonomy (GTDB): domain Bacteria; phylum Myxococcota_A; class UBA796; order UBA9615; family UBA9615. The sequence goes on along the minus strand of PBPL01000118.1, from coordinate 13,203 downwards.
CTCCACCTGCACCACCCGAGTCACCTGCTCCGAGCGCACGTGGGCGAGCATGTAGTTGGCCGTGCAGCGCCTGGGGCTCACCGCCACATCGAGCCCGACGTCTTTGGCAGCGGTCATGTAGTCGCCACGATGAATCAGGGCGATGGAGCGCCGAACACCAAGGCCCTTGGCAAGGAGACAGGCCATGATGTTGCTCTCATCGGCACCTGTGAGGGCAAGGAAGGCGTCACAGTTGCTGACCTCCTCTTCCACCAACAAGCCCCGGTTGGTGCCATCACCGTGCAAGACAAGGGGCTCCTTCAACGCGCTTGCCAACTGGCGACAGCGCTCGATCTCCCGCTCGATGAGCACCGTCTGTACATCATCCCGTTCCAGCCGACGGGCAACCTCCAAGCCAATATCACCACCACCGGCAATCATGACTCGTTGGGCGCGCTCATCCCGAGTCATCCCAAACATGTCCTCCATACGAGGGATCTCGTCGATGCTGCCCACGAGCCAGATCTGGTCGTTGAGCTCCACGTGGTCCCCACCATTGGGAATCGTCAAGCGCCCATCACGCACGATGGCCGCGATCAAGATGCCCGGTGGCATGGCGATCTCGCGCAACTGTTTGCCCAAGAAACGGGTCTTCTCTCGCACCGGCAGGTCCACCACCTCCACGCGGTTGTCTGCAAGGTTCTCGGTCTCTAGGGCCCCGAAGCTACGGAGCACCCGGTGCAGCTCCATGGCGGCCAGCACCTGGGGGTTGATGAGGAGGTCCACGCCGAGAACGTTGTGGGCCACGCCCCCCTCCTCCTCGTAGAAGGCACGATTGGCGACTCGCGCGATGACCTCCTGAGCGCCCAACTGCTTGGCGGTCAGGGCGGCCAGCAGGTTCACCTCATCACTCTTGGTGACGGCCAACACGAGGTCACTACGATGAGCCCCAGCATCCCGAAGCGTCGCCAGCGCAGCTCCATGACCGCAGAGCGTCTGCAGGTCAGCGTGCTCAGTCACTAGGTCGAGGGCAGCGGTCGACTGGTCAACGACCAGGACCCGGTGCCCCTCCTTCGACAGCGTCGTGGCGAGATACGAGCCGACCTCTCCCATGCCGATGATGACGATTCTCATGGCTGCGAGTATGCCACTGCGTGATCGATCCTCGTGTCAGTCCCGGGAAACATCGAGGCAGGCCTATCAGCTATCGGGCGCGCTCCATCTGTTTTTGCACATACTTCTCGAACTCTTCCGGGCTCATCTTCTCGATGGCCTCGCCCGCTTCGAGGGAGGCCTTTTCGAACTCAGCATCCGTGACATCGCTGCGATGTCGGACAGTCTTGCGTTCCTCAACGTCCACCTTCGCCTCTCGAGCAGCATTGACGTTGACCGGGATGTGCAGCTCCGCCCGCGCCCCCATCGGGTCCTCAGCCGCAAAGACAACCTCTCCCTCAAACGCCTCGTCGAGGTTGACCTGTTTCAGTCGCACCATCCCAGAGGCCGAGACGCTAATGCCCGGTGGGCCTGAAGCTACAGACCAAGTCAACGTGTCTCCATCGGGGTCCTCAGCGGAGAGTCGAAACCCGTGGAGGCCGTAGACCTTACGGAGGTCCGTGGTAATGGATGGTTTCGCGTTGCCCACCCGGACACTCTTGGATTGGACCTCGACCGAACGCTGCTCTTCGTCGGTGGCCTTGGCAACAAAGTAGATCTTGTCCCCTCGCTGGAATCGGCCCTGGCACGGGAATCGATCCGTCGTCACCCCCGACACACGCCGGTCATTGACGTACCAACTGTACTTGACCTCAGTGAACGGACTGATGGGGGCTTCCAATTGAGCAGTGGCCACCAGGGTGTCTTCCACGGTGGGCTCCTTGGGCTCAAGCTTGAGGGCTTTTGCAAAGGCAGGACCCTCGCCTCGCCCAGTCCTAGCCTCCTCGGCCTCCACCTCGGCGCGCCTTGAAGCAAGGGCGCCGTCCACATCCTTGCCCGCATTTCCATCCTCGTATTGAACGGGACCCGAAGACGAGCCACTGGCTCCCCCGCTCCCCCCACAGCCGCCCAGGGCGAGAGAGACCACGACGAGACCATAGGAGGAGAGGCGAATCATGAGGGCTCCCGGCAGGCGGTGGACTGGAATGTCCGGACCATCATCAGGGATCGAGCGGCACCCTGTCCTGCTCTGGGCGCACATCATGACGCCGGGGCGGCAACAAACCCTGAGGTCTGACGATCATCATGGCCACTAGAGCCAGACCAAACAAGAGCATCCTGTAGTCCTGGAACTGGCGTAGCTTCTCGGGCAAGACAGCCAAGATGACGGCTCCTACCACGACCCCGGGAATCGATCCCATCCCCCCCCAACACCACCATGCACAAGATGATGGCGGACTCCATGAACACAAACGACATGGGGTCGATAAAGGTCTGGATGTGGGCGAAGAGCAAACCAGCCACCCCGGCAAACGAGGCGCCGATTCCAAAAGCGAGCAGCTTGGCCCGGGTGGTATCAATTCCCATGGCCTCCGCCGCCAGCTCGTCCTCGCGAATGGCGCGCCAGGCCCGACCTATGCGACTTCTATCCAGCCGGCCCACCACCACAGCGATAAACAGCGCGTAAGCCACCGTCACGAGGTAGTAGTTGACCTCTTTCCCCCACACCGGTGCTCCCCCGACAAGGATCCCCGGTACACCCTCGGCCAGCGAATAGCTTCCAATGCGAGGCGCTGGAATGCCTGCAATCCCCTTTGGCCCATTCGTCACCGAATCCCAGTTGTTGAGGATGATCCGGATAATCTCACCGAAGCCGAGTGTCACGATTGCCAGGTAGTCACCCCGCAAGCGGAGGGTCGGAAAACCAAGCACGACACCCAGAAGGCCCGCCAAGACCAACGAGCAGGGCACCCAGATCCACAAAGCCCACCAGTACTGCGGGAAGTGCACTGAAACCAGCGCGGCCGAATACGCGCCGATGGCATAGAAGGCCACATAGCCCAGGTCCAAGAGACCGGCCAGACCCACGACGATGTTGAGCCCCAAGGCCAAGCAGACATAGATGCCGGCCACCGTGGCCACGTACACCCAGTACGGGTCGCGAAAGAGCACCGTGAACACAAAAGGAAACAGAAACAGCAAGACAACGGCGCCGGCTCGCGCCGCAGTCGGCTGGTGCTGAAAAGCCTCAGAGATCGTCGTCAGCCACCCCTTTTTGCGCAAGAAGTGAAGCCCAAGCGGCACAGCGGCTGCGCAGATGACGAGAAAGGCAATGAACACCGGCGGACGACTCAGCCGAAGGGCAACGACCACAAAAGCCAAGAGGAGGGCTTCCAGGGCCCAGACAAGGCCGCGTCGACGCCAGACTCCAGCCCTAGAAAGTTCAGTCCGGCCTGAGTCCAGCACGGTCCCTCGGAACCTCGACCGATCTATTGATCGTGGAGCCGACGGGCGAGCCGCGCGACTCGGGAGTCCTGATCATCCATCAAGGTTCCCAGCCAGGGCACGAGGCGGTAGCCCGACGGGTCCAGCCGCGAGATGGCGCGCAAGCTATGCAGCCGCACCTCCGGTACCGGATCGACCAGGCCAGGCACCAGAGCATCGCTCGCCTCCTCCGCCCGCAGCCAGCCCAACGATCGAGCGGCATCAGCCCGCACCCGTCCATCGTCATCATCCAGGGCGTTTAGCAACTCAGACACCAGCTCCGCACCGAGCGGGTGATAGCCGACAGTCCGGCAAGCCTGGGCGCGCACTGTGGCGTCTGTATCCATCAAGCCGAGTTGAGCGCCGTCCATAGCGGCCTGAGCCTCAGCCCCTCTGAGCATCCAGAGCAAGGCCACCCTCACCTCAGCTGAACGCTCCTCGGCAAGGATGTGAACAGTGAGTGACCCCCAGTCGTCTCCTTTGCCCACGAGATTCACGGCGACCCCCGAGCGAACAGCCGAGCTATCGCTCCCGTGCAGCAGGCGCTCCACCACCGCCGGGCGACTATTCGGCTGAGAGAAGGCCTCATGTCGAAGGTCCTGCCGGCCCGATCGAGCCTGCACTGGAGTCGCGTCCTGGATCGCCTGGAACAGTTGAGGCGAGGTGCGCCAGCCGAGAACGGCCGAGGCTGTCACTCGCACTCGCCAGTCCTCGTGGCTCGAGAGGGCCGCCAGTTCCTCGCCAGGCAGCGAAGCATCCGCAACCAGAGTGTCACGCAAGGCCTTGTACGGGGCACCCCGAAGACCATGAGCCGTCAACAGCCGTTCGATGGTCGTGCTACCGACCTCTCCGTGGTTGGAAACAGTCCCATCAACGGCCAGCCCCTGGGTGTCCGCCATCACGGGAGCAGCTACGAGGATCAGCATCCCGACAAGGGGCAGAGAGAGCGCAGCACTTGGAGACGAACTCGTCATGGACTCCCCTCCAACAAGTGCAGGCTGTCCTGCCACCACAAGGGATCAGGGGTGCGCTGAACATTGGTTCCACAATGCACTTCACCCAACTGCATGTGATAGACGGACCAGTTGTCTACAAAGTGCAGGTCCAGGCTGTCTGGGAAGTGCTCGCGCACGTGCTGAATCAACGGATCGTCGCCCTGACCCGACTCGCTGCTGTTGCTGTCTCGAGTGAAGGGGTCGGCCAAGAAGATGTCTGTCTGACCGTTGGAGGTGGTGGAGATGAGGTTCGCCATGCCGGGGATCAACGCCGCCACGTAGCCACCGCAATTAAAGGCCTCCTCGAACAGCGAGGGCATCAACATGATGTCGTCGTCGGTCAGCCCCAGCTCCTCTTTGAACTGATCCAGGATGGGGTCCAGATAGTCCTCTTGAATTTCCTCGTTCAGGTCTCGAAGGGGCCCGTTGTTGACCAGGGCCGCGACATTGGGCAGCCCGTGACCATTGGGCATATTCAACCCGTAGCGAGGAAGGGCTGTGCCGGGGTCCATCTGCTCCAGCAACTCCCAGGCGACCTGCGTGCCGCTATAGATGAACTTGAACCCCTTCTCCGAGTCGGGGTCGGGCACGAAAGAAGTGAACTCGTCGATGTGACTGACACACAGCCACGTCGTGTCCACCTGAAACGGCCGCTGCACCCGTTGACCTTCCAAGAAGTCGGTGAGTTCCTCGTGGGGGTGGAACGATGGCGCGCCCCCCCAATAGATCCGGCCGAGGGGATAGTCGACCCCATCTACGGTTACCGGCGGGCTCACTTCCAGGTTGCCGAAATAGTCCAGAGAGTTCGCGAGCTCCGGCTCTCCCCACGTACCGATCACTACGTCCGGCGCCAAGAGTTCATCTTCTGGGTACGCGTCCAGGGGACGATCGCGAATCGAGTCCACAACGATCTGGTTGGCAGCGTCACCGCCGACCGTCCAGCCGAATTCAATCTCGTCCTGAATCCACTGGTCGTAGTTGTAGGTGGGGCCGTCGATGGGGATGAACCGATCACCAAGGACCTCAGCATAGACGCCCACCATCTGCTGGTTGTTGAAGCCAGGCCCAGCGTCGATATCCACCACCCAGACGTCTTCTGACGGCTGCAGGTGATGATTCAACAACAGGGGCGAAGCAGTCAGCTTCACAGCCGTAGCGGCGATCACCTCCTGATCACGATCCCGGTGCTCGAGACGAAGCTCACCCGAGGTCAGGAAGTCTCGGAACTCGACTTCGAACACCTGGTCCTCGTCGGTGGAACTCAACTCCCGGTCCTCCATAAACCCACCGGCCACCGCACCCAAGACGACTCGATCTCCCGACCAAATACGAATGGCGTTGGTGTCGCCGGATAGCACCAAGACGATGCTCTCGCCGTTCTTCAGCCCGCGAAACGCGAGGTCACGAATCGTGAATGAGACAAAGTCATTCTCACCAGCTACCTGGGCGGTGGTGAAGTCGTCGGAGGCATCACCCACCACACCGTCAGCCCAGTCTCCCGAGTCGTTCTCGTTGTCGTCGTCGAGGTTAGGGATGCCCACGATACCCACAGCATCTGCCGCCAGGTCATGGGACGAATCAGAGTCGGAATAGATGGCCAACTCAGGGCCACAGCCCCAAGCAAACAAGGCAAGAACAGTCAAGACCAGGCGCCACGACGCCATCTTCAACCCAAACAGGGAGACCAAGCCCACCGGAGCACGCCGCATCTACTGCACGACGAAGGGGTACGTAATATTCTTAGGCTTGCCGCTGAAAGCCGGAAACTCGAGGGCGTTGAGTTCCTTGCTGATGCAGGTGTCCAGAGCGGTGCCTGCAAACCTCGAGGTGGACACGCGGGCACGAGAAGTCTTGCCGCTGGGGCCCAAGGTGAATTTCAAGTAGATCTTGCCCGAGAGGTCCGTGCCCCGGGCCTCTTCGGCCCGCACACACCGCATAATCGTGGCGTTGTTCCGAATGATGGTGTCGATGACAAAGGGGCTGGGACCACCCGAAGACTTGGGAGCAGAAGAACTGGGGGGTTTGCTCGCGGTGTTCGCTCGTCGCGGCCCACTCAAGGTCCTGGACGAGGACCGCGAGCTTCCAGACCTCCGGCTCGCTGTGCGCGGCGGGTCACTGGCCCGAGACGATGTCTTGGGCCGCGTCTCCGTACGCGCCGGCTTGGGCTCAGTCTTGCGACGTTGCGTCTTGGCAGCAGGAGCAGGAGCAGGGGCAGGCACTGTCGCCGCCGACTCCACACGCTCAATCGCCTCTGTTTCGTCCGCTGACAGCCCCCCGAAAAGGCCTGCGGCCTCTGCGGCTCGAGCAGCCTCCTCCATGGACTCCTTGGGTTCCTCTACAGAACCGTCGGTGCCCGCCGCCGGCGGTGGAGCCGGAGCCGGGGCCACGGAGGAGGGCGGAGCAGGCGCGGGCGAGGATTTCTTCGCCACACTGGCCACCTGACCGGGCAATAGAAAGGCTAGCAGCGCCATCATGAGGCCCAGCACCAAGGACAGCACCAGCGCGACAGGTGTGCGTCCAGGCCGCCGTCCTTTCTGAGTCAAAAGCGACACGCTGAGACAGCCAAACGTCGCAAAGCCCGCAATCCCTGCACCCAGCGCACCAACAACACCTCCAAAGAAGATGTTGAGCACCAGACCAATGAAGCCGAAGACCCCCAGGGTCCCCACTGTACCCATCACCTGAGAGGCGTCTTGGGAGATGGTCGTCACCTGGGTGTGGCTGTTGTCGGACTCCACCGACATCGGCGGCGGAGCGCCGGGAACCGCAGCCACGGGCTGCGCCACACTCATCGATGGTGACGGGCTGGCCACTGCGGGCGGCGTGGGGGGAGCCGTGTAGGCCGACGGCCCAGGAGTCGGGGAGACCGCTGGCGCAGAGGCGGTCATCGGCGCTGGGCCCTTGTACACCTTCGTGCTGGGGCCCTCACTCGGTGGGATGCCCTGGGCAGGAGCCACAACTGGGGGCGGAGTGGGCTCGGAAGGCTCGTTCCCGGAGGGCAAGGCAGACGGGACCGGTTCGCCCGGAGGAACCGTGTCACCAGAAACGGAAGAAGGGCCCAAGCTGGCGGGCTTCTCGGAAGCAGCAGGTTCGACACCAGGCACCGAGATAGCTCGGAGCTCCGCTGTCAGGCTGCCAAGCGATGGTAGCCCGCCACCATGAGTCATCTGAGCGAGGCGCTCCAGATCAGGGCCGGATGGCGAAGACACTGGAGGCTCGGGAGCCGAAGCCTCTGAAGCGGGGACTGGATTCTTGGCGCTGCCCGGGCGGTAGATGACGATCTTGTCGCCGCAACGCTTACACGTTGCCCGGTTGATCTCCTTGACCAACTTCTCATCAGCGATCTTGTAGACCGCCTCACAGTTCGGACAGATAACTCTCATAGTGCGGGGGCGGGTTTTAGCCCTTCAACAAGGACGAAGTCAATCAAACACGCAGGCCGACGAACACCCTTTCCGCTAGGCTCTCGCCGTGTCCCACCTTGGAGCCAAGCCCAGGAAGTTCATCGCTGTCGCCGGGAACATCGGCGCCGGAAAGACCACGCTGGTCGAATTCCTGTGTCAGACCTACGGGTTTCGTCCCTTTGTTGAGCCCAACCTTCTCAATCCGTACCTCGACGACTTCTACGCCGACATGGACCGGTGGGCCTTCCACTCTCAGATCAGCTTTTTGAGTCACAAGTTCCGCCTGCACATGGAGCTAATGAGTGAGCCGTCCACGGTCGTTCAGGACCGAACGATTTACGAAGATGCGGAGATCTTCGCTCGATACCTCCACGACCGTGGACAGATGAACGCCCGAGACTTCGGGACCTACAACGACCTGTACAAAGCGATGAAGACAGCGCTTGCTCCGCCCGACCTGCTCATCTGTCTGAAATGCTCTGTGCGGGCCATTCGAAGGCGAGTCAAGAAGCGAGGACGAGCCAACGAACAAGACATCCCGCTCGCGTACCTCCGACAACTCAATCAGCTCTATGACCAGTGGTTCGAAAGCTACAACCTGTCGCCCGTGGTCGAACTGAACACAGAGAAGCTGGACTACATCTCTGACTTCGTCGATCGACTCGAGTTTCAGCGCGCACTGGAGCCGTTTCTCCGATGAGGTACTTCCGCAAGAGACGCACTGGTAAGCCCTGCGTCGGAAACACAGGGCTGGCCTGCTTCGCGGGGTTGCTCCTGGCCACTCTGCCAGGCTGCCCAAAGACGACCTCTCCGCCGCCACCGGAACCCGAACCAGGACAAGCGCCCATCGACGAGGCCCTGAGGCTCGCTGCAAGCAGTCGGGGCGAGCTACGATTGCCCCAGGCAGCAGAGGCTCGCTACACGCTTCCCATAACGTATCCAGTCATTGACCAGGCGCTAGCGAGCCCCCTGGCTCTCGCCCCTTGGGGAGACTCTGTCGGACGAGCACTGGACTCAGCCACCGACTTGGGACAGCTCTGGGCCACGCTTCGGCCCCTGTCGCCAGCAGGCTCCGACCAGCCTGGCTCCCGCCTCGACAGAGCCCCGAACGAGGCTGTCGTCATCGAGCCCAGTCGGCGACTGGGCCCCAGTCCCACCGAAGCCTTCAGTTCGGAGAAAGGCCAACTTCGAACCGCCCACCTGCCGCCAGCTTTTGTCTTCGAGGTGCTCGCTCTCGCAACCGTCCTGGAGAAGCTGGCAGCGGCATCGGTTACCTGGGGCCTCGAAGAAGCACGAGCGCAGCGACCCAACCGAGCAGCGGAAGAATTCTTCATTGACGCACACGGTGGCATCTATCGATTTAGGACACACCCCATCGGTGTCCAATTGGAATTCCTCGAGGCTGCCGCCTCTCTGGACTTCCCCGGCCTCCTGGATGGCGCTCAAACGCTTCTCGCGGAGGTGGAACGCCGCCTCCCTGTGCTCGTCGAACTGGCCGAAGACCTGCCCGCATCGGCGGGACCGCTGCTTCATCTCGACAGCAACATGGGGCCGATCGTGGTCGGCAGTAAGGGCCCCGATGTGCATGCGTCAGATGCACTACTGCTCATCGATCCCGGCGGAGACGACCGCTGGGAGAACAACGCAGGCTCCAACGTGGGTCCAGGCAGCGGGGTGGCCCTAGCGATTGATCTGGGAGGCGATGACACCTACCAAGCGGATCGAGACCACATTCAGGGTGCAGGGTTCTTTGGAATCGGCATGTTGGTCGATCAAAGCGGGAACGACCGCTACGAAGGGCGGGCCCATGCCCAAGGGGCCGGGTTTGCGGGCGTCGGTGTCCTCTGGGACCGAGAGGGCTCGGACCTCTACAAGCTGCAGTCCTTCGGGCAGGGGGCTGGCACCCTGGGCGCCGGCTTCCTGATCGATCAGAGCGGCAACGATCGGGCGGAGTCCTGGGCTCGCTCGCAGGGCTTCGGGGCGACGGGCGGACTCGGCGCACTCCTCGACCTCCAGGGAGACGACCAACGGCTCTTGGGAGTCCCTGGCAAGCCAGCCAATAGCCCCGAGGGCGGCGGTGGCCAGGGGGCAGGCTGGGGCACGAGGCCCTTCCCCTGGCACAAGGAACTGGCTCTGCACGGCGGTGTCGGACTTCTCTACGATCGCGAGGGCGCGGACGCTTACTACGCACGAGCCTGGGGGCAGGGGGCAGCGTGGTTCCTGTCCCTGGGGCTGCTCCTTGATCGGTCGGGAAACGACCAGTACATCGGAGAGTTGTCCAGCCAGGGCAGCGCAGCGCACCTGGGCGCAGCGCTGCTCATCGACAGTCAAGGGGCAGACCGCTACCACGGGGCCTACATGGTCCAAGGGGCTGCGCAGGACCGCTCGGTCGGTGTGCTGTGGGATCGCGGCGATCACAGCGATCACTATGTGACTCAGCCCGTAGGGCCAGGGCGGCAATCTCGAACCGGCCGGTCGCAGGGATACGCGCGTCAGGCGAGGGCTCTCGGCATCCTCGTCGACGACGCTGGGGACGACCACTACTCGGCCTGGCGAGAGGCACTGGGAGATGGTTTGTTGCCCAACCGGCCCGGACGAGACCCGCTCGGTTTGTTCGTCGACCTGGCTGGGACAGACGCCTACCAGGTCAGCGAGGCCCGGCCTGAAGCTGTTCCCCTCGATGGGCGAACTTGGGTGGGCGACACCTCTGGCGTGGGTATGGACACCTTTGCCGCCAGTCCCGGCTGGACACAGGAGCCGCTGATGCCGCTGGCTGGCTGGGGCGCGCTCCGTTGGGAACGCGACTCCCGCCCGCCCACCTCCTGGGTCGCCAACAACCAAGGGGACGCAACAGGCAATGCGGAGCAACGATGGCTAGCTCTGGAGAACCTCTACACCGACCTCCTCGGCCACGACATGGCGACCCCCACCAGCGACGAAGGGGTCGGTGTACGGGAAGAATCAGAGCAAGACTGGGTCCGCACTGCAGCCCTCACCGACCCGAGCCCAGCGGTCCGCCGGCATGCTGCCCGAGTTCTCGTGGCTCGAGGGGAACTTCTGGGGCTGGAAGTACTCATCGCCTCATTGGCCCACAAGACCGAGGAGACTGCCAACCTAGATGGCCGCGGAGGGCTTCGGCGCTGGTTGCAACGAATCACGGGCCAAGGTCAGGGCGGTGAACCCGTGGATTGGTCGCGCTGGTGGAGGGAGCACGGCTCAGCCCTTAATCTGAGCGAACGGTGGCCAGCCGTAGCCGCCCTCGAGCGGGCCGAGAGGGCCTCTGGTCGGGGCGACATAGCTGCGCTCGAGCTGGCGTGCCGCCAAGTCATCGAGTCGGCACCCGACGATCCCTTGCTGCGTTCCGATGCGGCCGCTCTGCTCAGCCTCTGGACCTGGGTCCTCGGACATCCTGAGACCTCGGGAACACCGGACCCAGCTCGAGCCGTGGAGCTCGGCCAACTGGCGGTGAGCTGGGAGCCCGACCAACCTGCACACTTCCTTCACCTGGCTCGTGCCTGGACAACACTTGGTGAGTACGACCTGGCGCGGCTGGCCATCGAAAAGGCGAGCTTGATGGACCCCGACGACCCGTGGCTCGTAGCTGTGCGCCGCAAGCTGGAACAGCTTGCTTCAGCCCCAGAGGAATCCAGCGGCCGAGGACCCTAGGCATGACGTGGACCGCGCAGATCGCCATCCCAGTCGGCCAGCTTCCCAGTTGGCATGCCTTGCTCGACCACATCGAGTCTGTGCTGGACACAGAGGTACGAGCCGATGAAGGGTGTGAGCGTCTAGCAGCAATGGACGAGACGGGCGTCTCCTGGCTTCCATGGCCGACCAAGAGCTTCGAACTCTACGTTCCCGGAGTGTCGACTCGAGGCATGCGGGTCTCCGCCGAGCTCCGCGGGACCATCATTGAGGTCGAGGTCGCTCAGCGGTCATTGGCCACATGGAGTGACTGGCAGCTCGCGGTGGAGTGTGCCTGCGCGCTTGGCGAGTTCGCCGGAGCGCCTGTGCGTGTGGATGGACGATCGGAGCACAGCTCGGACGAGCTTCGCACTCGCTTCCTGGACGACGACGACCGATATCTGGACGAATGTCGGGAAGGGGCAAAGGGGCTAGGTCACCTCATTCAAGCCAGCGGGAGCAACGTCCATCTGGAGGGGCCAGCCGGCTGCGCGGTCATCGGGCAGCGCACTTGGGCTCGGCTCCAGCGCGTGGCGATGGATGACGATGATCTCGCCGCCCGACTCATCGACGCCGCCTTGTCCAGCATCGAAGCCCGAGGCTTTGAAGACCTTCACCAGGCGAACCCCATGGAGTTCCGCGGAGCCTCTGGTCAGAGCGTCGTAGCCTTGGTGCTATCCCCCGAGCAGCCCACACTCCTGCGCAACGCGGACTTCGTGCTCATCAGCCCCGACATAGAAGGCAGCCCGGGCACCACCATGTATCTGCTGCCCATAGAGTCGCTCGATGCGGCTTTCCCCGGATCCACGACGTGGTTGGATGACCGCTGCTGTGCTCTCGCAGCCCTGCCTAGAGAACGATGGACCGAACGATTCGCCCGAATTCGTCCTCTTCTGCTTCCTCTGGACGAAGTACTGAGCAGCGAGCCAGCAAAGACAGGGCACTGAGCCCTCGCAAGCAGTACAACAGCAGTGCAGCGCCGCGTTCTGGCAGGTCTCTGCCCCAAGTTCTGCTAGCCTGATGGTCGATGTACACCGTCGCCAACCTGGGCCGCATCTGCGACATGCTCGTGGAAGACGGCCTAATGCACGAAGGCCAGGTCAAGGATGTCATGGTCCGTTACTCCATTCAGGAGAAGCGGATCCTGATTGAGAAGCGGACTCAGTTTCGCAAGGCCATGGGGCGCCGCCGTGTGCCCTATGAAGTGGGCGAAATGGAGATCATCGCCTCGTTCCAGTTCCCCTTGCCAGGCAAGGACAACCAGCGGCTCACCGAACACATCATCACGGAGTGCGTGGCCCGCCACCTCTCCGTTCCCTTCTTCATCCCCGACCCACTGAAGCTCGACTTCAAGCTCATCACCAAGACGTTTCCAGGCCAATACGCCGAACGTCACATGATCATCCCGCTCCAGGCCAGCAAGAAACAGGTGACGCTGGCTGTGGCCAATCCATTCGACACCCAACTCCTTGAGAGCCTGAGGCGTTACACGGGCAAGGAAATTGACATCGTCCTGGCGCCCAAGAGCGATCTACTCAAGACCATCATGGAGTTCCATGGCTTCAAGAAGTCGGTAGACCTGGCTGCCAAGGAGTTCGGCGACCAGCTGGGCGATCTGGGCAATCTGGAAGCCTTCTCCAAGATGAAGGGCGTCGAGGAGATCGACGCCCAGGACCAGCCCATCATTCAGGCCGTCTGGTTCTTGTTTAACTACGCTTTTGACC
>PBPL01000117.1 GCA_002724675.1 Deltaproteobacteria bacterium | reverse complement strand
GACGACGACTCGGGCGACGACCACGACTCGGGCGACGATGACGACTCGGGCGACGACGACGACTCGGGCGACGACGATGACACCGGTGATGACGATGACACCGGTGATGATGACGATGACGATGACGACGACGACGACGACGACGACGATGATGACGACGACGATGACTCGGGGGACGACGACGATGACTCCGGCGATGACGAGTCGTTAGTGCCACCTATCCCCGATGTGGGTTGCAGTTGTAGTTACGTAGCTCCAGCGGGATCGGCTGGTGTGCTGGCATTGATGCCGCTTCTGCTGCTGATAGCCAGGAGACGACAGGGATGGGTTCTAGGGGCGCAGAGCAGGAGCCACCAATACTGAACAGTCAAGGCTCATTAGGCTTCGGTCCGCCATTACCTGGGATACTCGGCGACCTCCGACCCCATTTGTAGTTTTTGGGCCGCTTCAGAGCGGTGACCGGCCCGATGGATAGCCCTGAGGCTCTTCCATTGCAGAACTGGTGAAGCTGACGCTCCGTCAACCGTCACTCCATGGCAAGATGAACGCCCTTAGGGGCTGTTCGCACCGTCGCGACAGAAGCGGAGGTCTCCATGGCCATTCGGGTGAGTTGCTCGCACTGTGAAGCACTATTGGATGTGGCGGACAAGTACCACTACCAGAGCATCGAGTGCCCGAGTTGTGGCAAGCCGGTCGAGGTGGCCACGACCGACACCATCAAGGTCAGCCGAGACTTTATTGAGCAACTAGGCGCGGGCGGCTCTAAAGCGCCCGTGAGCGAGGTCGCGCCGGGAGTTTTCCAGCTCGAAGACTCCGACTAGCCACCTGCTGTCGCTTTCTGCTTCAGGTTGCCTTGGAGCGGGACCGGCGCCTGCGGAGTGGTAGTAGGCCCATGAAGAGAGCCAGGCCCCCGAGCTGGTGGGGCGAGACGATCGACGCGCGCCCAACACTGCAACTACAGCCCAACACTGCCCCGGTGTAGACCGGGGCTTCGTCGTCTTCGGTGTCCGGAGCCTCGAAGTAGTCATCGAACTCCTCGTGCTGATCGGGGTTGTCGGAAGTCTCTTCCGGGTTGTCCTCTTCCGTCTCGTCGGGCGCACTGCCTGCCTGCTCATCGCTCCCATCGCAGTCCTGGTCGATACCATCATCGGGTACTTCGACCGCACCGGGAAAGACCTCTATTGAGTCGTCGTTGCAGTCGCCATCGCAGGAAGAGAAGCCATCTCCGTCCGCATCAGAGGCATCGTTGTTGATGCCGTCACAGTCGGTGTCCAGACCATCACAGACTTCGCTCGCTCCTGGGTGAATGCCCGCTAGGTTGTCGTTGCAGTCGCCGTCGCAGACAGACCAACCGTCGCCATCGTTGTCCTCGCTCTCGTCGATGGCTCCATCACAGTTGTCGTCGAGCCCGTTGCATTCTTCAGGGGTTGTCGGCGACACGAGCTCGTTGGTGTCGTCGCAGTCGCCGTCGCAACTCGACCACCCGTCATTGTCAGCATCAGCTCCTTCGTCCACAGACCCGTCACAGTTGTCATCGGCTCCATTGCAGGACTCGCTTGCGTTGGGATGAACGGCCCACGAGCTGTCATCGCAGTCGCCTTCGCAGGTCGACCAGCCGTCGCCATCGGCGTCAAAGCCTTCGTCGCTCGAACCGTCGCAGTTGTTGTCGATCCCGTCACAGATCTCCGCTGCATCGGGCCGTAGTGTCCAGTCCTGGTCGTCACAGTCGCCATCGCAGGTGGCCCAACCGTCGTTGTCGAGGTCGTAGCCTTCGTCCACCTGCCCGTCGCAGTTGTTGTCGAAGCCGTCGCAGACCTCTGTTGCCCCTGGGTACACCAGCGGGTCCCAGTCATCGCAGTCTGTGTCCTGGCACTGGCCGTCCAGATCCGTGTCGATGCAGTCGAGAGGTGCTGGGGGCGGGGCTGGGGTGTCGTCGGTGGTCCCACCACTTCCAGTATCTGAGTCGTCGTCAGTGACGTCGCCTGCCGTGTCCCCGCCGCTTCCGGTGGCCGCCCCATCGATGGGGGGGAAGTAGCCTATGGCCATGGAGTCGGCCACTTGAGCTGTGTTGCAGGAGTAGTCGGAGAAGGTCACACCGTCTCCAATCCCGATTGTCGCGCTGGCTCCTTGATCCTGGTCCCCGGAGTCCAGGTCCACGTCCTGATAGTGAAACTCCAGATGATTGTCCGCTTCGTGAAGCTGGACCTGGACGCTCACGTCGCCTGTGTCGCCGAAGTTCATGACCAACCACCACTCAGCGATGAAGATGCGATTGGGAGCGACGCCGGTGGTGCCTGCGTACACTCCGCCCGAGGATGAATTGCTCGGGTCTAGATCGTCCCAGAAGGGAGCGGCGACTGGAGACGACGACTCCATGGGACAGGAGTTGTAGTAGGGCAACTGGCTGCTTGAATCGCCGAAGGTGATCGCGCCGTTGCTCTGCACCCGAACCTGCGAGTAGAGGGTTCCATAGAACTCGAAGTCGAAACCGATATCCACGACTGCTGTGTCGTCGTCATCGAGCTCCAGATCACTTCCCGGGGCGAACAGGTAGTTGAAGGAGGGACCTTCGGAGCTACTGGAGTCGGCCCAGGTGTAGCCGAATGAGTCGGGCCCCCCAGTGGCCGCATGGGCCATGCAAGGCAAGAAGAGGAATGGAGTCAGGAGGCAACAGAGGAATCGCAGCACCAGCAGTCTCCGAGCGTGCACGACCTGTGTCGTGGACCGGGCAACCGGTCACGGAGAAGTCCACTCCTTGGATGTTGTGGTGATGTGGCAGAGACCGTGTTGTTTCGTGGCGGACTCAGCCGCGAGATCGAGTCTGCTCAGAGTCGCACCTGCCACTGAAGCAACAGCGTGTCGTTCGTGGTGTCGTGGCCTTCGGCCAACTCCTCGCGGTGAATGTAGTGCAACTGAGTCTTTACGCGGCCATTGAAGTGGTACAGATTCAGCCCGCCGGAGACGTCGAGTCGATCGCCGCCATCTTGCAGCGCACGGTTGTCATCGTAGGCACCGACTCTCATGGCCACTTCCATGAAGCCGGGGAAGATCACACCCACTAGCTGGGCGTACCAGCCTAGGCTGTTGCGTTCTGCGAGGACGTCCGGGATGCCCTGTACGTCGAAGGTCGGGGTGGCTCTTGCGATGAAGAGCTCTCCGACTACGCTGATTCGACCGATTCGAAAGCCTAGGTCGGCTCCGGCCGACAGAGTGTCGGCCTCCAGGCCCCAGTTGTGTGACAGGCTTCCGCCCAAGGACAGTCCTCCGCCCTTGGTCGCATGACCTGTCTCTCCGTCGGACCATGGGCTGAAGAGATCGAGTTGGCCGCGCGCTGACAGCCTCGGGGTCGGGGTCAGATCACCAGTCCAGTCCCCTCCACCATTGGAGACGCTGGTTCCCCACTGGAATGCATTCTCGGGGAGCACGACGTTTCCGCCTTCAGGTCCGAGGCTGCCGCCGAAGACCATCGCTAGCTCTCTTTGGGGCGCCATGTGTTCAGAGGCGATGGAGCGCTCGGATAGAGCGAGGGCGCCCGAGGAGACCAGAGGTTGGCGGCCGAACGGGACCCGGGTCTGTCCCATAGCCATCTCTAGGTAGCGAAGAGCTCTTGTGTAGAAAACCGCCTCGACGAGCTGAGGGCTCTTGTTGATTTCGCTCAGGGCATCGAACCGGTTGTCCCAGCCTCCGACGATTCGCAGGCCCAGGCAGTCATTCTTCCAGCCAGCCTGCAGGCCGAGTCGCACTCTTCGCAGGGAAAAGCCTTCTCTCAGATCGGGGTCGCCGTAGACGATGGGATCGTTGGCTTCGGGATGATCCTGATCGAAGAGCGTCGCGCGGGCTTGGAGGCGAGCAATAGGCTGAATGCTGATGGACTTACCGAGGTCGAAGCGCAGCGGCTCTGGGACCGTAGCTCCGCCCATCATCTTGGCCCAGACATGGTGCTTCTTGTGCTCTCCACCGTCCCGGGCTGTGGAATCATCATCGTCTGCTTGAGCCGTCTGAGCGGCGCTGTCGTCGGACGGCGGCGCCTCCTCCTCCGCCTGCGCGCTCGCCTCAACAGATGGGGCATCATCAGCCTCACCCTCGCCCTCGCCCTCGCCCTCGGCCGGCTTGTCGGCTTCGGTCTCGTTCGAGTCGTCAGGTGTTCCTTCCTCCGCACCCTCGTCTGAGGATGCTTCGGCATCTCCCGAGCCGGATGAATCATCACCTTCGGTATTGGGTGTGTCCTCGGCGTAGGCAGCCAGGGGAAGGGAGAGAAGAAGAACTGCGAACAGGAAGCGCATCACTAGCATCGGTCCTCCAGAGGCCTCAAGGGGGAACGGTACGGCGGAGCGGCCCGGCACGTCAATGGCGTCGCTTAGTAGAGTTTTCGGATGCGTAGCGGTTGCTCTTCTCGTCCCTTTGCGATGATCACCGTGCGGATGGATGGACCGAGGTAGATACTCGAAGAAGTGCCGGGAACCACTCGCCCGATGACTCCGTGTCCGGACCGGAGGCCGCCAAGCCAGGCCCTCCGGTCTGAAATGTAGACAAGGTCTCCGGGCTTCGCATCACCCAGAGTGTGGGCGAGCCCTTCTGAGACATGCACCACTGCCAGGTTGGCCTCACCTTGAAACAGGTCTTGATCCAGCGAGTCGACGGCTGCTTCAGCCCAGGAGCCCTCGTGCTCTCTCCCTGGGGAGCCTTTGTAGTGCTCAATGGCGTCGGAGACCGTTCCCCAGACCAAGCCTCGGATCTCGCTGAGGGGGCGGGCTCGAGAGACCAAGGTGACCGAGATCCCAATGGCGGAGCACACAACCAGGCCAAAGAAGCCTCGCATGAACTTGAACTGGTCTTTGCCAGCCAGGAGCCCATCACCCACTTCACGCATCTCCACCCCGTGGGCCAGTGGCGCGATCATCTGGGGCCAGACGATGGACGCGGCGATGCAGAGTGAGCCTGCTCCCATGGTCCAAAGAGCGGCTGTGGGGGTGAACCGTCGCCAGAAGATGCCGAGGAACAGGGCCACGACCAGCGGGGGGGTGACCGCCGCGGTGAAGGCCCCGTGGGCCGAGTAGATCGAGCCGAAGCTCATGAAGACGGGGACCAAGGCGATACCAAACAAGGTGATGCCAATGGATGAGAGCCGAGCGACCTTCAGCAACTGCCGGTCATCGGCGTGTGGATTCCGCGGCTTGTAGACGTCGTTCACTGCGATGGCGGCGATGGCGGTGATGAGCGTGTCGACGGTGGACATGAGCGCAGCTGTGAGCGCGGCCATTACCAACCCAAAGATGCCGGGCTGAGTCAGGAATTCGGCGGCGATGAAGAAGCTCTCTTTGGGTGGGATATCGGCTGGGAGCACCCCAGCATGGACCAGTGCTCGCGCTACCCAGCCACCCGAGGCGACCACAATGGCGGCGAGCGGCATGAGGACTGCCATCATCGCGACGACAGCTTTTCGGCTGTCTTCGACGGACCGGGCGGAAAGAAGTCGCATCACCATGCCCTGGTTCAGGAAGTAGAACATGGCCGAGTTCGCCATGGCGTCTTGCCAGAAAATGCCGACGGCGGGGAAGCAGCCCGACTTGCCTGCGGGTGGCTCAGGCGGTTGCGGGATGCACCTGGGATCCGCGTTGAAGCCAGGGAAGGCGGTTCGGTGACCTCGGGGGAGGTGCTCCCAGAAAGCCTCGGCTCCGCCCAGGTAGTTGATGCCTAGAACCAGCAGCACCAAACCAGTCGCTATGAGCATCGCCCCCTGGAAGAGGTCCGTCATGATGACACTAGTCTGTCCCCCGAATGTCACATAGACGGCCGATACAGAGGCGACGATGACCGCAGCCATGAATACAGGCCAGCCAAGAAGGATGTTGAGGGCCTGGCCCATCGTGAAGAGGTTGATGCCCACGTAACCCACGAGGTAGGTGAGCAGGAGCCAAGTGGACAGCTGTCTAGCCCGTGGTCCGAAGCGACGCTCGAAGTACTCGGGAATGGAGACCACGCGGCTGAAGTAGAGAATAGGCAGCCAGCCAAACAACAGCAGAGGGACCCAGAGCCAGTCGTTGAGGTAGGTCTGGGAGGACGATGTCCCGAAGGTGAAGGCGACCTTGCTGTACTTAACGAAGCTGTATGAGCCCACTGTCGTAGCGACGAGCGAGAAGGCAATCAGCCACCAAGAGAAGCGCTGCCCGCCAAAGAAGAAATCCTTTGTCGATGTGTTGTTTCGGCCGAACCAGGTGCCGATCAACAGCATGGCTAGGAAGTAGCCGACCATGATTGCGTAATCGAGTCCGGTTCCCAGGACCGGCTGTCGCTCGTAGCCCCCCTGATAGTCCACGGCGGCAGACTCGGACATCGGTGCGTACTGCAAGACGCCCTGCAAGAGCATGAATACAGCGAGCCCCCCGCAACAGAGCACCAAGTTGCGCAGCGGTCGTCCCGAGAAGCCGACGTAGCCCTGCCGTGCTGCGTACGCCAGCCCGATGCAGAACACCGCTCCACCAACCGTGTACTGGTAGACGAAGGGGTCTATGGCTCTCTCTCCTCAACTCTCGATCCGGAGGGCACCGTGCTTCAGCAGCCAGAGAATGTGGAAGTCCACCTGGCCAGGTGAGGCAGCTGCAGTGGTCGAGGCGCCCTCGCGCAGACTTCCCACCGTCTGTGTGCCGGCGGACACTGTACTGAGGATCCACTGTTCGAGTTTCCCGTTCAAGCAGGCTTGGACGTCTTCGTAGCGGACCAGGACAGCTGGGTTTTGGCGCGCCGACTCTCCTGTGTCCGTGCTGCCGAGCACAGTGTCTTCACGGAGGAGTCGCGCCGCATAGTGCGCGTAGGCCTCGGAGGGGTCGAAGACGATGGAACTGTCGGTTTGTGTAGGCTGGGGGGAGGAGCGCGCCAGCTCACCCAGCTCAGCCCACAGGGTCTCGTATTCGGCAATGACACGGGGCCAGGTGTAGCGTTGGGCTGAAGCACGGGCCCGCTCGCCCATGTCCCGACGCAAGTCGCGGTCGTTGACCAGAGTGCGGAAGGCTAGGTCGACGGCGTCCAGATCAACTGCAAGCATCTGACCATGGTAGAGGCGAGTCGGAGAGTCCAGCAGGACCCCTTGGATGTGTCGCAGGTAGTCGGGGACGGTCTCTGCCCAAGTGGTGGGAACAAGGAAGCCGGTCTCATTGTGATCGACGAGTTCCCGATAGCCATTGAACTCTGAGCAGATCACCGGAAGACCTGAGGCCATGGCCTCTAGGAGCGTTAGCCCAAAAGTCTCCTGGAAGTTGTCTACCAGTGAGAAGTAGAAGTCAGCGGCAGCGTAGAGGTGGGGCTTGATGCTGGCATCGAAGTTGGGGATTGAGATCACCCAGTCGCCCACCCCTGTGACCTGTATGAGTTGCTCGAGGAGGGCGATCTCCTCTCCCTCGCCACCCCCGGCGATCACGACCGCCAGTCGGTCGACTCCTCCCTGAGCGCGCATACGAGTGAGCCGCTCCAAGACGGGAGCCCAGTCTGCTTTCTGTCGCAGCGATAGGCGACCCACACAGAGTGCGACAATCACGTCGTCGGGGAGCTCGAAGAGTGCTCGTGCGGTAGCTCTGTCCACCTGCTGGAATGAATCCACGTCGATGGCTAATGGAATTCGTTCCAGGCGCACGGGGGAAGCCGGAAACGCCCCTCGAAGACTCTGATGCGCCCATGAGAGTCCCCTCTTCACGCTCTCTTTGGCGCACTCGCTAGTGCAGACCACGGCATCGTAGGGGGCAAGCTCAGCCTGGACGATTTGCTGATATCGAGTGGACATGAGCAAGCCATCGAGAGAGTGCGTGACTCCACTGATTGGAAACGGCTGATTCGCGAAGTGCCGTCGTGCTTGGGCCATGTAAGGCAGCAGCGCAGTGAAGTCGCCAAAGTGGAAGACATCGTAGACATTGGCTCTCAGCGCATCGGCTAGCCCCACATGAAGGTGGCCGGTGACCCGGGAACGCCCGCCGCTGTCGGGTACGAGCACTTCCAGCCGCTCCTGGAATGCCCGCAGATGGTGTTGGTCGACGCAGAAGAAGTCGTAGTGGTCGTAGGTACCGTAGGTCAGAAGTGCCTGGACAAAGGTCTCGTTGGCGATAGGGCGCCCCATACGGAACCCCCACTCGCTCGAACTGACGAAGCTATCTCCACTACCCCAGCGCACTTGGTCCTGCTCTCACGAATCGTGCTTGATTCGTCTTAGACGTCGATACCAACGCCTTGGCCGCCATCGCCCGAGTCGTCGTCGTCGCCTGAGTCGTCGTCGTTGCCTGAGTCGTCGTCATCGCCCGAGTCGTCGTCATCGCCCGAGTCGTCGTCGTCATCGCCCGAGTCGTCGTCGTCATCGCCGGAGTCGTCGTCGTCATCGCCGGAGTCGTCGTCATCACTCGTGTCGTCATCGTCGCCGGTGTCGTCGTCGTCGCCGGTGTCGTCGTCGTCGCTGGTGTCGTCGTCACCGAGGTCATCGTCGTCACCGGAGTCATCGTCGTCACTGGAGTCATCATCCGCAGTGGTCTCAGCACCATCTGGAACAACAACGTCCTGCATGATCCCGAGAGCATTGGGACACCCCGAGAGGACGACAGACAGGAGCAACAGGCTCCACCCAACAGACATCAACCTCAGGCCACTTCGCTGCCCCATCATCTGAGCCTCACCATGAACCAGGGCTGCGGCAACAACCCACAGGTGCCCGCAGTGATGAGGAAGCCGGAAGCCGACTGCGCCAGAAGTTCAAGATCCTCTCAGCGAGCATGGGGGCTTCAGGGGCAGTTGGTCGCGGGGTCCCCATCGCACCAGCGGATCAAATAGCAGTTGGGGGTCGGCGTGTTCAGATCACCGCTGCTCTGCACCGCAAGAGCTTCGGGGTCGGAGCAATCAGCTCCACCATCGCCATCGCCGTCGGCTCCGTCGTAGCAAGAGGTGCAGTCCGAGGCGCTGTAATCCGCGCAGTGGTCAGGCCCGTCACCGGCCAAGTCTCCCCCACCCCAAGGAGGCGGCCAGGATTCGCAGGGGTTGTTGGGGTCGTTCCCACCACATTCCGCGGCGCAATCTGAACAGGTACAGGGCGGGTCGCAACAATCGGGCAGGTTCGTGTCGTCACCGTCCCCGGGACCGCCTCCGTCTCCGTCTCCGTCATCGTCATCGCCCCCGCTGCCACCAGAGTCGCAAGCTGGGTCCGCCGAACACGCGGAGTCGTCGCAGTCCACGAGGCCGTTGTTGTCGTCATCACATCCATTGGTGCAGTCGAACTCATTGTCATTGCTGGTATCGCAGTCACTGGACGCATCGTCGTCGTCGTCGTCGTCGTCGTCGTCGTCATCGTCGTCGTCATCGTCGTCGTCGTCGTCGCCATGGTCGTCATCGTCGTCATGGTCGTCATCGTCGTCATGGTCGTCGTCGTCGTCGTCGTCGTCGTCGTC
>PBPL01000116.1 GCA_002724675.1 Deltaproteobacteria bacterium | reverse complement strand
TCATCCCAGCCGTCATTGTCGCTGTCGGTATCCAGGTAATCGGGGATGCCGTCGCCATCGCTATCGCCAGAGCCCTCCACACTGTCGGGGATGCCATCACCGTCACTGTCCGTGTCCAGATAGTTGGGGATGCCGTCGCCATCGGCGTCGCCAGAACCTTCGTCCGCATCGGGGATGCCATCACCGTCGCTGTCGGTGTCGATGTAGTTGGGGATGCCATCCCCATCGGTGTCCTCGATGCCCTCTTCCGAATCCGGGATCCCATCGTTGTCGCTGTCGGTGTCCAGATAATCGGGAATGCCGTCACCGTCCGAATCCACATCGCCTTCGACGTCATCGGGGATGCCGTCACCATCCGCATCACCATTCATACCGGTGTCGTCCAGGTCATCCCCTGAGGAGGGCGTCCAGTGATCCTTGCAGCCCACCGCCAACACCAACAGAGCCAGGAGCGAGACCCGAAGCGGACGTGCGTGAGTAACACCGAGCACGAGACTCGACAAAAAACGTTGGGGACTACGTGGGGTGGAGGATGGGGTCATGGGTCATTTCCCTGGTGTTACCGAGCCGCTAATCGCGGTCCGTAAATTGTCCCTGATCCACCCACTGCATTCCAATGAAATCGACAGGCGGGGTCCGAGATGCTTCGAGATTAGCGAGCGAATTCACATCTTGTCAACAAATTGTCAACATCAGGCAACAAAATCGAAAAGTCCTGTCTCGATTTCCAGCCCGAACAAAGACATGAAGGCCAGGGGCCCTGACACACCAAGTGATGCCTGCGCCCCATCGTCAGCAGATTCAAGGCACCTCTGGTGCCCATCCACCTTGAGGTTCCTGGCCCTACTTGCCCTTGAATGTCTTCATGAGGGCGACGATCCCAGCAATCTGGTCGTCCTTGAGCACCGCGCCCCAGGCAGCCATCAGAGGAGACTTGCCCACAGCGGTTCCGCCTTCCTTGATGACCTTGGTCAGGTAGGCGTCATCCTTGCCTTTCCAAAATGCTGCATCGGCAAAGTTGGCTGGCTTGGGATCGAGCGCTGCTGAAGCAGCACCGTCCCCCTTACCCGTCTCTCCATGGCAGGACGAGCAATAGGTCTTGTAGGTTGCCGCAGCATCACCGGCAGCCAGGGACTCGGAGGGCCCCAGAGCGGAGCTGGCCAAGAAGAGAATGCAGGAGCCAAAGAGAATGGATCGAAGCACGGGGACTTCCTTTCAGCGGGGAGACAATGCAGGAAGGCTGCATTGTGCCGTACTAGAGGCCAGGAGACACCCCTAAACACTAGTTTGCTTACGGGAAGCCGTTGCTAGCGGCCGAGAATCGAACACAGCTTGTCCACGCCCCGAGCCACGACATCAGGCTCGGCCGAGGTGAAGCACAAGCGCACAAAGCGACCGTAGGCTTCACCGCATGAAGACCCCGGGGCAAGCACTAAGCCCTGATCGATACAGTCCTCCAGGAAGCCCTGCAGACCCCGGTCATCCAGGTGTTCCGACACGTCTAGGAACAAGAAGGTCCCGCCTTCCGGACGGGCCACTCCCAGAGCATCCGCGGCCTTGTTTCCCGCAAGCCGATAGAGATCACGGGCCTCCGCCAGCCAGTCGTCCCCCTCCTGAAGCGCCTTCGCCCCCGCCAGCTGAGAAGCGGTGGGAGCCGAATAGAACGTGTGGGTGCTGACCTTGCGCACCTCGGACATGGCCTCGCCCTCTGTGGGCCCAACCAGATATCCGCACCGATTTCCAGCCATTCCATAAGCCTTGGAAAAGCTGAATGCGGTGAACGTACGCTCTGGAGCCACATCCGCTAGGGCAACGTGGGGAGCAGCGAACGCATAGGGCTCGTACACCTCGTCGGACCAGAGCCACAGGTCGTGGGCCCGGGCAAACTCAGCCACAGCAGCCAGAACCTGTCCATCAACAACCCGCCCAGTGGGGTTGTTGGGTGTGTTCACATAGATCGCGACCGTCCGGTCGCTCATGGCCGCTCCGAGCACAGCCGAGACCGCCTCTGCCCCCTCCGCACCGACCCCTACTCGATCGTAGAAAGGCACCTGCACCGCGTGGGCCCGGGCTGCCAGAACGATGCCGCGAATCAACGGCCAGAATGGAGCCAGGATGAGCACCTCGTCTTCGGGAGCAAGCAGCGCACCGGTCAACGCGCCGAGGCCGCCAGTAGCCCCGGCGGTAACCAAGACTCGCTTGCGATCTGTTCCTCGCGTCTGCTCGATGGCATCGAGCAAAGCGGGATGGCCGTGCGGCTGCGCATACCGATGCATGCCGGGGTGGCTTGTCACCCGCAGGTCCTGCATACGCGCCCCATCCAAGGGCTCGAGCCACGTATCCCCTACGTGCAGAGGGTGCACCTCCCCCTCAATCGCTCGGATCCGGTGGGCAAGCTTGGAGAACAGGCTGCCCTGGAGGCCAGCCATCGTCGGGGCAACGCGAGGGTAACGAGGCACGGTACGAGCTGAGGAAAGGACGCGCTGTTAGCGCCCAGCAGCGTCGAAGTAGAAGTTCATCTCTTCGTCTGTCACCTGGGGCGAGTTGGGGCTGTAAGGGAAGTGGCAGTCCCGGCACAGCGACAGGCCCGAGAAGTCTTCCCGAGCAACCTGAGTCCGCACCTGGTGCATGCGCTGCCCCTTCCACCAGGGCTCACAGAGCCCTTCCACAGTCACGTCTGCAGCCTTCATGGTCTGCTGGGCATCCACGGTGCACATGAGCAACTTGCCGTCCCACGACACGGTGGGCGTCTTCCAGTAGGCCGCGCAAGTGCGATGCTCTGAATCATTGGGAGCGCCAATGCTGGGGTCTAGGCCAACAGCCTGCAGCGCGTCCGCGTAGAGAACTCGAGCCGCACGAATCTCCTCCAGCTCCTTCGGGTCGGGCCATCGATAGTGCAGCCAGTGACCAGCCTCCGTGGGAAGCCCATATCCCTTTTGTTGGGCCGTGAGGCCATAGGAGCCGAGGTGTTGGGTCCAGAAATCACGAAACTGAACAGCATCCTGGGCGGTGGCGGCGGTGATGGTGTTCTGCAGAATGAGGCGGAGTTCTCGTGGCTTCTTGTCCTGCACTTCCTTCAGCAGGAAGTTGATGTTGTCCAAGACACGCGTCCAGAGCCCCTCTTTGTGATGGCTCAGATACGAGTCCTGATCGAACGCATCGACCTCAAAGATCCAGACAAACGGGACGTCCCCGGCCTCGGCGGTGATCCGCGAGTAGTTGTGGTTGAGTAGGGTCGCGTTGGTGGGGATCTCGATGCGGTGGGCAAAGGGCTTCTCGCGCCAGGCCTCCACCAGCCAGTTGAGAATCTCCTCCACCTGAGGATGGAGCAGCGGCTCACCCACCCAACCTAGACGTAGCGAACCGTAGATCAGGTCACTCTGCTGAATGTCCCGAACCAGCTCCTGCAACACGCCGAGCTCGAGGAATCCCCGGTTGAACTGCAACGAGCCCCTGTTGCGGAGTTCGTAGAACTGGAAGGGGTCGTCGCGCACGACGGAGAAGGGCTCGGGGGAGTCCTTGGTCAGAGCGCGGAAGCGCTCCATGGGCACACGCTTCCACGACGTCTCGAGATCCAACGTGTCCGAGAGCTGAAGCGACAGCACAGAGTCTGCGTACGACGGAGCCTCGAGCTGACGCCGACGATATTTCTTCTTCAGCTCCGAATACACCAACCGCGAGACACCGCGGGCAATTCGAAGGGCACTGTCGCTTCGTCGTCGCAAGTAGCAGTCCTGAATGCAAGGGGTCTGACAGTTCTTGACGTTCCGGCGGAGTTTGGCGATCTCGGGCCCGGTCCACAACTCCCTCAGCGTCTGCTTGCGCAGGTCACCGAACGAGCCGTTCAGGAAATCGAGCTTCCCATCGCACATAATCGCCGAGCCGTCGGCGTTGATGTACAGCTCTTTCCAGCCGCTATAACAGCGCCCATCCAGCGGCTGCAACTCGTTGCGATAGTACTTCTTGATGTTCTCGAGGTCCTCGATCGTGTTGGCGAAGCTGAAGTTCTCGTCCGCATCATGCTTCGCGAACCCAATCAGGAAGTCGACGAAGTCATCGAGCTCTCCCAGGCGATCTTGGGAAATCCACATGCTCTCAACGTCCGGGTCGATGCGATCCCCGTGACGGAAGAGGTTGAGCCACTGGATCCCCTGCACCCCCAGTTCTTCACGACACCAGAACATGAACTCGGGCAACTCAGCGAGATTGAGCTTGTTGATGATGCAGTTGATCAGCACCTTCCGCACCGGATTGCCCGCAACAGCGTCGGCCTCCCGGAGGTTCCAGTAGCCCCGAATAGCCTTGTCGAAGTTGCCCTGACCGCGACCCATGTCGTGCCATGGGTTCGGTCCGTCAATGCTCACATTGAAGTGGAGCCGGTTGTAGGGAATCTCAGCAATGGCCTTAGCGCGCTGGGGGGAGATCAGGGTGCCGTTCGTCGTGACCGTAATGTAGAAATCTTTGGCGCATGCATAGGCCAGGATTTCTTCGAGGTCCGTGCGCACGAAGGGCTCGCCACCTAGGGGGTTGAACCGCCGCACACCCCAGGTGTAGGTCTGGTCGATGATGTCCTTGATCTCACGGGTCGACAGTTCTTCACGAACCGGATAGCAGGTCTTGCAGAATGTGCAGGCTAGGTTGCACTTGAGGGTCAGATTCACGCTGACCCAATCGGGTTTCGACCAGCCACGGTTCAACCCGCGGGACAGATACACAAGCGCATCGTCCCGGTAGTCATTCAGTGTTCGACTCTTCAGTGCCATTCGATGGCCAGCGTAGCCGGCCCAAAGCGGTGATGCCACAGCCGCAAGCGGAACGCGCTAGGCTCTGCGAAGAGTGATCCGACCCCCACCAGGGCTGTCCCACCTGTCAGAGTGGCACCTGCTCGTCCTTCTGGCACTGACCTGTGCAAGCCTGTGCTGGAGTGCCCCAGGCGCCCATGCGACCGGGCTCTACGACGCCATTCGCCAGGACACAGAGAGCGGAATCACGGCGCCGGCCGAGGCCCGAATGCAGCGCTTTTACTCGCTATTCCGGCCCGATCTATTGGACGCCCGCTACCAGGGCCTGTCAGCAACCGAGCCCCCCTGTGCGACCAGCTTGTTGGCCGAGCTCAGAGCTCACAGCGAGGAACACACGGACGAGCAACTCCAGCTCATTCAGCAAGTCACGAATCCCTGGCACGATCTCGCCTACGCGCCAGAGACTCACAGCAGCCGCGACACCTGCGTTCCGCCCGAGGTCGCCCAGGATGGCCTAGGCCCCTATGCGGCCATCCGCTCCTCCGAGCACTTCGCTATCCACTACACGCCAAGCCTCGCCATCACAGAGTCTCGCATCTCGACACTGCTGGACTACTTCGAAGAGAGCCTGTCTGTCTTGCACGACGAGATCGGCTTCTATCCCCCGGCGCGCATCGACACCTACCAACTGCTGGTGGCCGTCGAATTCATCCCCTCTTCGGGCACCGGAGGCTACACCCAGCTGCACCCCTGCGGGTTGGGCGAGCCCATGGCATTCATCGTGGTGAATTCGCAGTGGTTTCAGGCGCCAAGCCTGCTCCAGTCCCTAGCGCCCCATGAGCTGTTTCACGCAATCCAGGTGCGCTACGGGTTCGACGAGTTCTGGGCATCGGGGTCCACGGACAATCTCTGGTTCATCGAGGCCTCTGCCGTCTATCAGGAGTCCGTCGTCTACCCGAAGCTAACCGAAAACCTCGTGGGCCAAGCCGATCGGTGGGCACGCGAGCCCTGGAGGTCCCTCGAGACCAGTAACAGCGGTGGCTTCCAGTATGGAACGTTCCTGGCTCTGGCCAGCATCCAGGACAGCCTGGGCTCTGCCGAATGGCACCACAACTTGTGGGACCAAGTGCTCGGTCGATCCGGCTATTGGCTGATCGACGAACTGGACCAGGTGCTCACTGACGAGGGCACCAGCTTCTCCCAAGAGTACGGTCTCTTTGTGGAGCGGGCCGCAACGATGGACTTCAACATCGGCGATGACTTCAACACTCCCGCGGACATGGCGGCCGTCGGCCAAGGAGGCCTGAGCGAAAGGCACAGCTTCGACGAGCTCCCAGTGGACGTGCAGGTCGAGGAACTCAACGGTGCCCAGCTCCCCGAGTTCCTCGGCAGCAATTACATACTCATCGAGGGACCAGAAGAGAGTTCGGGTGACAGTGGGCTCGTGCTGGATGTCCGGGGAAGCGCGACCAGCGATGGTGAGGATCGGGGCTGGGAAGTGCGGCTGGTCGCAATACGTGACGGGGAAGCTCAAGCGAGTCATGACCTCGTGATGGCACCCGACGACAGGCCCGAGGCCGAACCGGGCTCCGTATCGGGGACCGTCTACCTCGCCGGGCTGGACAGCACCTACGACGGCGTTCTCCTGGGCGTGTCCCCCACCAAGCCTGGCGCCACTCAAGATGGAGCCCCATGGGGCTACGCGGCGTGGAGCGCACCCTCCGTTGGCGAGCCGGGCTTCGGGCCCGTTCCCGATGACGTTGAGAACCCACTCCGAGGCTGCAGTGGCTGCCGAGCCGGCCCCGAGATGGCCCCAAGAAGTGGCGAGCGGCACTCGGGGAGAAGCAGCATGCTCCTGCTCGTGCTGACCCTCGCCTGCCGTCGATCGAGGCGAAGGCGGGACGTGGGAGCTACGACACGCCTCCATTACCGGCTATGATTCCAGGCACTTGCCCGACGAACAGGGAGGAGCCGGGCACAGAGAAAACCCCTCACCTCCCAAGAAGCCGGTGAGCGCGTGAGAGTCCTGGTCATCCTTCACGGCATGCCACCTGTGGCAGGCCAGGCAGTAGTCGGCAGTGGACTCCGTGCCTTTGCCAACGGCGAGGGCCTTCGCCTTCGAGGACACGAGGTCTGTTACTGCACGCGCACCGAAGACCTTCCCCCAGCGCTGAAGAAGAAGGTCACCAGAGGCCCAAGAGAGATCCGGCTGGACCGACTGACGGACAACTCGGTGCCTCCTGGCGATCCTGGCCGCATGGCAAAGAAGGCCTCGCCAAAGAGGCGCGGTACGAGCAAGAAAGCCTTGGAGGCCGCAGCGACGGCTGGCTCCAGCATCAGCGACAGCACAGGACTCGCACCCCGGGGCGGACCGTTGGGAGCCCCGGGCAACCCCTTCTCCTTCACGGACACCCCCGACCTCCACGACGTGGTTGCCCAGGTAGACCCAGACATCGTACTGGTGGAAGCACCCGAAGAAGCTCGGAGGCTTCCAGACGGTAACTTCAAGGTGGTCCTGGACCTGTTCGCTCCTCGCATTCTGGAGCAGCAGTTCCAAGAGGGCGCTGAAGAGCGCGAGTCGGGGCGCATTCTCGACGCCCTGCAGAGGGGCGACGAGTTCCTCTTCAGCAACGAGCG
Organism: Deltaproteobacteria bacterium; assembly: GCA_002724675.1. GTDB lineage: Bacteria > Myxococcota_A > UBA796 > UBA9615 > UBA9615. The sequence goes on along the minus strand of PBPL01000116.1, from coordinate 20,011 downwards.
ACAGCGCTACTACCACCTGCCACTGCTCGCGCTGGCGGGGGTCGACTGCACCCGGGCTGCAGGCCTCGTAGTGCCCATCTCTTGTCCGCCGGTAATGCCTCCATTGCGCAAGACCAAGTCGACGGTCTTCGTAGCGGGCGGAGTCTTCTGGCCATGGGCAGACCTAAGCGCAGGCCTAGTGGTCCTCCACGAAGCGCTGAAGAAGGCGGGCAAAGGCAAGCTGCAGCTCTACGGTGGCAAGTACGCGATCCGCTCCGACACCGTGCACTACGTCGACCCACGCGAGGCTCTCCCCAAGAAGAGCAAGCACCTCGCATTCAAGGGCATGGTGCCCATCGACACACTGTGGGACGACTACAGCCGTGCATCGGTGGCCTTCGACCTCATGGCGCCCAATCCCGAACGAGAGATCAACTTGTCGTTCCGGCAGATCGACTACCTGAGGTGTGGGCTTCCCATCATCACAGCCCCGGGACAGGTCATCGCCGATGAGCTGCGCGACTACGGGGCGGGCTGGCTCATCGAACCCGGCGACGTCTCTGGGCTCCGGAAGTTGATCGAGAAACTGCTGGCCGATCCGAAGGCGGTTCACGAAGCCAGCAAGGCGGCTCAGGAGCTGGCGAAGTCTCGATACACCTGGGACCACACCATCGATGCCCTAGCCACCAGGCTGAGCGCTATTGTTCCGCGCCAACGTCACGAGACCGTCATCACGCGCCTCACTCGGACCCAGGGGGATCTCTGGGAGGAACACGAGGAGAACAAGCGGCTCCGAGCAGCGCTGGAGCACCTGCACGATGACCAGGAGAAGAAATCGGTCGAAGTGAGGACCCTCGACAAGCGGATCGAAGGACTTCTGGGCTCGGTGGACCAGCTGAGCGACTCCCTGACGGCTGTGAGCCGATTCAAGAATTCCTCGATTCTCTACCTCCAGGAGCAACAGGACTCCGCTCTGAAGGACGCGGCCGGGCTCGCTGAAGAGTTGGAGAGGAAAGAGCTGGACCTCAAGAAAAAGGACGACGCGCTCAAGAGCACCCAGCGGGAGGTCTCGAAGCTCAAGAAGTCCGTCGGCAGCTTGAAAGGCGAGCTGAAGTCACTGGAGGTCCAATATCGCGAGCGAGACCGTCTTGTTCTCGACCTAGAGAGTCAGTGCAAGGCGCTCGAGCAACAAAATGTCAGCGCCGAAGCCGCAAACCGCGACCGAGAGCGCGAGGTGGCCGTCCGGGAGGCGGCCATTGACGAGCTAACGCGCAAGCACACGGACCTTGAGGCCAAGAAGCAACGGGAACTGGACGAGCTCCGAGAGCGCATGGAGGTGGAGCGCGTACGAGCACAGAGCACTCTGGAGACCGCCGAGGAGCGACGGGTACAAGCGATCGAGAGCACCAAAGAGAAGTCGGCCAAGGTCGTGGCTGACCTAAGAGAACGACTGGACAAGAGCGCGCAGGACCGCGGGTTGCTCAAGGGACGTCTCGAGGAGCACAGCGCGAGGGTCCGAGAGCTAGAACAGCAGCTGAGATCCAAAGACCGCTCGGTTCACGAGACTCAGCGCCAACACAAAGAGGCCACTGCCCAGGCTCACGCGCAGCTTGTGCTCCTCCGTGAAGAGTTTCTTCGCAAGCTCGAGGCGACCGAGGAGGCCTCTAAGGCACTCATCGAAGACGTGCGTACGCGGCTTGCCATCCTGGTGGAGGAGAGAAGCAGGCTCCGGGCGCTCAGTGACGAACAAGCTGGGCGACTCCGGGCATTGGAGAGGGACCTGAACTTCAAGGACCAGGAACTCAATGCCCGCGCCATCAAACAGCAAGAAGAACAAGCACGCACGGATCGGGCCCTCGACGAGGGGCAAGAGCTCCGAGATGCGCTTCGAACAGCTCGTGTGAAGATCTCCGATCTAGACCAGGCAATGGATGCCAGGAATCAGGACATCCAGGCCCTCCGTCTCGACACCGAGCGTCTCAAGGACCGGCTCGAACAAGCCGGCTACGAGCACACCAAGCTGCTGGAAGAGCTCGACAAGAAGGAGCGGGAAGTCACCAAGGCACAAGACACCCGTGACAAGACGGCCGCCAAGCTGAACGCAGCAGTCAAGCGCCTGGAAGAACAGGTTGCCAAAGGTGAGTTCGAGCTACGCACGACCCTGGAAGAGAGCTCGAAGAAGGACGGAGAGATCCTCGAGGCACAGACACAGCGTGACAACCTAAAAGCCAAGCTGGAAGCAGACGTCGAGTTGCTGGAGGCCCGCCTGGCCAAGGCCGAGTTCGAACACCGCACCCTGCTGGAAGAAGCATCGAAAAAGGACAGTGAGATCCTGGAGGCACAGGCCGAACGAGATGCTACGAAGGCACGGCTCACTGCGGACGCCAAGAGCCTCGAAGAGCGGTTGGCGCGTGCCGAATTCGAACAACGCACTCTTCTGGAAGAATTCGCCAAGAAGGAGGGGGAGTTCGACGAACTCCAGGAAACTAACACTGGGCTTGTGGGCCAATCCGAGCGGAGCAATAAGAAGATCGAGACACTCGAAGCACGCCTGAACAAGACCGAGTTCGAGCGCGCATCGCTGGAAGCCGAGCTGGACAAGAAGGGATCTGAGTTCGAGGAAGCACAAAGCCTAGCGACGCGGGTTCCGGTCCTGAAACAACGACTGGAAGAGTCCGAGTATGAGCGGCGGGTTCTGGAGACCGAGGTAGAGAAAAAGACCTTGGAGCTCGAAGACGCGCAGGGGCAACGTGACACCCTTGCAGCCGCACTGCAGGCCGAGCGTGAGTTCAACTCAAACCGAAGCTTGCTGGGACGCCGCAAGCGCCGACCCAAGCAGCTACCTGCAGGCGAGAATTAATCCGTCGGGAGGCCGCGAGACCCATGGCTGCCAGCCCTTCCGGTCAAAGCGCAGCGCGAAACACCAACTGTTGCTGCCCGAGCGTAATCATGTCGCCATCCTGGAGCACGAGGGTCGCGGAGAAGGGAATGTCGTTGACCTGCACGCCGGACACCAGGGGCTCCAGAACAAACTGCTCGCCTTGTTGAACCACTCGAGCGCAGTGCCCCTCGTTTGGATCCGACTCGCCGCCGCCAGGGCCCAGGACAGTCGTGGTCCCCATTCTCGGGATTCGAACATCACTGCCGGGAAGCGAACCCACGCGAGTCACCGCCTGGTCCAGCACGAAGATGTGCTCCTCTCCACCAGAATCAACCCAGGCTAGATGCGCCTGCATTAGCTCCCGATTGCGGTTGTAGACACCCACCAGCTCAGCCGCGGACAAGGCAATCGTCGAGCTGGAACTCTCACCAGCATCCTGAGAGTCGGCATCCACCCCTTCAAGCGCTGCTGCCCAGCCGTCCTCGTTCAGGAACTCGACGTCGAAGTCCCCGATTTCCACTCGGTCCCCCGAGCGAAGAGGGTAGGCAGTCGTCCGCCGTCCACCCACCACAATGGGGTGCTCTCGATCCACAGCCTCAACCACCCAGAACCCTGCCTGTGTGCTGAACCGCGCGTGCCTAGCCACCACACTCGGATCATCGAGCGGCATATCCACATCGGGGGCGCTGCCCAGAACCACTGGCCCGTCGTCAAAGACGTGAGCGATGACGAGCTCTCGGCCACGAAGGATTCGAAATGTCGCCATGGAGGTGCACCTCAGCCCGAAAGGGGTCTACCGTTCGAATCGAGGCCCATGCGCTCCGTGTAGGTAGGCCAGAGGTCCAGTCGATTCGTCTCGTCGAGGTAGGCGTGGACCTCCTCCGGCTCAATCTTATAGAAGTTGATCCCTCCACAGGACCAGCACTTGGGCATGGCGTCGAACCTGCCCTCTATGTGCAGCAACCGATAGTGTGTCATCTCGGGACCAAACCACAGATCGTCGAAGTCCGCGTCCCGCAGGTTGCCCACGGCGATCTCACCATCAATATCGGCACAACAAGCCATCAGCTCACCGTCCCAGCGAATCACCGGCGTCTTCCAGAGACCCGGACAGGGCATGCGGTCGGCCGGCACCTGAGCGGCGGCCTGACCAGCAGCATCGGCCTCCTCCTTGGCGAGGACACGCAAGAGCTTGGACCCCTTCGCCCCCTTTGGTCGTCCACGTCCCATCGCTCAGTTCCTCTGCACCGTCAATTGACCAAACTTGGAGATGCCGTACCCGTCTCGCCCAGATCGAGATCCGTCTCCGAAGCTACCGGATCGTCGTGTTCTTCCCAGTAGCGCTCCATCCAGAGCTTCAGATGAATGTGGTCCTTGTCGTAGGGAGTCAAGTCAAACCGCTCGATCGTCTCCGAATAGAGGCGATCTGCCTCATGCTGTTTCTCCCCTCCAGTTCCGACGGCCAACCGCTTCACCATGATGTCGTTGTACCCGACCCCGTTCCGGTCTTGACTGCACCGGTCGTCCCAGTAATCCACGAACTGCCGGGCCTCATGGTGGTTGGCCTGCTGAAGAACGAACTGAAACTCCGCGTTCAGATTCACCCAGGGGACGTCGATCTTTCCGCGCTTCTCCAGAAAGCCATGAACATTGTCCATCACCACGTCGAAGTAATCGCGCCCCTTCACCTTCCGATAGGTTTCCCGCGTGATCGCATCGAGGCTGAACACCATCAGCACGGGCTTCAGAGGGTGGCGCACGTACGCCTCGATGAGCTGGTCGACTCGATCCGGCGTTAGCAGGATCGCATTGGTATCGATCCTGAAGTACTCGAACCGATCCCCCACGTGATCGAGGGCATAGCCAAGCATGTCAAAGAGTTCGGGATGCAAGCTGGGGTCACCCAGCCACTGAAAGATCAGATGATCGAACGTCGCCGAGCTCCGGGCGATGCCATCGATAATCTTTCGGTAGAGGTCCATGTCCATGTAACCCTTGAGCAGGTCGCCGTGCAGATTTGGGCGAAAGCCCTGCTGTGGATGACACATTGGACAGGTGAGATTGCAGAAATCAGTGGGCTCAATCTGGAGCACACCGCAATTCCGCAACTTGGGATCCGTCGTTGACATACACCCCGATTGTGGCCTCCGTCTGGCCGCTCGTCCAGTGCACCTCTAGCGCCCTCTCTACCCAAAGGCCTGGGTTCCTTGACCCTTCGGGTCACCCCATGCGAGCATTCCGCGTCCGCTCTACCGGGAGGTGAGCATCAGGGACCTGCACTGCAAATACCGCGCGGTGAGGGGGCTCGGAGCCTTGGTTCTGGGACTTGCCCTGAGCACCGGCTGTCGGTCTGAGTGCCGAGACCTCTGCACTCGCTGGTATGACTACCAGCAGGACATCTGCGGAGACCTCGACACCGAAGACGTCCGGGTTCAGTGCCTCGCTGACTACCGGAGCGGTCAGGTCTCTGAAGACGAGTTGCTGGAGTGCGCGACCATCATCGAGCAAATCAGCGATCTGAGGGACCTCGAGGACTCACAGGCACGGGCCGCATGCTGCGACCCGACGACTGCGGAGTGCGAACTGGGCGCCCTAGGCAGTGGACTGCTGCCTTGAGTGCGAACGAAGCGGAGATAGTCCGGTGATCGAACGCATCCTGCTGCTGACTGCCATCGTTCTCCTGACACCGGGTTGCTACAACGACTGTCAGAAGCTCTGCGCAGAGATGGCGGACTACTGGTCCGACTGCGATCTATCGTTTGGCGACGCGGAAGTGGCGGACTGTCGCAAGTCGTTTCGCAAGAACAACAAGGCCGATGACGAAGACCTCAGCCTCTTCGACCGGTATCGAGGAGCATGTCGTCAGCTGATCTCCATGTCCGAAGACGACGATGGCACCCGCATGATTGCCCTTCGGGCTCAGTTCACCTGTGATGACATGAGCAATGGTCCCGGGGGCGCCTTCGGGGCGGCCGGTGACGACGACGACAATGACGGAGGTGACGGCGGGGGCGATTAGCCGTTCTCGATCGGGCCGCAGTTGTCTTGTAAGGCCCCCTTCCCCGTCCTATAGTCGACCGAGTTTGAGCGCAGGATCCGAGGCAGGAGGCGCCCGGTGGACCAGCACCCGGCTGGATCAAGCAGCAGCCCCATGGGTGTCGGTAAGCACACGGGCTCCCCACACTGAATACAAAGGACTCTCCCTTGGCTGATTCGGGCAAAGGTGGCTTGCACGTGGGAGAGGGCCAGAAGACACCTCGACGGCCTCAGTTTTCCCCCAAGACATTTGGCAAATACCACTTGCTCGATCCCATTGCCATCGGCGGCATGGCGGAGGTCTTCAAGGCCAAGACATTCGGCCACTCCGGGTTCGAGAAAGTCGTGGTGATCAAGCGGATCCTGCCGCACTTCGCCAATAGCCCAGAGTTCGTCGAGATGTTCATCGACGAAGCAAAGCTGTCCGTCCAGCTGACCCATCCAAACATCGTTCAGATCTACGATTTCGGAAAGATCAACGAGAGCTTCTTCATTGCCATGGAGTCGGTCGCCGGTAAGGACCTAAAGTCGATCATGCGACGCCAGGCTGAGCGCGGCGAACACATGCCGCCCGAGCTCGCCGCCTACATCGCGCACGAGGTCGCCAAGGGGCTCGACTACGCGCACAAGCTCAGCGACACAGTAGGCCTGCCTCTCAACATCGTGCACCGGGACATCTCGCCATCCAACGTGCTCGTCAGCTACGGCGGCCACGTCAAGATTGTCGACTTTGGGATCGCCAAGGCGGAATCCGCCACAGAGTCATCGGAGGCCGGAGTCATCAAGGGCAAGTTCCAGTACATGTCCCCCGAGCAGTCTCACGGGGACAAGACAGACCATCGCTCGGACATCTTCTCCCTGGGTGTTTGCCTCTGGGAGATGCTCACAGGGCACCGCCTCTTCAAGCGGCCTAACGACATCGAGTCCCTGGAGGCCGTGCGCACTTGCCAGGTCCCACTTCCCAGCAGCTACAACCCACAGCTCTCCCCCGAGCTCGACCGCATCTGTATGACTGCGCTCTCTGCTGATGCGGGTGACCGTTATCAAGAGGCGTCTTTGCTCCAACGAGAGCTCGAACAATTCCTCCTGCCGAGCACTCCCAGTGGGCTGGCCCCAGAGACCTCCCGCTGGCTGCATGAGCGGTTTGGCGAGGAAATCCTTCAAGAGCGTGAGCGCTTGGAGCGCGGAACAGAGCGGGCCAAGGTCCTCAGCAACGAACAGGACTTCACCGACTGGACTGGAATGAAGGCGTCGCAGGCGAGTCCCCGACGCAGCGGCTCCACCAAGACCGTCCAACGCAGGAAGGTGGGCAAGCGAAAGAAGCGAGGAGTGAACTGGCTGCTAGTGGCTGGGAGCGCTGCTGTGCTCTTGATCATGGCATGCCTCCTGCTACTCCTGCTGGTTCCGCTGGCTCCCGACGCCAGCCCTACCAACCGATTCGCCACGCTGGAGGTGCGCGTCCTTCCCCAAGGCATCGCCGGAACTCAGGTCTTTCTGGACGGAGACCTGATCCCCATGCGCTTCGACGAGGTGGCACCCGGAGTAGCCCACGAGCTCCGAATCATCGCGCCCGGCTATATGCCTCGAGTAACGGGCGGCCTGGAGTTGGTCTCAGGGCAGGTCTATGTGACCGAGGTACAGCTCGTACCCCAGCAGTTCAATATCGTCCGCGACGAGGACCGCCAACAGCCAAGCTCCCAAGCCAACCCCGACCGGGCGGCGGAGAACATCACCAACAGCGGCGCCCGAGAGCGGACAAGAGCCAGCACGCTGGATGACACCAGTGCCCTGGACAACGCGGTATCGACCTCAGTTGACCCTGGGAACGCACCGAGAGCTGCAGCGCGCCCCAAGGCCTTCCTGGACGCCTCCTCGCTGGAAGACAGCGCCGCTGGAGACTTGGCAGCCCCAGTGGTGATCTTCCGCTCCGAACCTTCGGGAGCCCGGGTGTTCGTCGATGGACGCAAGGCTGGTGTCACGCCGTTCGAATGGAGTGCGTACAAGACTGACCAACTCTACAAGGTCGAATACAGGCTCGATGGGCACCAGTCTGTCCAAGCCGTCGTCACCTCTCCCGGGCGCGGAGAGACCACCGTCCTCAAGCGAACCCTCCTTGAACGAGTCGCCCTGAACTCCGGAACGCTCAGCATCGAGGTTGATTCGGGCTACGCACGTGTCTTCATCGACGGCACCTTCGTCGGCACCACGCCTCTGCTGGATCACCGTCTGGAGGCCGGCGAGCACGAGATCAAGCTGTCTAACCCACTTCAGGACATTGAGGAGACCCACTTCATCACGATCCGCACGGGCCGACACACCTCCAGGAGTTTCGACTTTGCCCAGTAGGACTTCATCCGCAACCGCGCGACTCCGACTAGAGTCCCAAGACGCGCGATGGCGGTGCCCTGTGCGCTGGGTCCGCCAGGCACCAGACACACACAAGAAACTGCCCCCGCTCCTCTGGGCCCAGGAACATGTTCAGGAGGCACTGCGCCTCACCGCCACGCTGCACCGCCCCGGCCTCCCGCAACATCTACAGATTGTCAGCCCATCAGGTTGGGAATGGGCCTCCGCCATCGCCGAGCACCTGGCAACCCAGGCCGGCAACTGCACAGATGTCGTCCTCCTCCAGCGTCCCCACCAACGGGTCCTGCGGGGAGAAGGGGCCCCAGGAGAGCTACATCGCTGTGATGAGTCCATTGTGGTTGTCGAGGTTGCGCGACTGCTGGATGACGACGACGCCTGGCCCGCCCTACGAGAAGCCATGACACTGGGCTCGGTCTCTCAATTGCCCGGAGACCAGCAGGACAGCCCCGATCAAGTTGTGCGCATCGACTCAGCCAGACTCAGCGCGGTGTTGGTGGGACCTGAGTCCGACTTCAGGCGTCTTCGGGAACAGGACGGAGCCCTGACAACACTGGTGCCCTCTCGAGTGATCATCCGCACCGAAGTGAGCCGAGACTCTGCGGGAGTCGGCACGCTGGTGGGCCTACTGCGTACGGCGGCAGAAACGGCCGGGGTCGGAGCTGTATCGGCACCAGCCCTTGCTTGGCTCATCGAGGAAGAGGCCGGACGAACCACCCGGAGGGGCCACATCAGTATCCAGATCGCAGAGTCGATCCAGTGCCTCCGAGAGGCCCGAGTGCTCCAAACAAGAGGCACGCTGAACGAAGGCTCCGTACGAGAGGCGATGGCCCACATGCGCGCCCGACGCGCAACCGCTGAAGAAAACCACCGGGTGCGGGTCGAGTTCGGGCAACTGCTCCTCCATGCGAAGGGGAAGAAGCAGGGGGTCGTGAACGGGCTCATGGTCTATGGCTCAGGCCCGGCCTCCTATTGCATTCCTGGCCGCATCACGGCGCGAGTCTCCGTCGGACGCGAGGGCTTGGTGAACATCGAGCGCGAAGCCAAGTACTCGGGCCGGTCCTTCGACAAGGGCGTCTTCCTGCTCAATGGTTTTCTGCGGGGCTTGTTCGCACAAGAGTCCCCTCTCGGGCTGGGAGCCACGCTCGCCTTCGAACAGTCCTATGGCAAGGTCGATGGGGACTCTGCAACTCTGGCCGAGGCCGTCGCCCTCATCAGTGAGCTGTCCGGGCTCCCGTGCCGCCAAGACATCGGGGTCACTGGCGCCATCAATCAACGGGGCGAGCTACTTCCCGTGGGAAGTATCAACCTCAAGGTCCTGGGCTGGTGGAAGACCTGCCAACAGCTCGGGCGCACCGGCACTCAAGGGGTCCTCCTTCCACGAGCCACGGTGCCAGCACTTCAGATCCCTCGCGAGCTCCAGGCTGCGATGGAGCGCGGTGAGTTTCATCTCTGGGCCGCGGACACCATCGAGGATGCACTGGAGCTGCTCCTAGAGACTCCAGCCGGTCTCGCCGGGGCCCACGACGGCCGCTTTGAGGACCACTCCGTGTACGCCAAGGTCGCCAGGCGACTGGGCACGATGTCCCAGAGGCTGTATCCGAAGCGAAGGGAGCCCGCGAAGCGCAAGGGGGCTCCAGCCAAGACCGCAGTTGCCGAGACCGCGACCACCGGCACAAAGTCTCCGGTCAGCACGAAGAGGAGCCCACCCAAGCCAAAGGGACCGACGAAGAAGAGCGCCGCCAAGAAGAAGACGACTGCACGAAAGAAGAAGGGGGGCTCCAAGACCCTCGCGGACGCGCCCACCGATCGGGCCGCTGCCACGCCAAGTAGTGAGTCTTCTCAGTAAGGCCCGGAGGAGCCTCTACCCTCCTGGTCAGCGCTCGTCTCCAGGCGAGAATCCCGGTGCCTCCCAGCCATCACCCGCCACGTCGAGAAAGAACGCATTGGTCGCCGCATAGGGCAAGGCACCACCCCAGACACCTCCCATGGGCTGATCACCCTCGACTTCCACGACGTACCAGGCATCGATCTCGCTCTCCACGGGCCAGCTGGCTTGGTACCAGGTCACCCCATCCTTGGTCCCCGCCAGTTCCTCTTCGCGAAGGACAACTCCGTTGCGATAGAGCCGAACCCACTTGGGCACGATCCACGAGGGCGCCAACACCCGAAGCCGTAGGGTCGCGCTGGACCCCACCACAGTCTCACCGGGGAGCACCGGGCTGTCTGCTGGGTCGTCGCCCTGCAGTGTGGCGCGAAGGGTCACGCCCCCCGAAACCACCGCATGTCCCGCGCGAATAGCCTCCTGGACGAGCTCGATACTCAGGTCCTTGGGGTCATCAACTCCCACGAATAGATCGGTGTGCCCATAACCACACGGATTCGTGCGACCGTGACTGTCCGACACCCCAGTCGGCACGGGCCTGCGGCCCACATTCAAGAACGAAAACCAGTCGGTCCTCAACGGCTCCCAGTTGCGCGCGCTGGTGCTGTTGAGCAACTCGAATGCATCAAAGTCCCAGGACCAGTAGTCCGGCTGCATCGGTGTACCCGAGGTGGGGTCGTAGTTGGCAAATTCGAACATCCCCGAGCGGCCATGGTTGACCTGCAAGATGGCCCCAGGAGCCGCCGAGGCGCGCATGCGCTGAAACAACTCCTCCGTGTTCTCGGGCAGGATCCACCAGGGCTCTGCGCCACCATTGGCCAACTCGCCAGGACGCGCTTCCACAGGGAACACGTTGAAGTGTCCCCGCAGCAATGGGGACACCTCGACCCCCGGGACCGCCAGGAGACGCTCATCCAATCCCATTGCGGCAGCCAAGGGTCGATAGTCCACGTGCCGATCGTGATCGGTGTGAACAGGAACCTCCACGCCAGTAGCAGCACAGGTGACCAACCGGTCTTCCATGGACAACTTGCCGTCGCTACTCGGCGCTGCGTGCAAGTGAGAGTCCATAGCCATCCAGCCATCCCGGTGAATCTTCTCCTCCAAGGCGACCTGCAGCTGAGCAAGCCCAGAGCCCGGCACCGTGACGTTGCTCCGGCGGGCTCGGCCATGACGCCAAGAGTGCTCAATGTCCACGTCATACGAACCCGGGACGAGGGGAAGCTCCACGCTGCCATCTCCCGTCCACACTCGAGCCGCCCGAGTCTGAGATGTGGGCAGCCCCAGGGCTTCCCTCAGAGACTGGGGGACTGCAGCAGAGTGAACAAAACCATCTCCGTAGTGGACCTCGATTGCAGCAGGTAGCGCATCCCCAGAGCTATCGGTCACCTCGATGGCGAGCCGACCAGGAGATCCGACCGTAAGCGCCAGCGGATCCACTGAGGACCCCGTCTCCAGCTGGGTCCGCACCGACCCCACCGTCGCGCGACCCATAGCCAGGGGAATGGGAGAGCGCGTATCGCCACCCGAGAGCACCCGAAGCTGTCTCGCGTTCACTTCCGCGCTGGCAAAGGGAGCATAGCGACCGGCGCCGGGCGGCAAGTCGGTGAACTCGGGCATCGCCCGCGCCACCGCATACACATCCCAGTGGCCCGGCGGGACCTCTGCACGAAATGTCCCCTGGGCGTCGGTGCGCGTGAAGCCGGCCACCCATGGTTCCTCGCTATCAGCCTCCACAAAGTGCACGCGGACCGCCTCAACGGGCTCCCCTGACGACTCGTCGAGCACCGTACCTTCGACCTCCACGAGAGGAAGACCCTGGCCACGAAGCCTCTCGGCTTCTGCCATCAATGGATCAGGCGCGATGGTCAAGTTGCGACTCAGGACAACGCTAGCGCCCGGCTCGAGATCGACCCAGCTGTGTGTCGCCGCTACAAGCCCTGCCGAAGAAACGATCGAGGTAATACCCAACAGCCGAAGAGTGCCCTCCTGGGACCAGATCGACAGGGTCCCTTCTCCCCATTGCCCCACTGCGCCTAGAGCATCGAGGTCACCACTTCCAGGACCGACAAGGCCTTTGCCAGAGGCCCATGGCCAGAGGTCTTCAGCCGACGCGAGGAAGCCCTCCGTCGGATTGAAGCGGCTGGGCACATCTCCCGTGTTGGTAAAGGTCGTCGTGATGCGCAACGACAACGAGTTCGCGCCCAACTCGTAGTCCGTTGTGATGTCCAAGTTCTGGTCCGCAAGAAGAGGCTCTTCGGACTCGGTTGCTCCCTGAATGAACTCCCAGGGAACATCGCGGCCACGTGCACGAACAATCGCCGGACCACCTTCGGAACCATCGGCAACAATGCTGACCTCATCGGCAGCAAAGAGTCGCGCGATGCCAAAAGACAGGAAGAGATCATCAATCGTGTCCCGGCCCAGGGTCTCGGGGGAGCGAACCAAGTCTGCGTCGATGATGTTGCCACCCCGCGGCACGTAGCCGTGGCCGTCACGAGCATCTTGGATGACGAACTGCACTCGAGAGTTGTAGATCTTCACATCGCCGGCACGTGCCTCGGAACCAATACCGCCGAAGACCGCCCCAGCCCCTTCGGTGCCGGGCCGAATACGACCGGCACGCGACTCTCCTGGCGCCGCGCGTATGGCCGGATCCTGACCATCACTGCTGTTGCTCTCTGGGACCACCGGCTCAGCCGAGCAGCCCCCAAGAAGCACGACGGCCAACACAAGGAGTGAGGCAAGCCACCCCCAACCTGGAGGCATGCGATTGCTGGTTCGGTACAAGGCCACGACCTGCACAGTATCTGCTCCTCTCATGGATTGACCAGGCTCATAATGGTGCCCGAGGAGGAACAACGGCAGCGGTCGTCTAGAATCGCCTTGCAGCCGGCATCGAATCAGACCGCCGGACTCAGACCAGGAGTGCCCGTTGCCGCACAGACCCCATCGTCTCTCGGCCTCGATCCTGCTGTGTGTGGGACTGGCTCTGCCGGCCGAGCCAGTCCACGCCGCACCCATTGAGGTAGAGGTGGACTTCATTGGCCCTCGCTGGGCTGGACCCCAATATCGCGACAACCTGGGCTGGAGCGTGGAGAGCCCCGGCGACATCAACGACGACGGCTTGGCCGACTTCGCGGTCTCCGCGCCCCAAGACGAAGGCCCTGTCACCTTCGACTCGGTGCTGAGGATCTACATGGGCAACGCTGATGGACCCTCCAGCGCCCCCTACGCCAACTGGGCAGATGTGGAGATCTCGGACAGCGAGCTCGGCGTGGATGCTGTCTACAACTTCCAGTTCGTGGCCGACGCCACTGGCAACGGGGCCCTAGACCTTGTCGTCGTCGAGCCCAATGTCGGCGAGGCAGGCAAGGTCATCCTGTACGAGGGGAACGCTTCGGGCTGGCCTGAAGTCCTGACAACCAGCGATGCGCGGGCCAGCTGGGAGGGTCACACCGTGGACCTGAATGGGGACGGCATCGACGAGGTCATGAGACCAAGCATCGCGGCCGGCGGCGACCTAGACGGCGACGGACGCTCGGACATCGTCATCGCCTCGGGCTCCTTCCAGCGTGTGTGGGTCCACTACGCGACCGATGGTTTTCAGAAGTCCATGTCTCTCGCGGACATCCCTGACTCCGTAGCGCTGTGCGATGACGACCCGTCCTCGGGTGACTTCGGTGACACCATGACGATGGGCGACTTCAACGGGGACAACTTCGACGACCTCGTCGTCGGTGCTCCGGGTTGCCAGGGGGAACAGGGCCGAGTCTTCATCTGGTACGGCAGCGCGGCGGCACTGGATCTGGACAATCCCGACCTCGAGCTCGGCGGCGGGGACCGTTTGGGGGGCACCGTCGCTGTGGCCGACTTGAACAACGATGGCCACCAGGACCTCTTTGTACAAGAACTCCAATCCGCCACTCCCTCGGATACCACCCAAGAGGACCGCGGCAATCTGTGGATCTACTTCGGCACTCCCACCGGGCTCCCAACAGAGCCCGATGTTCAAGTCTGGGCCGGCTTCTCGGACCACCTGTTTGGACAGAGCATTGCGGTGCTGCCCGATGTGTCCAATCCGGCAGACGGGCTACCGGAGCTGCTCATCGGCTCGCCACTGGCCGCAGTGGACGGCGTCGACCAGGGGGCTGTCTACCTGTTCGAGGGACAAGACCCGTGGCCACCTACCCTCACCACGAACGACGCCAAGTACCTGATCGCCGGCTCCGATCGGGACGCGTGGTTCGGTTGGTCCATGGACACGGTCCACGACTTCGACGGCGACGGCCGCGCCGAGGTCGTCATCGGTGAGCCGAAGTTCACGCTCGACAATACGCAACAGGAGATCGAGCGAGGGCGCTTCTACCTGTTCACGGCCCTACCAGACCGAGATGAAGACAACGACGGCAGCAGCACACTCAATGGGGACTGCGACGACCAGGACAGCAGCATCAACCCCAATCGATTCGAGAGCTGCGACGGTATCGACAATGACTGTGACCACACCGTCGATGAGGGCTGCGACGAAGACGTCAGCGAAGAGGACGGCACAGGAGACACCTCGTCAGACCCCTTCAGTGGCGATGGCGACGGCGGCTGCAGCTGCAGCAGTTCTCTGGCCCACCGAGAACCTGCGCGGCCGGCAGCCACCTTGGCACTTCTTCTCTGGCTACTGCGCGCTCACGTCTTGCGGCGACGAATGTTGTAAACAGCGGTTGCCTCTGCCACCAACCGTCGGTCCCCAACACCCGCACTTTGCGTCTCGCTGGCACCATGGGTGTCGACACAGTCCTGCCAGAGTTCTACCCGCGCCACCGCAACCCTACCTCCCTGCCGCACAACCCGCGCCTCAGCCACGGTGTCCAGGAGATCTGCGGGACGCAGGTAGTCAACGCGCAAGTCGATGGTCGAGATCGTGTCACCGAACTGTATGGCAGAGAAGACCGCGGCTCCTCCCGCCGTATCGGCGAGCATCGCTAGCGTTCCTCCGTGTAGAGCCGGCCGGACCGGATCGCCAATGAGTTGCTCACGGAAGGGCAACTTCAAGGCCGCGCTCCCCGACTCCAGCGCGACCACCTCGATGCCGAGGAAGGCGTTGAAAGGAATCTGCTGCTCCATGAACTGCCGGATGCCAGCCATGTATTCGTCACCGTCGGGAGGAGAAGCCATAGCAACATCCAGATCAAACGCGTCACGCGGCGAGTCCATGCACCAAGGCTAGCGGGAATTGGAAAGAATTGGTCAAGACTGCACGCTTGGAGACTCTCCAATCGCCCCAATAACCAGCGGTGCTCAGAAGGTTTTGCTCGGTTGTGATTCCATCCAGAGGTTACAATTTGCTCGCAAGCGCCTTATATCTTCGCGCAAGCCCCCTCCAAGGAATGAACAACCATGCGCGCAACCGCAC
Source organism: Deltaproteobacteria bacterium (assembly GCA_002724675.1). Taxonomy (GTDB): domain Bacteria; phylum Myxococcota_A; class UBA796; order UBA9615; family UBA9615. The sequence continues at coordinate 4,456 of PBPL01000116.1, read as the reverse complement.
CAACGTCCCCAACCAAACAAGGCCTAAAAAGCCCCACACTCCTGTCTCTGCTTGTCCTGAGCATGCTCCTCGTCATGGGCTGTGCTCCTGACCGGAGCGTCGACGACGACGATGATGACGGGGGTCTTGGCACTCGCCTGAGCAATGCCCTGTTCACGGTCGTGGACTCGGGTGAGTTCGCCAGCAATTTGAGCGGTCGCCTGGTGCTCGTGGACGAAGCTCTCGATTGCTCAGACCTCAGCTGGGGTGGAGCCCTGCAATGGTGGGCGCTGGACCCCAGTGTCGACTGGGTGGAAGCCTACCTAGTGCTTGGTGTCGAGCTGGCAACCTGGGACAGAGAGTTTCAGTCGTATCACGCCTGGAGTCAGGAGCAGGAGAAGACAGGCACCTGGGACTACACCAACGCGGACTATTTCTCGGGCAACATCGGCATTGGAGGCTATGGCGATGATGATGGCGACGTAAAGGACCCGCCACCCATTGGGCGTGAAATAGAGCATGCGCTCGGCAACGACGAGGACGGCGCGTCCGACCGCTTAGTCATTACGAGCTACTCCGAAGAGGGCCCTGTGAGTGGCTACATCCAAGGAGATGCCGGCAACTACAACTTCGAAGCCGAGCACTGTGGTGTCTATCAGGATGGGCCTGTGGATGGAATCGGCGGGGGCGACAGCACCACCCCCGAAGGCCGCTGATCAGACATCACCAGCCCCCTGGACGGAAGACAGTCGTGAATCTCGCCCCCCACCTGTGCGCCTGGCGTACAGCCATAGTCCTCACCCTTGTGCTTGCCTGTGGCTGCGATGAGACCGTGCCGGCTGAACCGGAGCCCCTGCCATCTCTCGACACCCCACCCCGAGCCGCCGGCTTGTTCTGGGTCGTCAGCAATCCGAACGAAGATGCTGTGGAAGCTGTCCGTGAGACTCCTCCCGGGTGGGCCCCTTCCGGCATCGTGCTCAATGGCTCCGCCGCACCAGCCCTGCCTGGAGACGAAGATCCTGCAGATACTGCAGGACTCGATCTGCTCGGAGACTTCGAGGCTCTCTTGGCAACGGAGGCTCGCCACCTCAAGCTAGGCGTCCAAGTCGCTGCCCTGGGAGGAGCCAGCCCCAGCGATGTCTGCTTCGATCCCGCAGATCCCACGTCCGATCCCACGCTACTAGCCCGCCACGAGGGGCTCTCTGAGCTACTAGCCAGCCAGCCCGTGATCGACACTCTGGTGATCGGAGTCGCGAGCCCCATCGCTCCGTGGGACCAGAACTGCACCTGCGCCCCCTGCGCATCCACCGACGAACAATCCCTAGCAGAGCGAGCAGGCGTGGTCTTCGACGCCCTGAGCTCGGCAACCGAGGGCACGGCCGTGCACACCTGGTGGTGGGACCAGGCCGACAGCTCGCGAGAGCGCATGACCTTAGCTCTCGCCAGCAGCAACCCAGCTGCGCTGAGAGCGACCTCCGCTCGTGATCACGACCACACCTGGGCGATCACGAACCCACGCCTGGACGATGGCCAACAGCGCCGGGTCGCTGCCGACATCGACGTTCTGGGCCATCACTTTGGCGACGCACATCTCCTGCGTCTGAGTCCCGATGACCTCCAGGACCGCTTCCGAAGACACCGGCAGCAGGGCGTCTCTACCTGGTTCGCCACACTCGATAACGAGCTCGACTCCGCCTTGGGCCGCCCGGAAGAGGCGAACCTCCACTTTGCGGGAGAGTTCTTCCGAAACATTGGAGCCGAACCGAGCACGGTGATGACCACCTGGGTCAGCCACCACTATGGGCTCGGCGAGGGCACGGCTGCTGCAGCGACCCTGGCCGAAGGGCTCCGTCACACCGGGCGAGCGGCAGACATGGCTACCCACCCTTGGGGATTCACCGTGGCGGGAATGGAAGGGGGAATGCCCGAATCCCTCCCCCTCGTCCTGGTCGAGCCAACGGAAGATGCCGTCGGCTGGGCCGAGCGCTTCGAGCGGGCACAGCATCCCGATACGGACACCCTGGTCGCCGTCCACCAGTGGGGGGCCGAGGCCATGTCCATGAGCGAAGCGGCCGTTGCAGCCGTGGAAGAGGTGTCCGACCTACTGGCAGAAGCAGACCTCGAGGACTTGCGGAGTCGCACGAGTCATCTCCACGCGACAACCCGAGGTCTGGCCGCACTGACCAACGCTGACTTCACCCTGCGTGCTTACCAGGTGGGGCCCGAAGAGGAACTAAAGCAATGGCTACGTTCCGACGCGGCCACCCTCGAGGCACTCGCCTTCGAGATTGACTCAGCAGTGGCTCTGGGCCAATGGCCCAGCGCGCATCCGCTGGACTCGGCAGCGCTGCTCGCCGTGGCCACCCAGCTCAGAGAAGCGGTGGGTGCAGGCACCGAAACCCAAAGGGGCTTCCCCACCATCACGGGAATTCGCCACGACTTCGAAGACCAGCGGATCAACTTTCACTGGACTCTCTCCCCATCGGGCTCGGGCTGGGTGGAGTTGGGAAGCCAGTGGCCTGACTACGATGGCTCCAGCGCCACAGGCCCAGGCCCTGCTGCACAGTGGCACGCTTGGGTCGATCCCGAGCCCGCCAACACCAGGATGACCTACAGGCCATGCGGAGCCTCCGGAGGATTCCAGGTCTGCAGTTCCGACCGGGTCCTCTGGACGCCCCCTTGATCATGTCCGGCCCAATCGCCGAACAGTTGCGACGAACCGCCCGCGCGTGGCGCCGCGCGCGCGCACTAGCCACAGTGACAACGAGCACGAGCCTAGCCCTCTTGGCGGTGGCAGTCTCCGCCCTCCTGTTGGATCTGCTCGGGCCCCCCGGGCTCACTCCGTCCCTGCTGGGCTACCTGCTGCTCTGGCTGCTGCTGCCGCTCATTGCCGGCATCAGCCGCTTGCTCATTAGGCCACCCGCAACCATGGAGGTGGCCACAGCGCTCGACCGCAGAGCAGGACTCGAAGATCGGCTGGGTACAGCCCTGGAGTTTCGTGAGGACAACTCGGCCATCGCATCCCTTCAGCGCACCGACGCCGAGCGTTCTTGCGACGGGCTCGAGCCCGAGTCACTGTTCCCAGGCCCCGGCGCACGCCACGCCTGGACTCTAGCCCTCTGTGCCATCCTCGCGTTGACCTCGGCTGGGCTAGCGCTAAGTCTCGACCTGCATCCCGAGCGACCCAATTCGGCGCTCAGCCCGACACCTCCGGAACAAGATCTGCTCGCCGCCATCGAGCGCGACCGTCGCGTGCTGCTAGAAGGCGGGGAAAAAGACAGAGCTCAGCTCCTCACCGATCTGGAAGCACGCATCCGGCGCATCCGGTCGAGAGAACAAGAGTTGAGGAAGGTCGTTCAGCAACGAACCCAGCCCGAGCCGAGCTCAGAAGAGGCCAAAGACCAGGAAGAGCCTCCCCCTCAGGCGGCCGAGTCGGCGGTCGAGCGAGAAGACACCCCCATTACGGCCGCAGAGCTCGATGCGCTCGAAGCCGAAGCCATGGGGGAACTCGTGCTGGGTGATGCCCAGCAGGCCGAGATCGTCGCTGACCTGTTCAGGCAGACCCGAGCAGCACGCACGCTTACGCGACACTTCGACGAGATCGCCGAGAAGGAGATGGAGCTGGGCCACGAGCATCGCGCCGAGAGCCAGCCTCCGACGGTCGATGCATTTCAGGACCAAGCCAACGAGGCGATCCAGAGCACTGACGCCGGCCAGAATGCAGCGCCCATCCAGGACCGACAGAACGAAGCGGACGCCTTGAGTCGACGGGAGTTGGACGGTGAGTCCATGGCGGAGCACGATCGAGCACACGACTACCAGGAGAGCTTCAACGAGTTCCTGCGCGACTTCGTGAAGGATGTACGAGAGCTTCTGCAGGAAGCCGGCGACTCTCGCAAGAAGGCCAAGGGGAAAGAGCAGAAGGGGCGCGAGGTGTCGGTCGGAGGCGGCGACGGCGTCGCTGACAAGAAGAACTCCATGGAAGACACTGGATTCGAGGAGATGGGCGACGTTAAGCGGGGGGCACACCCCGGCGAGGCCAACGGCGATATGTCTGATGGCGCGAGCATGAAGACCGACCCATCCCAGATGCCCGAAGGCACGGGCGCAACAGCAGCGAACGCCTCAGCTACCACAGGTGGAGGCGACACGAGCCCAGGTGGGGAGGGCGCCGGCCGAGGTGGGTCCGACAACGTCGGCCTACAGGCCATGATGGACGCCTATGTGGATCCAGCAGAAGGGCCCCTGGAGCGCGTACTGGGACAGCTGAGCCAGGGCAAGCTCCCAGAAGAACGCCGTGAGCTGCTGTTCGACCGACTGGCCCGTCACAAGGTGCAGTCCTCAGGAGCGTCCGAAGCCGACGACGTGCTCGTCGACTACTTTGCAGAGGCCGAGGCCACACTCGCGGACGACGAGACCGACCTCCCCCCCGTCGGACACACCTCACCCGAAAACCTCGGGCCCATCAGGTCCAGGG
>PBPL01000115.1 GCA_002724675.1 Deltaproteobacteria bacterium | reverse complement strand
TCAGGAGGGGGGCCGAAGTACACGTTCAGGGTCCAGTCGGAAGGCACTCCACTCCAACAGGCGATGGTGATGTTCAGGTCCCGGTCGGCGATGCCCGAGTCCCACGCGGGCGGAGAACCCCACTCAACGGAATCGGCCACTTGTTCCCACTGGCCACTCAGGCCCAAGCCATCCACCCAAAAATCGAGGTCCGCATCGGAGTCCGACCAGTCCAAGACGAAGGTCACCTCGTCCGCACAGTCCATGTCGAGCACGATGCGGTCCATATCACCGGTCCAGTCGAGGCCATTGCCACAGCTGGACAGCGAGCCCGAGATCTCCAGGTCGCCCTCCACCCGACTCAGATACTGCGAATCGTAGAGTTCATCGTTGGGCTCCTCCTCGTCAATGGAAGCCGACGGACCATCGTCACAGTCTCCCGGCTCGAACAGTTCCTCTTCGTCACTGTTGGTCGGAGCGCCCTCGCACAGCCCATCGTTACAGCCAACCCCGCAGGGGCAGTAGCGGTCCTGAGAGCAAGAAACACCCGAAGCGGGGTACAGAGTGCACACCCCCTCTGTGTTGTTGCAGGTGAGGGTCCGCTCACTGCGCGTGCCCGAGTACGTCGGATTCATGGGGCTACCACTGGTGGAGTCGTGACCAAAACCCACCCAGTGCCCGACCTCGTGGGTCGCAACCGCCTGGACATCAACCTCCAGGTAGTTGAGCCAACCATCATCCACCCAGAGCACATCGGTCCCACGGAACACGATGTCGGCTTCGGTCACCTCACATTGCCCGTTGGTGTACCAAGTGGTCACCGCCAGCGCGTCGCCCAGCGATGCGGGCCAGTCCGTTTCGTAGAAGCCAACGGAGAAGGCCCCATCCTGAGCCAGCGGGTCTAGCGCTGCGTCCGGCCCGCGCTCGGCGTTGAACTCAGAGCAACCCGGCTCAGCCCACTCATCAAACGCGGCATCCATAGCCACAGCAACTTGGGCACTCGTCAGGTCCGCGGAAGGGAAGCTCGTTGAGAGTTTCCAGATGGTGTTCGGGTCGCCCGAAGGCCAGGCCGAGTAGCCGCCACCGCAGGTCGCCATGGGCTCCCACGCAAGCGCCCGGCCACCAGATGCGGAGACGCTCAAGAGCACGACCAGCGCGGTCGCCCACTGAACATTTCGGTGCCACCTGGGATGTCGTCGCTGGTACACCGGCCACCCGCAGCCACCGGGCACCGTCCAACTAACGCAGCTGGCTGCAGCGCCCCGGTAGGCACATCATAGTCCACCCCCAGTCAGCGGAGCACAGATCCCCACGTCCTCGAGACAAATGAGTTGCCCCAAAGCTCCCTCGGGACAGTCCTCGTCCCGCTCGCAGGTAGGCACACAGATGCGCGCCCCATCGAAGCGTTCATGGCAAGTACACCCCAACGAGCCGTCGGGACACGCCCCCTCACAGTCAGACTCATTCTCACACGTAGGTGGGCCCTGGCCGGGCTCTCCACCTCCGTCCCCCGGGGGCGTTCCGCCACCACCTGGTGGCCCGCCGCCGGCACCGTTGACTCCAGACCCGTCGGTGGGGGTCCCCCGGTAACAGGCGACAATGTACGGAAAGTCAGCGGTCGCGTGATACCTGTAGGAGCCGTCGGGCCCAATCCGACCATTGCACTGGTCAAGATATTGCGGATCGTCACGCTCTTGGAACTCATAGGCGTCCCAGGCGTAGGTCTCAGGATCCCCAACTTGAACCCAGCTGCTCTTCATCTCGACCACCTCGGAACAGCACTCGTTCAGACAGCCCATGGGCCCATAGATGGGGAACCCATCGAAGGCATAGCCCAGCAGAGGTGAAGGCTCGCCAGCCAATGCGCCCGATGACAAGCACTCGACCAGCAGCGCGTGAAAGTGGTAGTCGCCTTGTCCCGCGGTGTGCCCCTGACAGTCATCGGCAAGTTGATTGAATATGGGATCACCGTAGGGGTCGGGAAAAGCGCCCTCATTGGGCCCATAGAAGGGCAGGCCGTTGACCGCGACACCCGCGTCACCCAGCAGGGGGATCTCGGTCACTACGTCGGCCACCTCGGGCCGGCGTGGGAACTCCCACCGCCAGTCCTGAGGCGCCAGGGGGTTGGGAGTCGTCTGCTCATAAGGGAAGTGGGGGATTCCGTTGCTGACGACCGTCACGGTGTCCTTAGAACACGTGACCTCGACCTCGGGATCGGGATAGCCCTCGCCTGGCCCCTCGTACTGGCCAACATCCAGAAAGTACTCTGAGGCGCACGTAGCATCGCCCGAAGGCTGACTACTCTCGCAGGACCAGCTCTGCCCTGCATCCAGACAGGATGACTCCGTCAACAAACTGGGATCGCTGCACTCACATCCAGGACAGTCGTCTTGCTCGTCAGCGCCTGCGCCGAGGATCCCTTCACTGCAGCCGCCCAGGATAACGAGCAGAACACAGCCAACTTGCCGGGCGCCCTGCAGAGCTCTCGGTAAGACAGGACCGCGTCGTTGGAGAATTGAAGTTGTCATGAGTCGTTCTCACTGTCCGGAAGGCGCATTAGGCATGCACAGGTCGCTGGCATCGGAATAGACGTAGTGGCGCACATCTAGGTTACATCCCAACAGCAGAATTGAGTGAATCGTCTCTTGCCTGGGCATAGCCCCCGGCCAGGCTGGTAGGCTCCCGGCCACGGACCCGCTGTGAACGCTGTCTTCTTCGCCATCGTCATGCTCTCCTTCGTGTTCGCGCTCATCAACGGGACGCCAGCCGCCGTGGGTCAAGGCGCACTCGACGGAGCCAAGAGCAGCGTCGACCTGGCCATTGGCCTGGTGGGCTACATTGCGCTGTTCTTGGGCCTCCTCAAGGTCGTCGAGGAGGCGGGCGGCTTGCGCTTCATGGCACGGATCATTCGCCCTCTACTCGTGCGGCTGTTTCCCGATGTTCCACCCGATCATCCGGCCATGGGCGCCATGGTGATGAACATTGCCGCCAACGCACTGGGCCTAGGCAACGCAGCGACGCCCTTTGGACTGAAAGCCATGAAGGAGTTGGCCACACTCAGTCGAGAGAAAGGGACCGCAACCAACGCCATGGTCCTGTTCCTGGCCATCAACACGAGCGGGCTGGCCCTGCTTCCCACTGGCATGATCGGCCTTCGTGCGCTCAAGGACAGCGCCGATCCGGCTGCCATCTTCCCTCCCACGCTGGTAGCGACGGCATGCTCGACGGTCGTCGGCATCCTCGTGGCCAAGCTGCTGTCTCGAGCTTCCTGGTTCGCTGCACCCCAAGTCCAACGTGAAGCCGACGCTGCGGTGGCCGCAGCCACCGAGGCTGAGGGGGCTGGTTCTCTCCTCCCGCTCGCCCTGTTCGGGTTGGTCATGGCCGCCATGGTCATGGTGGTGTATGTGCACGGAGAGGTTGCCAGCGCATGGATCCTGCCCGTGCTCATCGCCGGAATGCTCACCGTAGGCTTCGTGAGACGAGTCAAGGTCTACGAGGTGTTCGTTGCCGGGGCCAAAGAGGGATTCGAGTTGGCCGTCATGATCATTCCGTATCTGGTCGCCATCCTGGCAGCGGTGGGAATGTTCCGGGGCTCCGGCGGACTGGACTGGCTCATGGAGAAGCTGGGGCCGATCACCTCCATGCTCGGCATGCCCGCCGAGGTGCTTCCTATCGCGCTCATCCGACCCTTGTCAGGCTCCGGCGCCTTCGGGGTAACGGCGGAGCTGGTCGACACCCACGGTCCCGACACGCTCATCGGCCAGCTGGCGACCACCATGAATGGCTCCACGGACACCACCTTCTATGTCTTGGCGGTGTACTTCGGCTCGGTGGGCATCTCACGCATTCGCCACGCTGTTCCCGCTGGGCTCGCTGCCGACTTCACCGGGGTCCTAGCGGCGGTCGCTGCTGTGCACATCCTGCTCTAAGGAATGTGCTCGGACAGGAAGCTCAGTACGTCTGGCCAGTAGTCTCCCACCTCGAAGAAGAGGGTGTGGCCGTCGTCTGCAAAGGGGGGGTAGACAATGGCCTCGACCTCTTTGCCAGCGGCTAGGAGCGCCGCCTCCACGTCTAGATTGATCTGCACGTGATTGGACTGAAACGTATCGTTCTCGGACACAAGCAAGAGGACGGGAGCTGCGAGAGCACTCACGTCCTCTAGTGTCTGACCCATAGCCCCATTGCCCGGAGCAGGGGCCATGAGCACCACAGCGTCCCAGAGTTCAGGACGCTCTAGAGCGAGCTGGAGAGACAAGAGCCCGCCGCGAGAGAAGCCCAGAACACCCAGGCGCGTGTCATCCACATCGGGCACGCCCAACAGCGTGTCCACGCCAGCCAACACATCGTCGAGGTGACCGGCCAGAGACGTGGTCTCCCGACGCTTCTTCGCGTAGGCGAGGTAGCCAGCCTCCGCCAGCGCACGGCACGTACCCTCCAGATCTCCACCGACGACATCGCCGAGGCCACCGTGGTTGTAGAGAACCCCGGGGTACGGCCCCGACCCTTTGGGGGTACACAGATACGAGCCTCCCGACTCCTCGACCGAGAGCGGGGATGGACCACTGTCATCGTCTCCGATGTCGTCATCGTCTGCGGTGACGTCGCCATTTCCGGTGTCGTCATCGTCCTGCGCACCGGCATCGTCGCCTGGGGACCTTGGCGAAGCCGATGAGCACCCGACCGTCAGGATCAGCGCCGAAAAGGACAGCGCCACCAGAACAAGAGAAAACAGTGAAGAAGCCTTCACGCTGCAAACCTCCTCAGCGCAGAAAAGCACCGTGCCCCACGCTCCCACTACCAGGGTACTTGAGGCGGTCGCTGGTATGCTCTTGCCACTGTACAAGGACCAAGGACTGTGCGACGCATCACTTCAGTTGGCATCTCTCTGGCCACCTTATTCGTCGTCTGCGCATCCGCACTGGCCCAACCAGCCCTAGCTGACGAGCCAAGCTCGAGCGAAGAGGCCAAAGACACCCAAGACGATCCAGCCAACGACGACGAGGAAGCACCACGCGACGGGCCAGCGAATCCGGAGAGGTCTGCCCCGAGCCCGAGCCCTGAACAAGGACTGGGCGTCCCCAATGGCATGACCGACTTGCACCCATCGGGGAACCGAACAGCACCACAACAGGGGGCTCAACCCTCACTCCCCGCCAGCTTCAGTGTCCAGGCGTATCGAGAGTCCTACACGGCCGAGCTCCGCATCCAGTCGGGCATGCTCTTCGGCCTGGGAACGAGTCTCTTCGTCATGAACATCCCGGGCACGTTCTTCTTGGGACTCCTGGTCACCGCCTCCATTGGAGCGGTAGACGACGAAGTGGGCCTGTTCCTGATGCCCTTCATCACGTCCAACTTCTCGGCTCACGTCACCTTCGCAGCCATCACGGCCATCGTCCGGGGAATCATGGAGGTCCGGATCAGCAGTCAGTTGCGACGTCCACAGGCCGATCACCGGCTGCGAAGACGGGAACTGCTTGCTGGCTGGTACTTTGGCGCACTGCCTCCATCCAATCACCCCCGCAGATGGGCGCGATCCGCGCTCTGATGACCGCAGGAGGATTCAGGGTTCTCCCCCACTGAAGCCATGGTCCACAAGCTCCACAACAGCCTGAACATCGAGTACCCCTTGAAGGGGTTGCCGCGTGACTGGCGTGTGCGCGTAGAGGAGGTGGTCCGCACCCTGGGCATCGACTTCGAGCTGTACGTGAACTCAGTGAAGGCTGGGGCCCGCAAGGACCCCTCCGCTGTACTGGTCAGCATCACCCGGGAAGGGGCTGCGGCGGCCTGGACCAAGAAGTGCGAGGACACCCTGTCGCGCCGCATCGTGCAGGTGCTGGACTCGGCCAAAGAAGAAGAAGAAGACAGAAAGGCTATGGCCCTGGGACTGCGGCCTTCGGCCTGGGATCTCATTCCGGCCCACGAGCCCACCGCCGCCATCACGGACTCTGAGCGCACAGGACGAGACACTCGGCGGCGCGTGCTCCTCACCGAGCTCGCCTCCACGCTGAAGAAAGGTAGCCTTCCCAAGGAAGCCCGAACCTTGGTGGACCTTGCGCTCAAACAAATGAAGGAACCGTCCACCTGGGCCCTGTGGGCACGTCTGTTGCTAACCGTGGAAGAAACCCGACGAGCCATCCCCCGTGAGCTGGAGCAGCGCATCGTGCGCCTGCTCAGTGAAGGCCGTCGGTGAGGCGGCGAGAGGACCCCGAACTATGGACGTCAACCTGATCGTCGCAGCACTCGTCACGGGCAGCTTTGCGGTGTCTGGCGGGGTGAAGGTGCTGGGGACAACCCGCGCCAGCGCCGCGTTCAAGAGGTGGGGCTACCCGCCCTTCTACCGGATCACGATCGGTGTCATCGAGCTCCTTGGCGCACTCATGCTGCATCACGAGAGCACTCGCCAGCCGGCAGGCGCGTTGCTCTTGGTGTTGTTGGTCGGGGGCCTGGCCACCCACATCAAGTTCAAAGAGTGGCACGTCATCGCCGTTCCCCTAGTCCTCGGTGGGCTGCTGGTTCGCTTGTTGCTCTCCGCCTGAACCGTTGCCCACACAGTCGCAGCGACTGTATCGACGCGATGCCTCAGTCTTGCTCAGTGCGACAGTCCAAGGGCAGCCCGGCTTCCCGCCACCCTCGGATCCCGCCATCCATGGAGGCGACGTTCGTGTAGCCCATCTGGCCCAGACTGTCGGCGGCGAGAGCAGAGCGATAGCCTCCACCACAGTACAAGACGATTCGAGACTTCTTGTCCGGGATCGCCTTCTCCACATCACGCTCCAGGACACCCTTACCGATGTGCATGGCTCCTCGACAGGAGTCCACCGAGAACTCCCGATCTTCTCGCACATCCACGAACTGAAACTCCTCGCCGCGGCGAACCATCTCGGCCACCTGAGCGACCGTCAACTCCTCCACTCGGGCCCGGCTGGCATCAACAATCGCGAGGAATGCTGGGCTGTGCTTCTTCGCCATGGAACCTGCCTCCCGGAGCTAATCGGTCGCACGAGCTAGTCGTTGCGATCGTAGGGGCGGTCCCGGTCGTTGTCGCAGGAGCCGCCATCGATGAACACATCGCCATTCTCGAAGATCTCGTCAATCCCCGACTTGACGAGTGTGGCGTATAGGTCATCGCCGACGCCGGGAATCGTGACCGAGCCCCAGGACGTCAGGAACCGCCACGAAAGCTCGGAGTTCTCGGGATGCGGGATCGCAATATCCAGAGAGAATCGCTGATCCCAGCTGCTCTCCCCATCGTCTGCGATACCCCGCTCCTCCATCCAGCCTCGAATCACATAGCGGACACGACCATCTGCAGCGGGAACGGCCCGCAGGTCGGCAAACGTGTCGAGCCAGGCCTTAGCCAGGAGGTTCTCGAACCGCACCTCGCCGGTGGAGTTGGCCCGGTCGCAGGTCCCATCAACAAGACAGGACGTGTCGCTATCGAACAAGCGCATGTAGTACTTCGTCCCGTCATCCTGGATGCACACCTGATTGGGCTCGATGAACAAGCCCAGTTGACTCGATACGGGATGGGGGCTCTCCCTCCACACAGACACCGGCACCTGCAGTTCCTGATCCACCTCGGCCGGCCCCGAGACCTCCCCCCAGTAGTCGGACGTCAACTTGGGGGGGGTCACCGCCCTGTCGTCCAACTGCCCTCCCATGTCCACGCCAGACAAGAAGGCCTCCAGCGAGTCCATCCCAGCCACCAACTCCTCTCCCTCGGTGTCGAAGTTGGCGAACAGATACCTCGTAAGCTCCCCCAGCTCCTCGGGCGCCTCCACGGGCGGACTGCACGCCGAAGCGACGAGAGCAAGAGACAGGAGCGTCAGGAGAGGGCGGAAGGGCGTCGGCATGGGCAGCATCATTCCTCCGGATTCAGGGTCGCGGGAGTGTAGAGGCGACGAGCACGCTGTCAACATGCATAGCCGCGACTCCCAACGGACGAGGACAATCTACAGCCCACTCGACCTGGAGCGCATTGAGGGCCTTCGGCGTGCCGAGAACGCAGCGAGGCCCCGACTCCAAAGAGCCGGGGCCTCGTGCAAACCGAACCTGGAGGCGGCGAGCGCCTCGCCTGGTTCTTAGAGGACCACCATGTCGTACCAGTAGTCCCAGCCAGCCTCGATGACGGTGTCGCTAGTGCCCTCCTCGCTGATGCGAGCGATGACGCTGCCCGACTCCGCCTGGATGAGGGCGAAGACCGAGGTCTGGCCAGCGCCGTCCATGGAGACCACCTCAAAGGCACCGGGGAAGATCTCGCTGAGCTCACCGATGAACTGCTCTTCGCCATCCACATAGCGGGAGACGTCCTCGCTCCAGCCGGCGACCCAGTAGCCACCCGCCAGGTCCTGACCGAGCGCGCGATGGTCATAGTTCGCATAGGTGAAGACCAGCTCATTGGGATCGTCGGAGGAACCACTCCAGTCCACGACGTTGGGAGCCATCACGTCCATCAGGGCCGCATCTTCACTGCCAACCGGCTTGGCGATGACGTCCATGAAGCAGCTGCCGTAAGTCACGCCGACAATCGTGCCGTACAGGTCGATCTCCACGGCCTTGGCCTCGGCGGCGATGACCACGTTGCCGTTGAGCTTCTCGTCAATCTGATAGATGGGCGCCACACAGTCCATCTCTGCCTCCAAGACGGCCTCCGAGCACCCGTCGAAGAGGACGCTCTGGCTGCCGTCCGTCTCGACGCGATACACCCTGTCATTGTTGGAGACGAGGAAGAATCCATCGCGGTGATAGTCCAGATACTGACCGCCGGGGATGTTGGCATCGATGTGCTGCATCAGCTCGTTATTGGCATCCCGAATCTGGATGTCCTGCTCGTTCGTCCCGTCGCTCACGAGCACCGCGAAGCGAGCACCGCTAGCAACGCTCTCGTCGTCCCCGTCATCGTCGTCGTCCCCGTCATCGTCGTCGTCATCGTCGTCGTCGTCGTCGTCGTCATCTCCAAGACGTAGGTCGTCGGTGGGGTCGGTCATGTCCGGCGCCTCATCAGCACAGTCGGCAATGAAGCCGTCACAGTCACGATCGACGCCGTCACACTCGTCTTCATCTGCACCGGGGTGCGTAGAAGGGTCCGAGTCGTCACAGTCCCCCTCGTCCGGCGTGAAGCCATCACCATCCTCATCGGCTACGAAGTCGGCCAGGCTGTCCTGGTCGTCGCCCGAGACGTCTTCTTCCGGTTGATTGGCAACAACCGCATCCACAAGCTCCGGTGGGATCTGATCGCAACCGACCAGGCCCAACGAGGCAGCAGCAAGGAGTGAGATGGGGAGGGAAAAACAGGAAAAGCGAGTGGTCCTCATGGCCGTCTCCTTCGGTAGCCCGGCTGTCTCGTGGAGACCCGTGGCTTTGCGTCCCAGCGTCGCCGCTGGTTTGCCTTTATCGGGAGGGAACCATTCCCGCCCATGGACTCAACCTGTGCACGCTTCTGCACCTGGCAAGTGCTTTTTCCCAAGAAACTTCAACGGCTAAAGACCAGCGTGACGTTTAGACCCAGGCGCTGGAGCCCCCTCGTCCATCAGGTTCTCGCGCACGCGAGGTCGCCGTGTGGAAAAAAGGCCTCCTCGGGCCCAGGGCCAGAACCGAGCTATTTCACCCGAGGCATCGCCCCACTCGTCAGCCGTCCCCAGTAGTCATCAAGCGCTGCGCGCACCTTGCTGGACAGCATGACGGCTCCCAGGATGTTGGGGAACGCCATGCCCAACACCATGAGGTCCGAGAAGTCCAACACGTTGCCCAGCTTGAAGACAGAGCCCAGGAACACGCACGCCAGGAAGATGATCTTGTAGGGAACCGATGCGGCAGGACCAAATAGATAGGTCGCGCACCGCTCACCGTAGTAGCTCCAGGAAATCATCGTAGAGAACGCAAAGCTGACCACAGCAAAAGAGAGCACCAACGGGAACCACGGCAACACCGACTCGAACGCTGCCGAGGTCATGAGCACGCCATCACCCGTCTCCATCTTGTAGGCCCCGGTGATCACGACCACCAAGCCCGTCATCGTGCACACGATGAGTGTGTCGATGAACGGCTCAAGCAGAGCCACGATGCCCTCGCGCACCGGCTCATCTGTCGCCGCTGCCGAGTGGGCAATGGACGCCGAGCCGATGCCGGCCTCGTTGGAGAAGGCCGCCCGCTTGAAGCCCTGGACAATCACACCCACGATGCCGCCACCCACAGCGATCGGCTTGAACGCCTCGCCCACGATGATGGCGACCGCGGCGGGTACCTGCGATGCATTGGCCAACAAGATCCAGAGAGCGGCCAACACATAGATGCCACACATGACAGGCACGATGACCCCAGCAGCCATACCGATGCGCTTGATGCCACCCAGGATGACCGCACCCACCGCCAAAGCGAGCAAGAGGCCATACAGCCAGCCCCTGCCCTCGAACAGAGGGATCACCTCGGAGACAGCCGCAAACGACTGGTTAGCCTGGAACATGTTCCCGCCACCGAGGCTTCCGCCGATACACATCAGAGCGAAGATCACGGCCAACACCTTGCCCAACCGCGCCCGACCCAGATCACTCAAGCCAATCTCGAGGTAGCGCATGGGGCCACCCATAACCTGCCCCTGGTCGTCAACCGTGCGATACATCTGCCCCAACGTGCACTCCACGAACTTCGAGCTCATGCCCAGAAAGCCCGCAAAGATCATCCAGAGGACGGCCCCCGGACCGCCCACGCCGACTGCGATGGCGACACCCGCGATGTTGCCCAATCCCACCGTGGCCGAGAGCGCCGATGCAAGAGCCTGGAAGTGGCTGATCTCACCCGGGTCGTCGGGATTGTCATAAGAACCCCGGGTCACCTCGATGGCATGAAGGAAGCCACGAAGATTGATGAAGGACATGCGGAGCGTGAAAAAGATGGCACCGAGGACCAGCCACAGCACGACCAGGGGAAACGCGTTGCCGTCGGGCTTGTCGTTGTCCCAAAACATCACGTCCCAGAACAGCACCGAGGCCATGGGCCCGACCACGTACGCTCCGAACGCCGCGTCAAAGCCAGCAAATGCAGCATCCCCTCCCGCCGCTTCAGCCGCAGCAGGTGGAGCCGAGGCCTCCGCCCCACTGTCCTGGGCGTAAACAAGCGCGGGGACGGACAACAGCAACGCAACAACGATGGCAATGAGACGATTCATCGGTTCCTCCAGACCAGGCTGATTCGCGGGTCGCAAGGGGATAGCGGATCCTACCGGGACGGTCCAGCCCGCATGCGAAGCTCCTCGTTATCCACTCGGAATTGAAGGGAGCGAGATCCCCTCGAACGGTGCGGTCAGCCACAGCCCGCCGAAGCCTCCCATGAGGCCGCCGATGACCCCAGCGGCGATCAACCAGAACACCCAGAACAAGACGTTCATCACGGAGGCGCCGATGCCTCCAATGGCCATGCCCTGGCCGCTCCAACGTTCGGGATGATTCTTGATGCGAACAAGTGAGACGGCACCCAGGACGACCGACACGAGCGCCACGGGGAAGTTGAGGGAGCACACACAACAGCAGGGGTAGGCCAGCACCCCCAAGACCAGCGACGCGACAGCAAGAGGGTCCCTGCGCGCCTCTCCACCCTCTCCCTGAGGGGGGCCACCACCATCATCACCATCATCACCATCACCACCAGCCCCCTCCGAAGGCGGCCGGCCTCCTTCAGTGACAAGCTCGGCCTTGTCGTCACCTTCCAGCTCGAGTTCGAGGTCGTCTTCCGCCGACCGAATGGTGTCTGCACCCTGGGGAGATGCGGACATCATCGACTGATCTTCCACGGGCTCCAAGGTGGTGGGACCCGGCAAGGGACCCGAGAACGACCGCAGCGCAAAGGACGATGGAGCATCCGCCGAGGCGGGAGCCAGATCGGACCGACTGGACGAAGCCGGGTCGTCCCAGAGCTTCGGCTGGGATCGGAAGCCACGCCCCGGAGCCTCGCCCCTGGAATCAGCATCCCCGGTCGCCTTCACGACCTCATCGGTCAGTTTGTTGTCGTCGGAACTCAAGAGCAGCCTCTCACCCACTCGAACCTCGAGCCTCAAGTGGGACATGGCCAGTATAGGACGAGTCGAGCTTGGCGGTCAGCACGCCCTGCCTCGCCGAATCCACCCGTGCGAAAACTGTGACGAAACGGTGGCAAGAAGCGGACCTGCGGCGCTCATCTTGAGCGGTTGTGGAGATGCTGTGACAAAAGCAATCAAGCCTTGTTGACCCCTCCAAGGTCCTTGTAGGTACCGAGCAGCTTCTCGCACCGGGCGGTCCGGTCGAGGGCAAACCGGACCCAGTTCCGAGCCCGAATCCCAAGACCTCTAAGGAGGAACGTTCATGTCCAACAGGCTGTCTCTTGTCGCTCTCGTCTCCGCCATCACGCTGGCCTTCTCAGGCTGCGTGCAAACCGTGCCCACCGGCAGCAACGACGGTGTCCCCCCCCTCGACGAAGAAGGTGAGGGCGCTGCTGACGACACCACAGGCAATGACAGCACTCCTGACGACCAAAGCGATGACGCGACCGGGAACGACACCAGCGGTGACGACACCAGCGGTGACGACACCAGCGGTGACGACACGACCGGTGACGACACCACAGGCGATGACACAACCGATAATGGCAACCGACCCGGCGATCCGCCGCCACCG
>PBPL01000114.1 GCA_002724675.1 Deltaproteobacteria bacterium | reverse complement strand
GTCGTCGCCTACCACGTCGTCATCATCTGCCGAATCATCATCGCCCGCCGAGTCGTCGTCGCCTACCGAGTCGTCGTCGCCTACCGAGTCGTCGTCCCCAGCGGTGTCGTCGTCCCCAGCGGTGTCGTCGTCACCGGCCCCTGGATCATCCGGTGCGAGGGCATCGTTCGGTGCCGTGGTTTCGTCATCCACCGCGGTCTGTCCACAGCCGATCAAGCCGGCCACACAGACAGCGGCGACCCACCCGAAGCCAAGACGATGGTGTCTGAGGATGCTCATCGCCCAAGCCTAGCGCAGCAACAAAGCCCATTGTTGGGGTAGACCAAGCCCCCAAGCGGTCGCCAGGAGCACGATCGGGCAAACGAGAGCTGGGGTAACCCGCAGACCGCTGCTGTGGATACAATCCCGCCGTGATCGGACAAACCCTCGATGACTACCTCGTCGTAGAAAAGCTCGGCGAGGGGGCCATGGCTGTCGTGTACCTGGGTCGGCACTCGAGCCTGGACCGCCAGGTGGCTATCAAGGTACTGCGCGCCGACCTGGCAGGCCTCCAACGCCACCGGACCCGCTTCGAGCGTGAGGCAAGAACCATCGAGAGCCTGCAGCACCCCAATATCCTGGGCATCTACGACTTCTCTGGATCCGAGTCCACAGAGTGCTTCATCATCACCGAGTACATCGAAGGCCCGACCCTCGCCAATCTGCTCGACGACGTGGGCTTGATGATGACCGAGCCTGCCGCACTCATCGCGCGCCAGCTGTGCGATGCGCTGGGAGCAGCGCACGCCCTGGACATCATCCACCGTGACGTCAAGCCAGCCAACGTCATGTTCGACGCACAAGGCATGGTCAAGCTCATGGACTTTGGCCTCGCCCGGATCCTAGATGGCAACAGGCTGACCAAGACAGGCGCCGTCGTCGGTAGCCCCTCGTTCATGTCTCCCGAGCAGATCACCGGTGATGACGTGGGCCCAACCTCAGACGTCTTCGCGTTGGGTGTGCTGCTGTATCGGATGGTCACGGGCGCCCTTCCCTTTCGAGGCAACAATCCAGTGTTCCAGCTCCAGGCAACGATGGCAGGTCAGTTCGAGCCCCCCGATGATCGGGTACCGAGCGTCGACCAGGCCATGGTTCAAGTCATCACCCGGTGCCTGTCGAGGGAGGTCGAGCAGCGCTACCCATCCACAGCCGATGTAGCAGCCGACCTGGACCGCCTCCTGCTGAGCGTCAGGATCGACCCATGCAACCCGGGCAGGTGGGCCGTACCCCGATACCTGGAGAGCTTCGAGGACTACGAGGCAGACCTCGTGGAGCATCTGCTCGAGGTGCTGCTAGAGCGAGGCAAGGACGAGCTGGCGAACCAGCACCAGTCGGCCTCCATCAAGACCTTTGCCCGCGCCCTCGCCCTGGACAGCGACAATCGAGAAGTGCTGGATCTGATGGCGAAGCTGGGCTCCACCCCCTAGGCCCCGAGGACCCAGCAACAGGTGCATTGCGCCAACACACGGTCGTGGGGGGCAGGGCCAAGGCCCCGCTAGAGGCCAGGTTGCTACTCGCCGTCGTCGAGGCCACTGTCCTCGAGAACGAACACGCGGCCAAAGCCCTCGAAGGCCGGGGCTCCGATCACCAAGTCCAGGATGCCGTCCCCGTCGAACTGACCGGCACTGAGGCTGAAGCCGAAAGCGGAGCCTGAGCCAGCGTCATGAGTCCAGCGGTGCGAGGCCGAAGACACCGGCCAGGAACCCAAAATGGGACCAAAGAAAATGGCCACGGATCCGGCGTCAGAGGGGTCAATCGACGTGTCCACACCGCCGGGGACCCCCACTGCGAAGTCGTCGAAGCCATCGACGTCCAAGTCACCCAGAGCGGTGAGGCCCCGTCCGATCCCACCGACGCCGCTGCCCCCAGCTGTGATCGTCCCCCCAGCCTCCGCAACGGACAGCACGCCGGTCTGCGCTCCGTAGAACAAGTAAAGAGCATGCGCATTGGCCCCATCATCACTAGCAACCCCGAAGTCCGACAGAGCGTCGCCGTCCACCGAGCCCAGAGCAGCGATCGTCCAGCCAATTTGTTCGTTGTAGTACTGCCCATGGATGATCGCATCCGCCTCAGCCACGCTCGTGTCTGCGGTCAGCGGCTGGGTGAACAGATACACCGAGCCCGAGTCCAGGCCGCCGCGGTCGCTCCCCGGAGCTCCTAGGGCGAAGTCATCTCGACCGTCACCGTTCACATCGCCCACACCAGCGACAGTCGTACCCAGGCCGTCCCCGTAGCCTTCGCCGGTCAAGCGAATGCCGGCTGTGGAGCCCAGGGTGTGCGTGCCCGAGACCGGCGAGTAGACAAGATAGGCCGCGCCCGCACCGTCCCATGCGGTCCCATCCCCCGGGGCGCCGATGAGCAGGTCTGCCGTGCCGTCGCCGTTCACATCGCCGGCAGAAGCAACCGAGGTGCCCACGCTGGCTGCACCGGTGCCCTGGAGACGCGCATAGGGCGCGTCGGGATCCAGGGTGGAGTCGATGGGTCCCAGGTAGAGCAGCGCCTCTCCTGGACCCTCACCATTGCCAGGGGCTCCGACGAGTAGTTCATCGTAGTCGTCCCCATTCACATCCTCGATGACAGCGACCGACCATCCCAGGAAGGACTCAGTGGCTCCGAAATGCAAGATAATGTTCGGATCATCGAAGAACGTCAGGCTCTCGTTCCATTGCACATCCAAGTGAACAGCAAAGGACCCGTGATCGTAGCCTGCGGGGTCACAGCTGCAGGCCGCTGTCGGCGCCGCAAGGACCAAGTCCGCCCCGGCCCCGCCCCCCAACTCACCCGTGGCGACGGATCGTCCGAAGCTCGGGTTGGGTCCAAATTCGGGCGAAGGCGACCAATCGAACAGCACTCCGGCCTGCTCATCTAGGTCACCCGCCTGCGCGTACGGGCACCTCTGATCGTAGCCATTACAGTCTTGGTCAACGCTGTCCTCGCAGTTGTCCGTGGCTGCGGAGTGGATCGAGAGCTCACTGTCGTCGCAGTCGGTGCCCCCACTGTCCACGCTCGCGAAGCCATCCAGGTCCACGTCCTCAGCCGGCGTGTCATTGCAGTCCTGATCGATGCCATCATTGAGCACCTCTGGTGCGCCCGGGAAGATGGTCGCGTCCGCATCGTCACAGTCCGTCCCGGGTGTGGTCCCAGCGACCCAGCCGTCCCCGTCCGCGTCCTCTCCATCGAGCCCATCGCAGTCGGCATCCAGCCCATCGTGGGGCGTGTCGGGCACCAGCGGGTGGATCGTCGCGTCCCCATCATTGCAGTCATCATCCAGGGTGCCAGGAAGCCCATCAGGACCACAGGATGTAACCCCATCGCCATCCACATCATCGGTATCGCAGTGTCCAAAGAAGGGGTTGAGAGCCACATAGACCTGGTTCGACTCCTCGTCAGCAAGCACAAGGTCAGGCCCCCCCTCGCCATCGAGATCGCCGGCACAGTGGAAGGACGTCAGCGATCCGTTGCTGGCGTCGTGCTCCCACACCTGCTCCAGGGGTGGCGTGTCCTCCAAGAGCGGGCCGGGCGCGAAAGACACAACCCGCTGCCCAGAGGTGGGATCCAAGTCGGTCTCATTCACTAGGAGATCGATCGTGCCATTCCCGTCCACATCGCAATCATCGGTCGCCACAAGAACCGACGTCGCAATCAGCGAGCCTGGGGTGTAGGCCGCTTGAGCCAGCGCGAAGTCACCAAAGAGTGGACCAGTGAACACGGCCATGCCCGCTGACTGGTTGGCGACCAAGAAATCCCCGTAGCCGTCCTGGTCCAGATCGCCCAAGCTGGCCACTCGATTGATTGGTCCGTCCCACCCCTCTGCGGTAGCCTGATCAGGCTTTGCAAGCCGAGCATCGGGCCCGGTGCCAGGCAGGTGACCAACCATCGGCCCGTAGAAGACATGGGCTATCCAGTCGGTGGCCTGATAGACCCCAACCAAGAGGTCGGGGACGCCGTCGCCGTTGAAGTCACCCACCTCTATGTCCTCAGACTGGCCGACCACAGAACCGGCGGCATCGACTTCGGGGTCCAGCTGGCCCACGATGGGTCCCAGGAGGAACCCAAGGTTCACGGTGGTGCTCGTGTTGTAGCCCACCAACAAGTCTTGAACGTTGTCCCCATTCATATCGGCTGCCCCGTAGACAGAGATGTCGCCCATCAATCCACCGCTACCAATCCTGGCGTCGGCCAGTGACGAGGGCATGTCTCCGGTAATGGGGCCCTGGAAGAGTAGCCAATCCGCGAGCGAGCTGGAGCTGTCGTAAGTCTCCACCAAGAGATCGTCGAAGCCGTCACCATCGGTGTCCCCGACACACACGACCTCTCGGCCAAGATAGAAGTCCATAGCGTCTGAGAAGAAGACGAAGTCAGCCTCATCCGTTTGCATAGAGCCCTCCAGGGGCCCCAAGAACACGTACACAAAGCCCGATCCATGCTCAGCCGTTGTCGCGCCGGCATCGGCCATCACCAGATCGGCATCGCCGTCGCCGTTGAGGTCGCAGTCACCCGTAACGGATGCAGACACGCCCAGCTCGCTCTCACCTTCCTCCGTGGACGACCGGGAGAAGGTCCATTGCTGGGGTCCGTCGAGGCCATTGCAGTTGTCATCGAAGCCGTTGTTGGGCTCATCGAACTGCTCCGGATGCCGGGAGCTGTCCTGGTCGTCACAGTCGAAGCCTCCAGAGGGCAGGTCCGCCCAGCCATCGCCATCGGCATCGACCCCATCGGCGCCATCACAGTTCTGGTCGACACCATCTCCGAAGTGGTCGGTGGCAGTGGGCGACATCTGCCCCTCCAGAGGAGCACAGTCGGCACCATCGGCCGTCCCATCGTCGTCATCATCGGGGTCGGTGCAGTCGGGCTCGGTATCGGAGTCGGTGTCTACGAACTCGTCCACCAGGCTCGTGTCGCAATCGGAGTCGACAGCATCGCAGACCTCGACCGCGCCGGGGTAGACCGAGCTATTGTCATCATCGCAGTCGGTGCCCGCGCTCGCGATGCTGGCGTAACCGTCCCCGTCCAGATCGACCCCGTCGATGCCGTCGCAGTCCTGATCGACTCCGTCATCGAAGACCTCGGTGGCAGCGGGATAGGCGCCTGGGTCGGTGTCGTCGCAGTCCGTGCCATAGCTCCCCAGGGACGCGACGCCATCCCCATCGAGGTCCACCCCATCGGCGCCATCGCAGTTGGTGTCCAGACCGTCGCCCACGAAGTCCACCCCAATGGGCAAGAACAACACGGAGTTGTCGTCGCAGTCGTCATCCGCCGTCCCGGGAAGCCCATCATCGCCACAGACAGAGAAGCCATCCTCATCCAAGTCGAGCGCATGCATGGCGACATCTTCGTCATCACAATCACTGCACGCAGGGTCCCCGTCTCCGTCTGCATCCACTTCGTCGGGCGCTTGCTCACCATCGCAGTCGTTGTCCAGCAGGTCACAGACCTCGGTGCCGTCTGGACTGGCCAGTTCGCTGGCGTCGTCACAGTCGCCCTCGCAGGTGCTGAAGCCGTCGTTGTCCAGGTCATCCACCGTCAAGGAGGCGTCGCCGTCATCACAGTCACCGTCGCACGGGCTGGTGCCATCTCCGTCTACGTCGCTGCCATAGAGGGACGGGTCCTCGTCGTCACAGTCGAGGCCCAGCGGGTCTCCATCTCCGTCACCGTCGTGACCATCCACACCATCGCAGTTGGCATCCAGCGCATCCCCGACGTCATCGTGGTGGGCAGGGCTCCGGGTGCTATCGAGATCATCGCAGTCGCCGGCACACAAGCTCACTCCGTCCCCATCGGCATCGAGGCTCTGGATGTCCGCGTCGCCGTCGTCACAGTCGCTACACGCAGGGTCTCCGTCCCCGTCGACGTCCACCTCAGCCACCTCTTGAAACCCGTCGCAGTCATTGTCCAGCTCGTCACAGATCTCGATGGCGCTCGGATTGACCAGAGGGGCTGAGTCGTCACAGTCTCCGTCACACGTAGTGAAGCCATCGGAGTCCGCATCTTCGGCATTGAGGCTGCTGTCGTCGTCATCGCAGTCCCCATCGCAAGGGCTCGACCCATCGAGGTCTCCGTCAGCGGTGTACAGCGCGGGATCCGTGTCATCACAGTCCACCCCTGCAGGCTCCCCATCACCGTCGGCGTCGTAGCCATCCATCCCGTCGCAGTTGGCATCCACCGAGTCGCCCAACTCGTCGTAGTTGGCGGGACCGACCGAGGCGCTCAGATCGTCACAGTCTCCAGAGCATGTCGTGACTCCGTCCCCGTCGACGTCCAGGGTCTCCACGTCGGGATCGTCATCGTCACAGTCCGCGCAGCCAGCGTCCCCGTCTCCATCCCCATCGACCTCGTCCGAGGTCTGAATGCCATCACAGTTGTTGTCCAAGAGGTCACAGACCTCAGCAGCGCTCGGGTGGACCTGCGGGCTGCTGTCATCACAGTCCCCTTCACAGGTCGTGAAGCCATCGGAGTCCGCATCCTCGGCGTTCAGGCTGCTGTCGTCGTCGTCGCAATCCCCTCCGCAGGTGGTGGAGCCATCGAGATCCACATCCGACATGTGGAGCGTCGGATCAGTGTCGTCGCAGTCCAGCCCAGCCGGCGAACCATCGCCGTCAGCGTCCTCGCCATCCACACCATCGCAGTCTGCGTCCAGCTGGTCTCCGTACACGTCGTCGTGGAACGGGCTGACCGAAGCATCCAGGTCATCACAGTCACTCAGGCAGGTGCCGGCGCCATCACCGTCCACATCGAGGTTCTCGATGCTCGCGTCGTCGTCGTCGCAGTCACTGCAGGCAGCATCTCCATCCCCATCGTCGTCCACCTCATCGGCGGCTTGTTCACCATCACAGTTGTTGTCCACCAGATCGCAGACCTCTGTCGCTGCCGGATTGGCCTCGGTGTCGTCGTCGTCGCAGTCCCCCTCACACGTCGTGAACCCATCGAAGTCCGCGTCGTCGACATTCAAGCTGGCATCACTGTCGTCGCAGTCCCCATCACAGGGGCTGGCCCCATCGGCATCGACGTCGCTTGTCACCAGCGTTGGATCGGTGTCGTTGCAGTCCAGGCCCAGAGGCTCGCCGTCTCCATCTCCGTCGAAGCCATCCACGCCGTCGCAGTTGGCGTCGAAGAGGTCGCCTAGTTCGTCGTAGTGAAGGGGGCTGAGCGAAGAGTCGAGATCATCGCAGTCTCCCGTACAGGTCGTCGCACCGTCCCCATCCACGTCCAGGTTCTCGACGCTGGGGTCGGAGTCGTCGCAATCGTTACAGGCAGGATCTCCATCGCCGTCGTCGTCGAAGCCTTCGTCGATGGCTCCGTCGCAGTTGTTGTCGGCGCCGTCACAGATCTCGAGCGCATCTGGGTAGATCTCCAGGTCGTCGTCATCGCAGTCTCCGGCACAGACCAAGAACCCGTCACCGTCGCCGTCCAGCTCGTCTTCGGACATCTCGCCGTCGCAGTCACTGTCTAGACCATCACAGATCTCCGGCTGACCAGGGCCCTGGAGAGCGTTGTCATCGCCACAGTCACCCTGGCAGATGGCCACACCATCTTGATCGTTGTCCGTACAGGCCTCACCACAGCTGGCATTCAGATCATCACAGTCTTCCCCGCCACACTCGACACTCAAGAAGCCGTCGCCATCCACGTCGCACTGAAGGGCTTCACCATCGCAGTCTTCATCGACATCGTTGTCGGCGATCTCCACCGCTCCGGGGTGAATGGCGGGGTCCGCATCGTTGCAGTCGGTGTCGGGAGAATCCTCCGGCCCGTTACCCGGGTAGCCATCACCGTCCGCATCGATCCCATCGACGCCATCACAGTTGGAGTCGCCGTCCCCCTCGTCGCCCACGTCGACCTGGTCGTCCACTCCGGAGTGAACAGAAGCGTTGTCCGGCTCGCAGTCATCTTGATCGAGGACACCATCGCCATCGAAGTCGTAGATCTCTGACCCCGCCTGTGTGCAAGCCGCCAGTAAGGTCAGAGAGAGTCCAGCAATGCAGAGGTTTCGGTTGGTCACTGGACCCATGGTGCACCCCGCAATCGGACGGTCAGTAATCGAGAGTCACAGCCACACCGCAGCGCAGACGACCCCATTCGCCAGAGAGCGAGATTACCGTGAACCGAAAGGCGACGGGCTATGGAGTGGATCTCCTGTTCCCGGGGGCGACCTGCTCGCCCGACCTCAACAGCCGTTGCGGTTGCCCCAAGTGGCCAGAGCCCCATCGATCGCACAGTCACCGACGACCGCATTCACCGAGCTGATGCAGAGCACGGGATTGCTGTGGATGTTCACGTCGCCCCCGACGGAAGACAGGTTGGCCAGCCCATCCACCTGGGTGAGCACCGCATTGCTGTAGACCGTCATTGCCCAGCCCACAGCGGGCAGGTTCGAAAACCCGTCCAAGTGCTGGATGGACGCGTTGTTCATGATGAAGAGCCCTCCACCGACCGTAGTGAGGTTCGAGAAGCCGTCCACATGGGGCAGCGCGTCACAGAGCTGAACCGTGAGGTTGGCTCCCACCGACGTGAGACTCGATAGACCATCGATGCTGGTCAGGGACCCGTTGCCATAGAGTCCCAGCCCTTGTCCCACAGAGGTCAGATTGGACAGCTGGTCGAGGTGACTGAGTGTTGTCCCCACCACAGTCAGCTGACCTGTGATGACCGTGCAGTCAGCAACGAGGCTCAGGTCTCCAGCCGTGTCTGTGGCGTCGATGACATAGTCGCCCACACACACGCCGGGAGCGGCCGAGTCGTCGTCATCCCCTGAGTCATCGTCGTCGTCATCGGCGGTGTCGTCGTCATCGGCGGACGTGTCGTCGTCATCGACGGTGTCGTCATCATCAGCGGTGTCGTCATCATCAGCCGTATCGTCGTCGTCGGCAGAGTCGTCGTCATCAGCCGTATCGTCGTCGTCGGCAGAGTCATCGTCATCAGCCGAGTCATCGTCATCAGCCGAGTCATCGTCACCAGCCGTGTCGTCGTCATCAGCCGTGTCGTCGTCGTCATCAGCCGTGTCGTCGTCGTCATCGTCCGCCGTGTCGTCGTCATCGTCCGCCGTATCGTCGTCATCGTCCGCCGTGTCGTCGTCATCTCCGATTACGTCATCGTCGTCATCGTCGTCGGCGTCGTCGTCATCGTCGTCGTCGTCATCGTCGTCGTCATCGTCGTCGTCATCGTCGTCATCGCCATCGTCATCGTCATCGTCATCGTTGTCGTCCCCAGCATCGGGGTCGTCACCACCCTCACCAACACACACGGGGGCGCGGGTGCAGCTGGAGTCCGCACAGTCCACGAAGAAGTCCTCGTCGTTGTCGACGCCGTCGCTACAGTCGCCGGGGAACTGCCCCTCGACCGAATCGGAGTCTGCGCAGCCCAGCTGCAGGCTCAAGACCCACAAGACCACTAGCCATGGCCACATGGGGTGTGGGACCCACGAAGCCCAGGGACGGAGCGCGGACAGCCAGGGCCGAGAGGACAAAGAACCGACCTCAACAGCCCGGGTTGTTTCCAGAGATGTCCTGCGTGGATGAACAAGAAGTGCACCCACTGAGGAAGGCATCAATGGAGCTCTGGCACAGCATCGGGTTGTCCACGATGTACAGCTCGTCGCCCACATAGGTGAGGCTGGACAGGCCATCCATGTTGGTCAGCGATGCGTTGCCGTGGATCCCCAGCTCCCACTCGATGTGTTCCAAGCTGGAGAGACCCTCCAGATTGACCAGAGAGTCGTTGTCCGAGAGATACAACTCCACGCCCACATGAGTCAGACTCGAGAGGCCCGTCAGATCCGACAGCGCGGTGTTCCCAATCATGAACAACTCGCCACCCACAGTGTGCAAGCCCGCCAGGGCGTCCAGGTTGGTCAACGTCGTGTTGTAGATCTCCAGATTCCCCTTAATCTCCGTGCAGCCTGTAACGGCTGCCACATCACCAGCAGTGTCCGACTCGTCGATGGTGTAGTTGCCGGTGCACACCATGGGCGAACCCGGGTCGTCATCATCGCCCGAATCGTCGTCGTCACCGTCTGCCACGTCATCGTCATCGCCCGGGTCGTCATCATCGCCTGTGTCGTCATCGTCGCCCGTGTCGTCATCATCGCCCGTGTCGTCATCGTCACCCGTGTCGTCATCGTCACCCGTGTCGTCATCGTCGCCCGCGTCGTCATCATCGCCGACGCATGCAGGAGCCGGAGTGCAGTTGGAGTCTGCACAGTCCACGAGCCCGTCCTCATCGTTGTCGATGCCGTCGCTACAGTCGCCTGGGAAGCGCCCCTCTACTGACTGGGAATCATCGCAGCCCAATTGCGAGCCCAGCGCCATCAGCAAGACGACAAACCATGCCCAACCGGCGTGGACGGAGCTCCCAGCCGAGCCGAACCCCAGGGGCTTGTGATTGCTGTGGGACACCATCGCCACCTCAACAGCCCGTGTCGTTTCCAGAGATGTCCCCCGTGGATGAACACGACGTGCACGACACGAGGAAGGCATCAATGGAGCTCTGGCAAAGCGCTGGATTGTTCACGATGTAGAGCTCGTCGCCCACATAGGTGAGGCTGGACAGCCCATCGATGTTCGTCAGCGATGCATTGTTGGCCAGCCCCAGCTCCCACTGAATGTATTCCAAGCTGGAGAGACCATCGAGAGTGACGAGAGCGTCATTGTTTTCGAGGTACAGCTCGATGCCCACATGAGTCAGGCTCGAGAGGCCCGTCAGATCCGACAGCGCGCTGTTCCCGATCATGAACAGCTCGCCGCCCACGGTGGTCAGCCCCGCCAAGGCGTCCAGGTTGGTCAACGTGGTGTTGTAGATTTCCAGGTTTCCCGTGATCTCCGTGCACCCGGTCACTGCTGCCAGATCAGCAGAGGTGTCCACATGGTCAATGGAGTAGCTGCCACTGCACACAACGGGCGTCCCGGTGTCGTCGTCATCACCCGAGTCGTCGTCATCGCCTGTGTCGTCGTCATCACCCGAGTCGTCGTCATCACCCCCACAGGCCCCCGTGTTGCCCGATAGGTTCACATCCCCATCGATGGTGCACGAGAGAACAAGCGCATCCACGTCGTCCTGACACAAGGCTGGGTTGTCGTGAACCTCTAGCTCAGCGCCGATGGATGTGAGGCTCGACAGACCCGAGATGTCCCCCAGCACCTGGTTGTCGTCGATGGCCAGGTAGCCACCTATGGAGCTCAAGCTCGACAGTCCATCCAAGTCGGTCAACTGGGCATTTGCCTGCAACTTCACGTAGCCGCCCACTGAGTCCAGGTTGGACAAGCCTTGCAAGCTGGGCAGCACAGGATTCTCCTGGATCAGTAAGTCTCCGCCGACCGATGTCAGGGCTGCTAGTCCTCCCACGTCGACGAGCGAGGCGTTGTTGTCGATGGACAGAAGCTCCGCAACGGACTCGAGACTCGACAGGCCATCCAGATCGGTCACCAGGTCGTTCTGGAAGACGACGGCCTCGCCTGGCACCGTGACCAGCCCTGGGAACGGTCCAACTTGGGTCAGCACGGGATTCTCCTCCACGTACAGGCTGCCTGAGAGCGAGCTCAGGTTGGACAGACCCTCGAACTCCACCAGCGCATCGTTGTGCTGGATCTTCAACATTCCACCGATGTCCGTGACATTGGACAGACCATCGACGTTGGCCAACATGGAATTGTTCTGGATGGACAGGTTGGCTCCGATGCTCGTGAGTTCCGACAAACCATCCACGTTGGTCAAGACAGTCGTGTTCTGAAGCCAGAGCCCCCCCTGGATGACCGTCACATCGAGCGCCGGAGTAATCTCCGTGAGAGTCGACGAGTGAATCCAGAGGTATCCCTCGATCACGTCGCATCCAGCAGCTGCCATCAGATCGCCAGCCGGGTCGACGTC
>PBPL01000113.1 GCA_002724675.1 Deltaproteobacteria bacterium | reverse complement strand
GGAGTCATCGTCGTCGCCGGAGTCATCGTCGTCGCCGGAGTCATCGTCGTCGCCCGAGTCGTCGTCACAGCCACCGGGGCACGTGTACTCAATGGCACCGATGTCGGGAGTAGCAACCGAGTCCCCGTCCCCATCGACGCTCCTGGCGTTTCCGTCCAGGTCTCGGTCACCGGGGTAGGTCGTGTCGTAGCCCGCATCGATGGCAGGCGACCCCTCAGAGAGGCTGTAGTCCCCCCCCACCTCATCAACAAACAGGGGATCCTCCAAGGTAGCCGTAGCCCCTAGAGAGTTCCCGCTGTCGTTGTCATCGCCTGCGAGGTTGGACCAGTACAGATTGTTCTCCAGCGCCGGTGTTGCGCCGTCCTCCAGATGGAGACCATACGAGCCGCTGCCCGACACGATGTTGCCACCAATGGTCGGCATCGCGACCTGGCCCGCAGCGAGAGGCGTCTCGGTCGACTCGAGCTGCGTGTTGTTCCCGCCGACTCCGATGCCGTCGACCACGTTTCCTACAATGGTGTTGCCGATCACCGTCGGGTGGCCCAGGATCTCCGTTCCAATGAACTCTTTGTAGCCTCCGAAGATGACTACGCCGGCTCCACTGTTGTTCCTGATGAGGTTGCTGGCCAACACGCCATCAGCCCAGTTGAACTGCACCCCATCCCCGTCGTTGTCGTGGATGGTGTTGCCATAGATGTTGGGAATTCCAGCGCCGTCGGCTGTCACCGAGATGGCAACGACCTGCGTACCAGCGACGTCGTTATCCAAGACGCTCGCCACAGCCGTCGAGTTGTGGATCCAGATCCCCGTGTTGGACCCGCTGATTGTGTTCCCCTCGATCGTCGGGGAGTAGGTGCAGTGGATTCCATAGTCGCCCGAGCCGCTGACCGTATTATTCTCCACCTGGGGAGCGGAGCCATTGCTGCACTTGATCGCAGCATCGGCGGCATCGGTCACCGAGTTGCCCGACACCACCGGGTTGGACCCGTTGTCGGCCAGAATGCCCGTGCCTGCGCCGGACACCGTGTTCCCGGTAGCAGAGCCCTGCGCGAAGTCGAACTCGATAGCGGTGGCTGTCAGAGCCCCCACGCAGGGCAACAAGCCGTCATCTCCAGCGCTGTCATCGTCATCGCCCACGGAAAGATCGTCGAGGGTGTCTCCATTGAAGGTGTTGTTCGTGACGGCCACCTCCGTGTCGTGGGCATAGAGCCGCCCTGTGATGATCAGGTCCTGGATCGTCGAGGTGCCATTCACCTCATCGATGCAGATGTTGCCCTCGACGATGGTCCCCGAACCTCCCACCAGGGTGATGGCGTCGCGGAACACCAGGTCCTCGGTGTACGTGCCACTGCTGACCTGCACCGTCGTCCCACCGGCCACATCCAGCAGCGCCGCGGAGATCGTCGTGTAGTCCTCACCACCCGCCGCGCTCACGGTCACGGTGGAGCCCGCCCCCCCAGACGCGCGGTATCCGGGAGTCACCGCGCCCTCGGCCCAGTTGCTCGCCTCATCAGCTCCCGCGAGGTCGATGCGATACACAGAGCGGCCTTCGGAAGGTGTGATGGGGATCGCGTCACTACTGTCATCGGGCGTGCCGTAGGTGTCGACGACGTCGGCTGGGTCCGTGCCCACACCGGTATAGAGGGTGATGGGGTTGGAGCTAGCGAGTCCATTGCCCAGGGCGTCTCCGGCTAGCAAGCCAACGGTGAGGATGACCGTGCCCGCCGGCATCATGTCGGCATAAGGCTGACTCCCACCCAGGTAGTCGGGATCGAGGATCAGCGCACAGCCACCCTGCGGGATGGTGGCGTCGGTAGTAACGAGTCCAGTTCCATCCGGTGTCGTGCCGGGCGCTCGTGTGTCCCAGGCAACGAGGGCGTCAACGTCGTCACCATCCCAAATCTGCCAACCGGCAACGTCCACGTCCGCACCCCCGGCGGGGACGCAGAGCTCGATGTACTCATCGGTGTCGTGGTTGCCCGCGGGTGTCTCAGCCATCACCTCACTGATGACAACGGTCTGGGCCTGAGCCGGCTGCGCCATCGCCAAGCCGCCCAGCAGAAAACCCAGGAGCAACGCGAGGCGCCCCACAGAAGAAAGAGATCCAGGAACTCGCACCGCACCACACTCAAACAGATTCTGCATTTCGAAGACTCCCACTTCCCCCCAGGGACGGCGGGGTACTAACACAACCGAGCGACAATGAGGAGGGTTCGGGAAACAACCCGGTGCATTCAGAGGCCCCCATGGGGCCGCCTGCGCTGCTAGGCTGCACTCTCCACGATGAGGTTTTTACGCAATCTGCTGGCGCTCTCATGCTGCCTCGGGCTGGGCGTATGGGCGTGTGAGGGCGACTACGAAGGCGCTTCGCCCAACGACTGCACTGACCAAGCTGACAACGACGGCGACGGGCTCTGGGACTGCAACGACACCGGCTGCATGGATTCTCCCGCATGCACCGGAGACGACGATGACAGCGCAGGGGACGACGACGACGACACGACTCACGACCCCAACGACCTCGATGGCGACGGATACTCGGTCCCCGATGACTGCGACGACGGCAACCCCTGGGTGCATCCCGACGCCGACGAGAGTTGCAACGGCATCGACGACAACTGCAACAGCCAGATCGACGAGGGCATGCCGGACACGGACAAGGACGCCTACGACATCTGCAACGACTGTGATGACACCAACTCCGACATCTTCCCCCACGCTCCCGAAGCCTGCGATGGGGTCGACAGTGACTGCGATGGGCTCGTCCAGGGCGACGAGCTCGACTACGACGAGGATGGCTACGTGCAGTGCGAGGAGTGGGTCGGGGATAAAGAGGGTGTCCTCGGCGGCAACGACTGCGACCCCAGCAGCCCCGAGGTCTACCCCGGCGCGGACGAGAGCTGCGACGACAATGTGGACACCGACTGTGATGGCGACACCCTCGACGACTGTCCAGACACCGACGGCAACGGTGTCCCCGACGAAGCTCAGGTGGACTTCGACAACGATGGCTACACTCGGTTCGACGACTGCGACGACGAGAACCCATCCGCCCACCCCGGCGCCACAGAGCTGTGCAACGGCGAAGACGATGACTGCGACGGCTTCATTCTCAGCGACGAGCTCGACGCCGACGGAGACGGGTCCTTCGCCTGCGAAGACTGCGACGACGAAGACGAGGACGTGCACCCCGGCGCCATCGAGTCCGACTGCAGCGACGGTATGGACTACAACTGCGATGGGTCTGGGGGCAGCCAAGACGTAGACGAAGACGGGGTCGCGGCCTGCGAGGGGGACTGCGATGACGGGGACCCCGCCAACGCACCGGATCAGGAAGAGATCTGCGACGAGCAGGACAACAACTGCGATGGCCAGATCGACGAAGACCTCGAAGACTGTCCCTGACCCGCCGCGCGCCGCTCCCAGTTGGTAGGATCGGGTGTGTCGTCCTCCACCGATGAAGCATCAAATCAAGCGCTAGCCCTCGCAGAGAGGCTGCCCGACGAAGACGATCCGCTGGGGCCGCTGCGGGCGGCTCGAGACCGAGGCGAGACGAGCGCGCCACCGAGCATCTCTCTTGCTGGGCACCGGTTGATTGACGCGGATCTAGCGGGCCTGGACCTCAGCGGCTGCGATCTGAGCGGCGCCGATCTCAGCCGCGCAAACCTCACTGACGCTCGCCTGGTGGGCACCAACCTCCAGGGAGCCACCCTCTTCCGAGCTCGCTTGGACGGCACGGAGTTCATGGCCGCCAACCTGCAGGATGCAGACCTGAGCGAAGCCGCAGGGACCCGCACTGGCTTTGGGCAGACCAACCTCCAAGGAGCCCGCCTGTTCGACGGTAAGTTCGCCGAGTCCTCGTTCACGGGAGCCAACCTTCGCGATGCCGACTGCCGAGTGGCCGACCTCCAACAGGCTCGTTTTCGGGACGCGAACCTGCGCGGCACTCAGTTGGACCGCGCCAATCTAGAAGAGGCCGAGTTGAGCGGCGCGGACGTCAACGGCGCGAGCTTCCACGATGCGAACCTCACCTCCTCCACCCTGCGAGACGTGCGCGGCTACAGCGACGCCAACTGGGTCGGCGTCGACATTCGCAATGTGAACTTCTGTGGAGCCTACTTGCTCAGGCGCCACATCATGGACGAGAACTACATTCACGAGTTTCGCAGCCAAGGGCCTATGTATGCAGCCATCCACTGGGTCTGGTCGATCACTTCGGACTGCGGACGCAGCCTAGGCCGGTGGTGCGTGTTCACGGCTCTCATCGCCATAGCCTATGCGGGCCTCTACACGCTGGTGGACATCGACTACGGAAGCCACCCCACCGCATTCTCGACGCTGTATTTCAGCGTAGTCACCTTCACTACACTGGGCTACGGCGACGTATTGCCAGCCTCCGCGGGGGCCCAGGCACTGGTTCTCAGCGAGGTGCTGCTAGGCTATCTCAGCTTGGGGGGAGCCCTGAGCATCATGGCCAACAAGCTGGCACGGCGGGCGGGGTAAGGACCTTGAAAGGACAGAGTTATGGCCGGTTTTCTTGACCGCCTAAAGGGCCGGAAAGCCGATCCACACGCGGAGCTGAAGCGCATCCTCGGTGAGTTCCAGTTGCCCGCATTCTCGGGCGTGGTCGTCGAGGTCCTCCGGGTACTCCGGGATCCCAATGCGACCTCTGCGCGAATCGCGGAGGTGATGGCAGCAGACCCCAGACTGTCTATCGATGTACTGCGCATGGCCAACTCGGCCTACGCCGGCGCGGCTCGCGAGATAGAGAGCCTCGGACAGGCCGTCTCCATGCTGGGGCACAGCGCAGTCGAGTCGCTGGTGCTCACCATCGGAGTGCGGGACGCGCTGCCAACGCCCAATGTCACTGGCTTCGACCGCGTCCGCTTCTGGACCGCTGCAGCACGAAGGGCCACCGTAGCCCAGGCCTTTGCCGGCTACCTCCACCCCGCATCCCAGATGGAGAGCTTCACTGCATCTCTGCTCCAGGATCTCGCTGTTCCCGTGCTCGCGCGCCAAAAGGGAGAGAAGTACGGAGCCGTGCTGCAGGCCTGGCACCACGGTGACGGAGAGTTGGCCACCCTCGAACAGTCCGAGTTCGGCTGGGACCACACCGAGGTAGGCGGTTGGCTGTGCAATGGCTGGGGTCTTCCCGAGCGACTCGCCGCCGCCGTCGGCACCCACCACATCGATCACCCCGAGATCGGCGCTGACTGTCCGCCCGCCGTGGCCCTCGTCGGCTTCCTACGTGAGACCGAGGACAAGCCGGGGGTGGACGAGCTGGTCGCACAGGCCCGGGAGTGGTACGGCATCCCAGAACAAGAGAGCATTGACCTGCTGAAATCCAGCGAAGAGCGCATTGAAGCGCTCCTTCGCATGTTTGTGTAGAGACGACACCCCCGTGCGCATCACCGCCAACATGGTCACCATGGCCCGGATCGTTCTGCTGCCGATCCCATGCGCCATGCTGCTTCACGGCGAAGGGATCTGGCTCTGGATCGCACTGTGGATCTACATCGCTCTGGGAATCACGGACTTCATCGATGGCTACATGGCCCGCCGTGATGGCCCCACAAAGCTCGGAGGCCTACTGGATCCAGTAGCTGACAAGCTGTTCATTGCTTCGATCATCCTACCGCTGGCTGGTCGCGGTCTCTGCCCGTACTGGGTGGCAGGCGCCCTCTTCTCCCGGGAGCTCCTGATCACAGCCCTCCGAAGCAGTGTGGCACTCCGCGACGAGACCGTTCGGACGAGTCGTCTAGCCAAGATGAAGACCATCGTTCAGATGGGCGGAGTGGGTACGGTCTTCCTCACCGATCAGTTCGCGGCGCCCGTGGTGGTGTGGATGGCCGGGGCTCTCGCCGCTCCCTTTGGCCTCAGCTGGCTCTACTTCAAGATCAAGCGACGTGACCGGGAGCCTCCGTTTTTCCTGGGCCCTGTGACCATCGGCTTTCTGTTTTGGGCGTTGTTGACCCGAGTCCCTGCAGACACGTCCATCTTGGCGCAGTGGCTCGTCATCGTCGGCATCACTTGGGTCAGCGGTCTCGACTACGTCCTCGGAGCCCTCGGGCTGTTCCGTCGCACGGGCCTGAGGAGCGCTGACACGGCTCGGAGCTTTTGGGGGCTGGTTCAAGGTGGGCTCGTTCCTTGCCTGGCCGGTCTCTACCCCGCGGCGGTCCTGCCCCTGCTGGTCGCCTTGTCCGCCGAGCTTGGCACAGCGGGCATCGACAACGTGGTCGTTGCAGAGACCCGCACCGGGCCCACTCGACCCTTCCTGGCGGCCGGGCTAGGGGGCGTTGGCTTGCTGGTGTTCGTCGTCGCTGGGTCGCCCGACCAAGTCGTACGTTGGATGCCCTGGGCCGCCAGCATCCTCGCTGTCTGGAGTCTGGCGATCGTCCTTCGCTACTACGCCGTCCATCGAGAGCTCTTCCGGACGACACCCAAGCCCTAGCCAGCGCTCGGCCTCACGCGCCCTCCCCTCTTCGTTCCACCCGCCAGATCGGGCGAGCCAGAGGAAGTGAGAGCCGGGCAGACGGCCATGTGACCCACGACAATCAAAGTCACGCCCACAAACTCGACCCCCGGCGAGACTTCAGCGGTGGAGAAGCCCTACCTGGATCGCCGCTCGACCCAAAACAGGGCATCGAGACCAGCCGATCGCCCGGCTCCCAGTGCAAATTTTTTGCTGAATATGCGACTGCGGGCCATTTTTATCGGCCAAGCGGACGGTTCGAGAATCTGCTGATTCTTCAAGGGCTTAGCGATCGACAAATTGGCTATTCGAACGACTGTTCGGTGGACTGAGCCCACTCAATTGCGGAACGTGCCTTCCGATCGCCCAACGAGCCTGGTAGACATTGTGCCTCCTCGGTCCAGGGAGGATCGAGGCATCGACTCGTGCCATTCCAAGGAGGATTCAATGGCTTCTCGTCCCAAGAAGAACTTCGTGCTGCTCGACTCCAACAACAACGACACGAACCACGTGTTTTCCAACGCCCAGCCCCGTGGCGCCGCCCTCAAGGCTGCAAGCCGTGGCTTCACCAGCATCCGTCTGCGTGAGCGTGGCACGAAGCGCGTCCATGTCTTCTCCGGCAAGGTTGAGACCGTGGCGGCTCCCGCCAACCGGCCCAGTTGGCTGCCCTCGACCGTGAAGAAGGCCAACGTCAAGAAGATTGGTGTCGAGCACCTCTAAGCGACGACGACCTCGTCTGTCCCGCTTCGGCGGAGGCAGACTGACTCAGGCAAAGCTCAGTCGGTAGTTTACTGTCGCCTGACCGCCGCGAGGCGAACTGAGTCCATGGGACGACCCGAACCGGGGGCGGGCCATCAAGCCCCCCCCGGTTCGGAATCTTCCCGAACCGACTCGGCTCTTTGTGCTGCATTGACGACCCGAACATCTGAACGGGACGCCAACTAACGCACCTGAATCTCAGTAGCCCCTGCCCGTCGACCTCCCGGGGTCGGAGCAGGGGCTTTCCTGATCCTGGGCTCCCGGTTGGCACTGTCGTACTCCATGCCAATCTGCGCTGGTAGTCTCAGAGCATCGTGAGAGCCTCTCCTTCACTCCCGACATTCATTCTCGTGACAGCCCTGCTGAGCCTGGCAGCCTGCTCGACACCGCCACCGGTCGCCAGCGAGCAGGAGACCGGCGAAACGCAGCCCGCCACAAAGGACTCGGCGGCCGAAGGACCACAAGCGGGCATTCACGAGGCCCAAGCCCCCACCACACTCCCAGCGGACAGCGCAGTCAACGCTGGCAGTCACGCGTCGTTGTTCGTGGACAGCATCCTGGGCACGCAGGGCAGCCTCGATGACCTCCAGCGACGCCAAGAGGTCCTTGACCAGCTCGAAGCGAAGCTGGCCACAGCGCCCACCAGCGCACCTCTGATGGTGGCCGTGGCGGTGACCCTCTGCGACAACGCCGACCTCGTGGACGGTGATGGAGAGCTACTGGCCCGCACGCTGCGAGCACAAGAGCTCTTGGAGTCCGGTCTATCCAAGGACCCGAGCCTGACCATCGCCCACCGCACACTGGCTGCCATCTACGGCCTCACCGACCCGGCCCGGGCCGCCACTTCTTGGGAACAGGTGCTTGCCGCCGAGCCAGAGGACCTCGCAGTCCTGACGCTGCTGGGGGAGGAATACATCAAGGCCAGTCGATTCGACGAGGCCCGGGCCTTGGCCCGACGATCTCTGGAGATCGCCCGTCAGTCCGGCAACGACGAGGCCACCCGCAAGGCACTCAACACCCTGGGAACTAGCTACATCGAGACGGGCGACTTCGCCCAGGCCGAAGCCCTCCTCAAGGAGGCGCTGGTCAAGCCCGACGGCACCCACTGGAACTGCGCCTATCAAGCACTAGGGGTCCTCTATGCGCGCTTGGAGGGGATCGAAGGGGGCCCTGGAGCAGAGGTGGACGCTCCCACTCCCGACACCACGGACCCTCGCTCCCTCTACCAGGCAGCTGTTCACCACTATCACCACGGCGGCCGCGACCTAGCTCACCAGTATCTGCAGCAGGCCACCGCCATTGAGCCCCGGAGCGAGTTCCAGGTTCTCCACGGCTTCCTCTTGCTGGGAGACAAGGCCTACGCGCAGGCCGAGGCCCTGTTTCGCGAGGCGGCAGCCCGTGCCCCCGAGGACCCGGGTCCGGCGGTAGGGCTCGGTCACATCGCCATCGCGCGACAAGACTACGGCTCCGCCGCAAGACACCTCGAGCCGGCCTTGGACCAGTGGCTTCGGGCCCAGGTGGCCCGCTCCGAGCTCCCCAGCTATTTCGACCTCGTCCATCGCCTCGCGGGACTCGGCATGGGCTGGCTGGAAGCCAACCGAAACCAGCACGACCGCGCGATCCGCTACTTTGACCGCGTACTGGCGCACCGCCCCTACGACCTGCTAGCGCGCATCGGCAAGGGCAACTCGCTCATGGGGCTCAACCTGATGGACCAGGCAGAGCACGAACTGAGTGAGGTGCTCCAACTCGATCCGGGCAATCCCTATGCCACCGCTGAGCTGGCTGCCATTCGACTCAGTCGGGGCGAGATGGACCAAGCGGAACAGGGCTTTCGGGACGCTCTCGCATCGGGCGGCACGGAATACACCTGTCCGTACGAGGGCTTGGGCCTCGTCTACCTGAAGCGCGGACGCATTGACGAGGCACGCACCCACTTCGAGCGAGCCATCGAGCTCAACCCGGACATCGAATACAAGAAGTACAACGGACTGGCAGAGATCTACATCCAAGAGGGGCGCATCGACGAAGCCGAGCGCCTGCTGCGGAAATCCATCGCCAACTATCCCTACGACGAGACGGCCCGTGATCTACTCGAACAGATCCGAAGCAGACGCGCCGCAGCAGAGCCCCTCTAGTCGATCAGCTCCAGGAGGTTGGTGTGGGGCCGCCCCACCACCGCTCGACCCTCGACGAGGCCGATGGGACGCTGCAAGAGTGTCGGGTGGTTGGCCATGTGTGGCACGAGGATGTCGTCGTCCTCTTCCCCCGTCAGGCCGAGTTCTCCGAACGCCTTATCCCTCCGACGCAGGAGGTCCCGCGCGGGAACCCCCAGAAGAGCCAGCACATCACGAAGCTCGGCCTCGGACAGAGGCTCCTTCGTGTACTCGCGGTAGGTGAAGGCGACGCCCTCTTCGTTCAGCAAGGCGACCGCCTTGCGACACGTACTTCAGGTCTTCTTGCAGATCAGGGTCAGCATGGGGTGACTCCTTTACCGGGACAGTGTCTTACCAATTGTGCGCGTGGGGCACGGTGGCTCATAGTCTGCCGCAGTCTGGCACGGTTTGCCGGCACAAACGTGCCCAGAGTGCGCCCGAGTCGATTCCGCGACCACCTACGAGGCCGCGGCAATGAGCACCTGGCGCCGGGACGCTGGGTCGATGATACCGGTGCGGGTTCCAGGCACGCTCAGGGGCTAAGCGTGGGACCAACGTGCCGCTCAGCCACTACGACGGCGACCACACGTACCAGCCGTTCTCCTGCCGGTCCCACGAGAGGCCGTGGCGACCGATGACCGGTTCGAACTGTTCCCGGGCCTGTTCCAGCCCAGCCGGCCGAGGCTTGAACTTGACCCGGCGGTTGTCCGTGCGGATGGGCAACAGCTCAATGCGGGCGAGGCCACCCGCGCTGAACACATAACGCGCAATCATGCTGAGCCGATTGTCCGGCGACCTGCGCTTGTAGGCGCCGTCGCTGCCGAAGGTGAAGTTGCCGAGCCCGTACAGCACGGGCACGCCGTCGACGAGCTCAATCGACTGGGCAATGTGACCACCATGGCCATTGACCAGATCGACTCCGGCCGCGACCAGCTTGCGAGCGATCTTCTTCTGGCGCTTGGTCTCAGGCTTGTAGTTCGAGCCCCAATGAATCGAAGCAATAACGAAGTCCACCCCGTCTTTCTTGCGCAACTGCTTCACTCGGGCGGCAAGCTCCTTGGTGCGGAGGGCCCAGATACCGGCTTCGGACTGGTTCGCAAAGAAGCCCAGCTTGGCAAGCGACTTGCGGTACTTCTGCATGCTGAGCACGGCGATCTTCAGGCCCCCGCCCTCGAAGATGACCGCCTGCTGAGCCTCCTCCAGGTTCCGTCCACCGCCGACACCAGCTATGCCGAGCCGCTGCAGGTGACCAAGCTGCGATTGGAAGCCCTCCCGACCCTGGTCGCCAGAGTGGTTGTTGGCAAGGCCCAAGATCGTAAAGCCCTCGTCCTTGAGGGTCTCCAGATATCGGGGCTCCATGCGGTGAATGGCCCGCTTCTTGAGCCTCGGGTCCACCACGACGTCCGTAACCACCGTCTCGAGGTTGCCCAACACCTGATCGCCCTTGATGTGGGCGCGGAGATGCTCGAAGGAGTAGTCACCACCGTGCTTCTCGAGAAGACCCGACACGTCTTCAGACAGGTTGATGTCCCCAACGCTGACCACGACGTAGGGTTGGGCACTCGCTTTCCCAGATCGGTCACCGATCCAGCCACAGCCCCCGAGGCTAGAGAGGAGCAAGACGACCGGTATGAGGAGGGCCAGGGAGAAGCCGCACCTCAGAGACCTCCAGCACCGGTTCAGCCGACCTTGGGATGGAAGGCGCATGGTCGGTCTGGCTCTCCTAACTTAGAGAATGGACCCGGGCTTGA
The DNA here is from genome assembly GCA_002724675.1 of Deltaproteobacteria bacterium. Taxonomy (GTDB): domain Bacteria; phylum Myxococcota_A; class UBA796; order UBA9615; family UBA9615. The sequence goes on along the minus strand of PBPL01000113.1, from coordinate 20,489 downwards.
GTACAGAGAGGGCGCTTCCCTTCTCTATCTTGCCCTCAGAGCCCGAGTAGGCTGGGTCCAACGTCCGGATCAGCCCAGTCAAGGCAACCAACCATCCAGAAGACACCCGTCCACGTTTCATCGAAGTCACCTGCGATCGGCCCACATGCCTTGGGGCAACGTGCCTTGGACAGGACCGACTCAAAAACACACATCGAATTCGACGTCTCGCACCTTCATATAGTTGGTGGAACCATAGTTGTCGTGGAAGTACAGGCGGAAGAATTGGCTGTCTGCGAGGAATCCAGAGAAGGTCTGCCAGCCTCCATCCTGTGTCGTGGCCATAAAGTCCAGCGTGTCAGTCCAAGGACCTGAGAGGCTACTGGAGATCTGCAGTGTGGCATTCCTGACCGAATACGGGCTTTGACCATTGGAGAGTCGCACTCCTTGGACCTGTTGAGCCGAACCCAAGTTGTAGACCAGCCACTGGTCGGTGATGTCGCCATCGTTCGACAGCCAGAAACTGCTACCTATCCCATCCAGAGTGTTGGTGGCGTTGTACTGAGAGCCCGGGAGTTGCCCACTCCGATAGCTGTCGTTGTCCTGTGTCCATGAACCATCAATCGACCAGGTCGACGACCCCGAACACGATGTGCAGTTCTCATCCGCCCCATCGGCGCAATTGTTGTCGATACCATCGCCGCACACCTCGGACGCTCCCGGATAGGCGCTTGGCTCGGAGTCATCGCAGTCCAACGCCGTGACCGCGCCGTCACAGTCGGCGTCCTCCGCCAGGATGGTCGACAATGCGTTGTCGTCATCGCAATCCTGTGCGGTCAAGGTGCCGTCACAGTCCCCGTCCTCGGCCACGATGGTTGACGTTGGGCTTGAGTCATCACAGTCCAGACTCGTAGCCGTGCCATCACAGTCCTGATCATTGGCATTAGAGCCCTGGTTGTTGTCGCCGTCATCGCAGTCATTCCAAGCCAGGATGCCATCGCTGTCGGCGTCGAGAAGGGCCTGAAAGCTCGTACAGACCCAACCCGTGGCGGTCGAGCTGAGCACCTCCCCTGGCTGGCACTGGATGCTCTGGATGGTGGGGTCCGCTGCGGTCAAGATCGCGTTGCCATTGACTGTGACCGTTGTCGGCAAGTCCAGAGGACCATTGGCGATGTAGTTTTCGACCTGTATCTCACTGAGCACTGCATCGGTGCCGTCGGCGATTTCAGCAGGCACGTCGGTGATGGAGCTCCAAGGCAATGTGACCGTCTGGGTGTCCTGGTCGCCGTCGGCAATGTCGGCGGGGATCCCGGTGATAGCGGTCCAATCCAGGGTGGTGATCTGGGTGTCCTGGTCGCCGTCGGCAATGTCGGCGGGGATCCCGGTGATAGCGGCCCAATCCAGGGTGGTGGTCTGGGTGTCTTGGTCGCCGTCGGCAATGTCGGCGGGGATCCCGGTGATAGCGGCCCAATCCAGGGTGGTGATCTGGGTGTCTTGGTCAGCTTCGCAATACCACTGGTCGTCGGCCAGGCTGTAGTGGGGCACCTGGCCGTCGAGACAGCTCAAGGCGAGAAAAGCCAAGCTGTCGAAGCTCGTGTCGTCGGAGCAGTCCCAGGCTGCGAGGTCCACATCCCACTTGGCGACCTGGCCGTCGCTGCAGGTCAGGCTGCTCAGCAGATCGCCATCGCCATCACTCAACTCGCTGGGGACCCCCGTCAGGTCGGTCCAGTCCGGTGGTGTTCCCAGCCAGTTGCCTTGGTCGTCAATGACCAGTGAGCCGTCGACGGACAGCTCACTGGTATCCACGGGGCCTCCCTCCACCCGCTCTGCCACAGCGGAACGAAGTGCGTGGGGCACCGAGACAATTTCCTGACGTGGACTCAAGACGTCCCCCCCCACTGTGACCTGCATCCACAGCGAGCCTGTGGCGAACAAGGAGTCATCCAAGGAAACCTGAGTGCCCAGAACAACCGAATAGACACCGCCGTCGACGGCCACGACCCGCTCTTCCCGCCACACTTCATTGCCCCCGGTTGCGGCGTCATGGAGGCTAAACACCAAGCCGGGGCTTCCAGTCAGCGGCGAGCCCGTACTGTCGAGCAGCTGTCCTTGCTGCACCAAGCGGGTGGGTGCGCCGAAGGCAGAGCTCACCGCCACCAGAAGCACACAGAGCACAACAACAACTCGATACATAGCGTGGTCCCAGACTAGTTCGATGACAGTCTAGCCCTAGTGCCCTTACCTGCCGAGCGCAGCGGCAAGTAAGCTTGAGGTGGAGGTTCCCTCTTGGTGCTCGACCCCGAACACAGACTGCTGCTGACGAGCTGCCCACCGATCGCCGAGCTGGACGATCCCACGAGGCAGGTTGTTCTCGACGCCGCTATCGTGTTGGACGCCGAGCCGAGCCAAGTTCTGCTCCGCCAAGGAGATCGCGGCGACTCCTTTCACGTCGTGCTGGACGGGCAGGTGGAGGTCCTCTGGCAAGGGGAGGACGGGCAACAGATCCCACTGGCAGAGTTGGGACCAGGCGCTTACTTTGGAGAGCAGGCCCTGTTGGGCTCCTCCACGGGCACCCGGACGGCCAGTGTGCGCACAGCATCGGCATGCCGGCACGCGGTGATTCCTGCCGCTGTCTTTCGCGAGCACATCGCTCGCGAGCCTCGCAACCTGGAGCTCCTGGAGCGAGATGCAGCCAACCACCTGTACGAGCGAGTCAACCAGTCGCTAGAGCACCACCTGCTCGCGCAGGATGGTTCTCCCATGGCCAGCGTCGAACCTCGGTGGTTCCAGCCCGGGGAGGTGGTTTTCCGTGAAGGCGCCCCCTCCGACTCTGTCTTTCTCATCCAATCGGGTACAGCGCTCGTCATCCAGCGACGCGGAGCGGAGTATCAGGAGCTCTCCCGAATGGGTGGAGGTCAGCTGTTCGGCGAACTGGGAGTCATGAAGGACCAACCTCGCTCCGCCACTGTCATTGCAGAGACACCCCTCGCTGTGCTCCCCATCGACGGCCAGAGCTTCAAGGCCTGGCGGGCCGCGAACCCGAGCTTCGCGCCCTTCTTCCAGTCGCTCGCTGAGGTCTACACGCTCTCGGGAGGCCGGCAACTCAACCTGTTCCTAGGCAACGTCAACGGAGAGGCGACGGTCTCCACGGTCGGAGTGCAGCCGAAGAGGAACGTCGTCTCCACCCGCATCTTGGATCGAGGAGTCGTCGTCTTCGCCAACCACCGCACGGAGCAGAGACTCCGAGAGGACGCGGACAGCCAGCCGAGCACCGAGCCCCACAACGAGGTCGTGAGCTTCGTGCGAGACGACTTCCGGCGTGAGCTGCGGGTCAGCGTGCTGGAACGCAGCGACAAGCAGATCGAGCGCTGCGTCATCCACAGCCTCGTCGCCGAGGGCATCGGACCGGACCTGGGACTGCTGTATCGACGAGTGGCCGACTCCCAAGAGGTGTCTGCGCGCGAGCTCCGCAACTTCAGACGAACCGGCTACCTCGGCGCTCGGGCCACACGCACGGACCGACTCTGTGCTTGTCTCGCTCTGGGCCACGAAGAGATCGCCGAGAGCGTGCAGGAGCTGGGAAACAACTACGAAGCAGTGAGTGTCGCCACCGGCTGCGGACGGTTGTGCGGTGGTTGCGAGCCAGCCCTCCGGCGATTTGTGGAGCAACACGGTAAGGGAGCCGATCTCGAGCCCCCAGAGGACTCCACGGTGGCGCCCCCCACAACAGCTGTCGAACTCCCTCCCGATCTGAGGCGAGTCAGTCAGCTGCTGAGCACCTGGGACCCCAAGGGAAGCGGAAGGGTGACGCGGGAAGAGGTGGCGATCCACCTGCGTGGCCTGGCAGTCCGTGACCTGGACAGGCTCCTCGACATCCTGTTCCCTCAGGCCCTCCCTGCCGGCGTGGAGGTGCCCATTGACTGTCTCGTTGCCGCGCTGGCGCAGCAGATGACCCACACCCGAGCCCTCAAGGAGCAGCTTCGCCCACCGGGCTCAGCCGAGCTCGGGCTCCGGGCCTTGCTGCGCATTCTCCTGAAGCTCCGCACTCCGGCCTTCTGGTGTGTCGCCGTGGTTGCTCTCGTCAGCGCGGTGGTGCTCCTAGTGACAGCAGCTTCGGCCGGACCGCTGCCCCTCTTGGCAAGCCTCGCCGGTCTCCTGGGCGCCGGGACACTACTGCTTCGAAGCCCCAGCTTCCGGTTCGCTCTGCACTTACTCCACCGCGGTCCCGAGCGGATCTACAGCGCCATGTTCGCCGCCTTCGGGAAGACGTCGCGCTTCGAACGCTATCGACCCTTTGGTCCCCTGGGTCCCACGGTCTTCTACTTGCGAGACGAACAGATGATCGAGCGCGTGCTGCACACACCCGAGGTCTACGTGAAGGACCCGCGGGTCCCCCTGCAGCGCTATGCCATCTTTGGGTCCCACTCCATCCTCTGGGGAGGCACGGACCCGTTTTGGCTTGGAACGAGGTCGGTCTGCGAGGAGTACTTCATCGAGGGCTACCAGGACGACCTGGGCGAGATGACCGAGATCGTTCGGGAGCGCGTCCAGACCTGGCAGACGCGGGGTGAGATCGACCTGCTCGATGAGATCTACCGAATCATTCTGGAGATCCGTGCGCGCGTCTTCTTCCAGACCACCTTCCACTGCTTCGACGACGAACATCCTCTGGGCTTCGCCGGCCTGATCGATCGCGTGCTGATGGGTCAGTTCGTCTTCCTCAGCGATCCCAACTCCGAGGTAGCCCGTGTGCACGACACGGTCATGACAGCGGTCGAGGGTTCCACGCGCCCAGGCTCCGTGGGCAAGCGCCTGATGGATGCCATGGCGCGTGGCGGCTACACCCGAGAGGAGGTCCTCCACAATGCCGTGACCTACGTGGTGGCACAGGCTCCGACCATGGGCATCTTCTGGACCCTCTACCGAGCAGCACGAGATGGCACAGACCAGCTCCGCGGAGATCGGAGCGCCATCGTTCGAGCGCTCAAGGAGGAGATGCGACTTCATCCCCCCGTCACCTCTCTATTCCTGCGCCAGAGCACTCGGGACGACACCTTGGGCGAGGTCCACGTCCCCAAGAACTCGTGGATCTTCGTGTGTCCTCAGTTCATCCACACCAACCCAGAGCTGTGGTCCCAACCCCAAGAGTATCGACCCGAGCGATGGTCAGCCCCCCACGGGGACGCCACGGAGATGGTGGAGGCCTGCACCAACCCGGAGGACTCGGGCGGGCGGCCACAGCCACTGCCCGCAGGCCAGAAGCCCCAGCGCTACTTGCCCTTTGGATCCGGGGCACACAGCTGCCAGGGACGATGGTTTGCCACCGACGAGATGCTGCTGGTCGTCGCGACGGTGCTCGAGATGGTCGAGCTGGAAGTCATCGAAGACCAGGGTCTTCTCGATCAGCCCCTGACGGAGCAGATCACACTGCACGTGTACAACCGGCCGGTCCACGACGTGAGGCTGAGGGTGCTCGAGGCGTCCGCCGATGTCCGCTCCCCAGAGGAGCCGACGGACGCCGCCGCTCCAAGCTGAGACGGAGCAGGCATCAGCAGTAAGAACCCACGGTGCTGCTAGGCTTCGCTCCTGGAAGCTGCGCCCATGATGACGTCCAAGCCCCTCCTCCGCATCGCCCCTCTCGCGCTGGCGCTCAGCGCCTGCCAGGCGACCTCACTGCCCTCGGGCGCGTTCACCGCCTTGTCCTACAACGTGCACGGGCTGCCCTCGGCCATCACCGGCGACGACACCACAGGCCGCATGGAGCAGATCGCCCCGCTCCTCCCAGGCTTTGAGGTCCTGGGCATTCAAGAGGACTTCATGGAGGTGAACCACGCGATCCTCGAGGCCGATCTGCCCGGTCCCACCAGTCACTGGTTCTCAGAGCCGCTGGACTCGAGCCGGGTCTTTGGCTCGGGCCTATCCCTCTTCGCCACCTTCGAGGACACCGCTCACCGGCACGAGCACTACACCACCTGCAACGGCACACTGGACGCCGCATCGGACTGCATGGCATCCAAAGGATTCCAAGCCATCCGCCTGAGCCTCGCTGAAGACGTGGAGGTGGACGTCTACAACACGCACCTCGAGGCGGGCGGTAGCGACGAGGACAACGCGGCGCGAGAAGCGCAGATCGAGCAACTCATCGACTCGCTGCACGGCTGGTCCGCCGGCAGAGCCATCGTGTTTCTGGGCGACTTCAACCTTCGTCCCAGCGAGCCCGAAGACGCCCCGCTCCTCGACCGGCTCCTGGATGACGGCGCGCTCCGCGACAGCTGCGACGAAGTCGGCTGCGACGAACCCGATCACATCGACCGTGTGCTGCTCAGGAGCGGAGCCGGAGTCGAGCTGGAGGCCCTCGCCTGGGCCGTCCAGATGCAGTTCGTGGATGACGACGGCCTGGACCTCTCCGACCACCCTGCGGTCTCGGCCGAGATCGGATGGCGCGTGCCCGACGCGGGCTCACCGAACGACTGAAGACCGCGCTGAAGGACCCAGCCCACCGTCACGCGACGACCCCATCTAGCCCGGGGGCTTCCTCCCCCGGCCTCTTCGTGCCATCGTGACGCCGCGCCCCCTGCCCCCAGCCCCTCGTGAGCGACTCGAACCCCGAAGCTTCTCCCGCCACCACCTCGTCCCGAGACCTGCGGTCCGGACTCCTGTGGGGCTGCGCGGCACTCCTCGCACTCGGCCTCGGCGTCCTTGCCGTGACGTGGTTCACTCTCCACAGCCGAGAGCAACGCGCACTCGAGGCTCAAGAGGTGAAAGCGCAAGAGGAGTTCGCCCCCGCGCTGGAGCGCATCGAGGAATTCAAGCCGACGTCCACCCAGCAAGGCTACGACATCGACCGCACAGTGCGGGTCATGCATGGTCTGGAGTTGGCCATGGAGACGTCCTCAGAGTCCTCATCACTGCAGGCGACCCTTCAGCAGCTGGCCAGCGAGGACTACCGAGAAGTAGCGCCCGAAGTACTGGAGGCCCGCTCCCAGTTGCTGCGGGTGCTCCAGAAACTGTACGCCCACCAGGTGCGGGACGAGGAACAGGAGGCCATGTGGGAGGTCTCCGCCGAGTTGCTGCTCGGCGCGCTGAGCACAGTCGACGTGTCCGGTGATCTCACCGGTGGGGCCTCGTTCGCCATCGATCGAGCACAGGCCCGCAACCTCCTCAGCCAGTTCGAGCAGCGCCAGAGCGAAAAGCGAGCGCTCATCGAAGGCGGCGCAGCCTTGGACAATGAGCTCGTCGACGCCCTGCTGGACTACGCTGAGGTCTACTACCGCTACATGGAAGAGTGGGACCGCCTGTGCGTGCTGCGCGACCGGGCTTACCTAGCTGCTGCCCACGGAGACTGGCCCCAAGCCATCGAGGCCGCCGACGAGGCCATTGTTCAGGCGCCCAACGAGACCGAGGCCCACCTCATCAAGGCCCTGGCTCTCATCGAGAGTGGTGCGGCTCCCGAGGGAGGCGATCGCGTGGCGCCACTCCTCCAGGGCTACATCGACAAGCACCCCGATCGCAGCGCCCCTGCCCTGCTCCTGCTCGGGGTGCATCAGGCTCGCCAGGGCGAAGCGGAGCAAGCCCTGCTCACCCTGGAGCAAGCCGCCACCTACTACCCCGTCCAAGCAGATCAGCTGTCGGACATGCTCAACCCCTACAGAGCGCGGTCTTTCCTGCGCAAGACGCGCGAAGGCAACCGCATCGTGGAGCTGTACAAGTCGACCATGTTGGGGGCTGGCTACTTCAGCCCCGACTTGGAGCTTGCACGCATGGCCTTCGATGCGGGGGACTTCGAGGGCGGACGCACCCGGGTGATGGACCACTTCGCGCGCCGACGCAGCCAGAAGCAGTGGGACTTCATCTTGAGCGACCTGGAGTTCTGCCAGCTGCTGCTTGGGGACGACTACCGGCGCATCTTCCCCGAGGATGCGTGGCTCGACCTCGTGGTGAAGCCGGCTCTGGTGGGCTCCGGGCTGAAGCTGGGGGTCCGCAACCGAAGCCCGCACACGCTGCACAACGCGACCCTCGTCTTGGCCTTGCGGTTCACGGACATGCACCCCGACGACTACGAGACCATGACTGCTGACCGCACCGAGCCCGCCGTGCCGGCCCACGCGACCACATCGTTCGGAGAACTCGACATCCACGTGGACCTGCACGGGGAGACCAAGGGCGTCAGTGACATCGTCGCCCACCGGGCCGTCCTGGTGACGGACGAAGCGGTGATCTGGATTGACACCGACGCCTTCAAGATCGCCGAGGCCGAGGAGTTCCGAGCTCGAAGCTTCCGCAAGGATGGGACCGCACAGACCACAGACAAGCCGTCGACTGTCTTGTCTCGCGTCCTTCGCGACACGCTGGGCAACCTTGCCCGAGACACCTCCGTCGACATCCAAAAGAGCCTGCTCAAAGACGACGTGGGCTTCGAGTTGCCGCGAGAGTTGGCCATTCTGCGTCCCACCTTCCGACTCCGTGTGGGGGATGCAGCCGTGGCCCCGGCTGAGAACGTCATCCGGGACGACCACATTCACCTTCGCTTCGATGGACCCGTAGACTTCGACGTGCCGGAGCCTCCCGCCATCGTTCTCGAGGTGGGCACACGCTTTGGCAGCATCGACCTGGCCTTTGCGCCCCAAGACGACGGAACCTGGAGCGTGGCCGCGAGCCCGGGACATCAACCATGACCGAGAAGACCATGAGTGGCAGCCATGATGCAGATCAAGACGAGGCGGTCCGAGCGCTCTATGAAGGGTTCCCCTACCCGGTCGTCCTGCCCGACCTAGACGCCGTCATCGCCGGCGCCAAGGTCCCCCTCTGGAACCCGGTGGACTCAGCAGCCCTCTACTTCCCAGAGCTACCCGCTCGACGGGATCTGGACATCCTCGTTGCCGGTTGCGGCACCACGGTCGCCCCCGTGCTCGCTGCCTACATCCCCGAAGCACGCATCGTCGGCATCGACGTGTCGCAGAGCTCGCTCGACCTGAGCCAGCAGCACGCAGAACGCCACGGACTGACCAACATCGAGCTGCGGCAGCTGGCCCTCGAAGATGCCGCACAGCTCGGCAAGTCCTTCGACTTTGTCCACTGCCACGGTGTACTGCACCACCTTGCCGACCCCACAGCCGGACTCCGGGCCCTGGGTGGGGTACTCAAGGATGGCGGCGCGCTCAGCATCATGGTGTACGCCACCTACGGACGGGCGGGCCTGTACATGCTCCAGGAGCTGTGCCAGCGCCTGGGACTCCAGGTCAACGAACAAGACGGACAGAAGGCCCAGGATCTGCTCGTACAGTTGCCCCCGGGGCACCCCTTCTCGATGATTCACGCCGAGCGCCAACAACGGATTGCGATCCCCGAGGTGATGGACATGCTCCTTCACCCACGAGATGTGTCCTACACCACCGACGGGGTCCGGCAGCTGGTGGACAGCGCTGGCCTCAAGTTCCATCGCTGGCTGGGCCAGGCCCAATACACACCGGGCCTTTCGGGCCTAGTCTCTGCCGGGCTAGGACCGGAGCTCGCGAGCCAGGACCCCTGGGAACAAGCCGCGATCGCCGAGCTGTTTCTAGGCACCCTCATCAAGCACGAGTTCGTCGTGACACAGGACCATCGCAGGACACCCGCCGAGCTGTTCCAGGGAGATGGCCTGCTGCACGCAATCCCAGTGCTGGCTCCTCACCTGATTGTCGAACAGGACGGAGCCGTGGTGCGGCTTGCCAACTCGGCCCACCAAGTTCCGTTCCAGCTGTCCGGCGACGTGGGCCACTTTGCGCCCATCCTCCAGGCCATCGACGGAAAGAGCAGCGTCCAACAACAACTGGATGCACGACCCGAGACCGCGAGCTCCCAGAGTCCAGAGCGGGCGCTGGCCCTCGACACCCTCCGCCAACTCTATTTCAGCGACCTCATCGAACTTCGCGTCGGCCCCTGAGCGCGCCACGAGAGGACCAAAACGTGCACCACTCCATCGCCGTGCTCCCCTGGCTAACGACCGTCCTGCTCGCCGCCGCCCTTGGAGGCTGTGCTCCCCAGACCGACGGAGACGACGACCGCTCGGCGGGATCGTCGCTGACCATCGGAGACTTGCCCGACGAGTTCGCCGCCGCCTTTCCCTCGTCGTTTACCCAGTACGGCTCTGTCTTCGGGGTGCATGTCTTCGCGACCTCAGCAACCCCCGAAGAGAAGGTGCGCCATACCATCCATGTGCTGGCCCAGTACCTGGACAACGACGAGGACGGCGAGGCCGACAACCCAGCGGTGGTCGCTCAGATGACGGGAGGCAGCGAGCCTGCAGCCATGCTGCTCGCGGCCACTGAAGACGAGCTGGAAGCGTCCGGGCTGTTCGACAGCGACGTGCTCGACGGCCTGGGCCCCCAGGGCCTCTATGGCGACGAGATCCACCCGGGGGGCAGCAGCGACCAGGGCGGCTTCGATGCCACCCTGGAAGAGGTGCTGCATCTGGTCACGGCGCGTGGCTACTCCCCCACCTATCCCGAGGACCTGGGGGAGCAGAGCGGCTCCACCCTGACCGACGCCATGGATCTGGCCCGCGGCGGCCACTTCGAAGATGTTCCCTCCAGCTACCCGGACGGAGCCTGGTACCACTATGACGACACCACCTGCGACTACCTCTGCATGGCGACCGAGTACTTCTACTGGGCCTTGACCTCGATGCTCGGCGCCCAGGACTACCCGGGGCGCTGCGAGGAAATCGCCATTGAGTGGGAGCCCTGCACCCGGGCCCTGGTGGAGTCCATGGATCCGGCTGTCTTTGCTCTCCTGTCGGACCCCAGGTGGTCGCTGCCCACGGTGCTGCCCGACGGCAGCTACACCCCATAAACCTGCCGAGCCTGCCCCAACGAGAGCGCAATGCTGCCCTATGGTGGGCCCATGCCGGGTCGTTTCTCGTCCAGTCGGTGGCTGCTCCTCGTGCTCCTGTTGTTCTGGGGAGCTCAAAACCTGTGGGCGGCCACCCAGCCCTGGTCCCCGGACGCGCTGTCTGAAGGACTGAACCTGGAGTACGCCGAGAAGGCACGGCGGGCCCTGTCCGAGCTGGGGCAAGCCGACGACGCCCTAGACCGGCTCTGTTACCAGGGCTTCCCCTACGGCCCCATGGTCTACGTAGCCAGCGCTGTGGTCGAGACCATCACTGGCTGGCACCCCCTGTCCGGCTTGCTCGTCATTCAGCTGTTCGCGGTCCTCGCGATCCTGGGCGCCGCAGAACTGACCTGGCGCCTCTCAGGCTCCCGAGAGGCAGGACTCTGGGCCGCTGGCCTTCTCGCCGTCAGCCCTATGTGGCTGTACTACGCACGTCACTTCACCACAGACACGGCGCTCGGAGCGTGCCTGGTCGCGCTCTGCATCGGCCTACCGGCAACTGCAGGCTTCTCTCGCCGCCGCCCATCGGTCCTGGTGGGGGCGCTGCTGGGGCTCGGGCTGCTGATCAAGGTGACCGTACTGCACCTGGCGGCTGGAGCCTTCGCTCTCTACCTGCTGATGACCGTAGTCTATGGCCATCGCTTTCCAGGCGACCTTGCCCCACAAGAGCCGGGCCGGCTGGGTCGACTGCGCCTGGCCCTCCCCAACCTGAGCCTTGCCCTGGGCATCGCAGCGCTCATCGCAGCCCCCTACTACCGCTTCTATGACCACTACACCGTCTCGATCCAGTTAGAGCGCTACGAGTTTGGCCTCGCGGCAAGCTGGGGGCTCCTACCCACCGCGGCCTATCCGACAACCGGAACCGAGAGGTTGAGTGACTGGCTCTTCTTCTACCCTCGCATCGCCATGAAGTGGCAGCTCGGGCTGCCCCTGCTCCTTGTCATGGTGTGGGCCACGGGGCTGGCGTGCTTGCGAAGAGTCCCCGGGGCTCGGTGGCTTGTGGGCATCGTCCTCTTGGGGCTGGGGCTGTTCACGGCGACCGCCATCAAGAAGTGGTACTACACGGTCCCCTTGCTACCCCTGTTCGCAGTTGTTGCGGGCATGGGCCTCGCCGTCGCCATGGAGGCCATGAGACCTTCACTGCGACGCCTTGCCCGAGGGGGCCTCGTAGCGCTACTAGCCACGGTCTTCTTTACCAGCGGCTGGGTGGGAGCCAGCAACATCCTCTGGAACGAGCCAGCTCTGTTGCGTGTTGCGCCAACGCGATCCCCGGGAGATACACAAGCCCTAGCCAATCGGCTGCTCTGGGCAGTGGTCGCAGATCACGAGACGTTGGATCCACGACAGCGAGAGGGAAAGTTCCTGGTGGTCTCGGAAGAACCCTCCAAGCAAGCCACGGCCAAGGGTCACGGCTGCCTCACCAGCCTCGCTCACTCCCTGGAGACAGGGCTCGCACGGCAGGCTCCAGAGCTCGATCTTCGGGGCGCTGACAACCTGAGGGAGTTGGCCCACTACATGGAACGACGAGACCTGAGGTATGTGCTCTGGGCCGGGCCCCAGGGCAAGGACTGGCTCGACGAGGACAGCCCGATGCTCGGGCCAGCGAGCTCCCGCGACTCAGAAGACGTCCAGTCGGTGATCCGCAACGAGCAACGCCTGGCCACGCGGGCTCGAGGGAGCTGCGGCCCCCTTGCCATCCGACTGGCAAGAGTGGGAAAACGCCTTCCGTGACTCGCGTCAGCATCTGCATAGCCACCCTCAACGAAGAGGCCACGGTCGAGGGCATCGTCCAGGCCGTATCGGTTCATGGGGACGAGGTGCTCGTCGTGGACGGCCACAGCAGCGACCACACCCGCGAGGTAGCCGAACGGGCGGGAGCGAAGGTGTTGCTCGATCACGGCCTCGGCAAAGGGGACGCGATCCGGACGGCCATCGAAGCAGCAGCCGGAACCCTGCTGGTGTTCTTCGACGCCGATGGGTCACACAACCCCGACGACATCCCCAGACTGCTCGCCCCGCTGAAAGCAAACGAAGCGGACATGGTCCTCGGGTCACGAACCCGGGGCGGCAGCGACGAGCTGCACGGAGACTTTGCCAAGTTCGCTCGCATGATTGGGTCCGACATCATCACGCTGGCCATCAACTATCGCTTCAATGTGCGGCTCTCGGACTCCCAGAACGGGCTGCGGGCCATGACGGCTGCCTGTGCGCGCGACCTCGATCTCAGCGAAGACATCACGACCATCGAACAGGAAATGGTCATGAAGGCCCTGTGGCGCGGGTATCGGCTCATCGAGGTTCCCACTCACGAGAACCGGCGAACTCACGGTGAGTCCCGGATTCATCTGGGCCGAGTGGCTAGCCGCTACGTGCTGTCCGCAGTCCGTGGCCTGCTGAGCCCCGGGCTGCCCAGCGGCAAGGAGCAGTCCCAAGAGTGGGGCACCGTCGAGCAACGAGACTGAGGCCCACGACTCACGGCGGTGGGGCAAGCGCAATCACAGCAGCCCCCCGACCTCGTTGATTGGTAAGCTGCCCGAACACCGCCCAGGAGGGTCCCCATGAAGAACACGATGCTCTGGATGCTCCTGCTGAGCTGTGTGCTCCTATGCGTTTTGTCGGGCTGCGGTGTACGGGGTGGCGGCGGTGGTTGGCGCGGGGATCCCCCCGGGGATGATGACGACTCCAGCGCGGGCGACGACGACGACACCGCTGAGGACGCCGAGGCTGAGGCGCCATTCGAGCTTCTCGGCACTTGGACCTACACCGGGGGCGACGCTGGCCTCAACAACACGCTCGAGGTCACAGAGAGCGCCTTCGTGGACACCGGCGACTACAACGGCACCCCCTGGGTGGTCCGCTTTGAGCTCCTGTCCTGGGACAACGACAGCGACCAAGCGCAGCTCGAGACCTCCGAAATCGACGGCTTCAGCCACTACGAGCTGGGCGAGGTGCTCTTCACCAGTTGGCAGCTGGACGGCGACTCATTGCGGCTCTACATCTCCACCGAGGGCTTCGTCACCCCAGAAGGCGGCACCGAAGGGGATGAGTTCGTCACCTACACGCGCGTGACCCGCTAGTTCAGGACACCCTTCTCGAGCAAGAGGCCCCATCCCACGGCCTACTGCAAAGCGACCAGGTCCGAGGTGATGACGCCGGTGGCGTCAGTCTCGGTCATCGCGGTCTGGGGCGTCGCTGGGTAGGACCAGCTCCAGTAGATATCGAGCGTCACCCCGATCCCCGGAGGCCCAACCACCAGGGCATCTGAGCACCAGTGGAAGGGATCGCTCTGGGGGAGACCAGGATTGGCAATACACCGAGAGGCGTCGACCCCGTCGGCCCGAAGTAGGTTGATGACAGTGGTCATCATCTCGTAGGCGATCGAACGCTTGGTGTGGCCGTCGAGGGCTTCGAGGTCGAAGAACTGAGGATAGTTGTTCCGCACATAGGTCGCGTGGGCGAGGACGGTGTCAGCAATGGCGTCGGTGTACTCCCAGTTGTCCTCGTCAGGACAAGTAACCTCGATCTCGGCCTCAGCAATCTCTCCGAACCACTGGACGTGTTCCTCCACCATGCGCCAGTCGGTGGTGTAGGTCCCCTCCTGTTCGGGCGCTTGGAGTGTCATCTCGAAAGCCCAGGCCTGACCGGGCAAGACATGAGCACCCTGCGGAAGATAGACACGGTTCACCGCGAAAAAGGGATCCTCGTCATCCACGGTCCCCAGCTTGTAGCCAGAGCCCCAACTCCACGTGGTGTCGCCATCGTTGAGAAGCTCCACAGACGCCGTTCCTTCCTCACCGCACACCAGCGATTCGGGGAAGGAACTGGTGACGACCACAGAAGCGTTTTCGGGCTGCTCACTGGTGTCGTCTTCGGTGTTGTCTTCGGTGTTGTCGTCTGCGGCGCCCGTGTCGTCATCACTGGCCGCTGTGTCGTCATCACTGGCCGCTGTGTCGTCATCACTAGCCGCTGTGTCGTCACTGGCCGCTGTGTCGTCACTGGCCGCTGTGTCGTCATCACTGGCCGCTGTGTCGTCGTCGCTTGCGGGGCTGTCGTCGCCCTCTACATCAGTGTCTGTGTCTGTATCCGAGTCCTGCACGGCGGGCCAGTCCACGGCCTGACCGGAGAAATGACAACCGAGAGTAGAGAAAAAGAAGACAAGTGTTAGCCAACGCATGAACGTACGACAGCAGACAAGGATGGAGGAGCTGTGGAGGCGAGATTGTGAATTGTTGAAACAAACAGCCGCTTTGGAGCTCCCACGCGCGGTCATTTTGACTTATCCGACCCCGAACCCTAGCCTCGCATCATGACTCGTGCTCTGGATTCCAGTCCCGATGCTGGGGGCTACTCGCAGCGTGTACGCCAACCCAGCCAGACATTGCGACCGAGAGGCTTGAGCAGTGCTTCAGCCGGCTGTCTTTGGTCGGCAGACCGGCAGCCTTCCGAGGGCCCCATCGCTCTCGCTGTAGATCGCAACGAGCTGTTCCTGGAGGCCCTCTACCAGGGCCACCAGTTGGCTGGGATCGCTGGTGCCCAGACGAGAGAGCAGAAAACTCTGACCCCGATACAGGTCGATCAGTTGCGCCTCAAGGGAACCGTCGTGGTTCGCCAGATTAATTGGTTGCATTGCCATTCTCCCCGGGTGGGATCCTACCGCGATAGACGGTTTTGGAAATCCCACCAGTGAGTTCCGACTACCTGTCCACCAGCGAAGCGGCCGAGCTCCTCGGCGTTGGGACCACGAGCATCAAGCGCTGGTCGGAAGAGGGCGTTCTCAGGTGCATGAAGACTTCCGGTGGGCACAGGCGCTTTCTGAGAGCTGACCTGCTGGCCTTTCGCAGTCTGAAGACCCTGGGAGATGAGCCTGGCCCACTGTCCAGCCTCACGCCACTGCAGCTCGACGCACTGGACTACGGGGTGATCGGCTTCGATGACGAGTGCCGGGTCTTCGCCTACAACGCCTTCGAGAGCCGCTTCACCGGCTTCGAGAGGGGCACTGTGCTGGGCATGCACATGTTCACAGAGCTCGTGCCCTGTTCCAACAACTCCTTGGTCCGAGCCCGCTATGACCGGGCGCGCAAGGCAAACGACGACCTATGTCACGTGATGGACTATGTCTTCACCTACCGGATGGAGCCTACGCCGGTGCAGGTGGAGCTGCGTCGGGAAGCGTCGACCCGGACGAACTGGATGCTCGTGCATCCCCAGCGTTGAGCACAGAAGCGTCCCCGGTCATCAGCTCGGCCACCTGCTGGCCGCCGAGAAGAACCATGGGCGTACCCCCTCCGGGGTTCACGGTTCCGCCTACGAACCACAAGTTCTCGTAGTACCCGCTCTTGCGGGGCGCCTTGACCGCGAAGTTGCGCCGCCGATCCGAAACCACTCCGTAGATGGCACCCCGGTAGCTACCGTACTGCTCCGCAATGTCGTGGGGGGTCCAGGTGTGCTCGAACACCGTGTGCTCGCGCAGGCCCTCGAGCCCCATGCGCTCTAGCTTGTCCAGCACCCGCTCCCTCAAGTCCATGTAGGCCTCGCGGGGCAGAGGGGTCTCACCCAGGGGCGGAACGTGGGGCAGGATCTTGACGATGCTATGGCCCTCAGGAGCCCGCTCCGGATCTGTCCTCGTTGGGTAGACCAGATAGATCGTGGGGTCGTCCGGCAGCACCTTGTCTCGGTGGATCTGTTGGAAGAAACGCTGAGGGTCCCGGCTGAAGAAGAAGTTGTGATGCGCTAGCTGGTCATAACAACGCGACACGCCCAGATGCATGACGAGGCCCGATGCCGCAGGCGCAAAGTCCTTCTTGTAGCGGCGCAGTCGGGCTGCAGGTTCTCTGAGCAGGCGCTCATAGGTTGGCACGACCTCCATGTTGCTCACGACAGCGTCGGCGCGGAACACCTGACCATCTTCAGTCGTGACCGAAGTCACACGCGAGCCTTGCTTGTCCATGGATCGGATGGGGGTGTTCAGGTGGATCTCGACACCCAACTCCTCGAGCAGCCGAGTGAGCGCACGCGCGTAGCCGTACATCCCACCGGGAACGTAGTAGAGACCGTCGCGCAGCTGGGCCCAGGCCAAGAGGTTCATGAGCGCCGGCGCGTCATGGGCCGACGAACCCACGTACTTGATGAAGAACTCGAGAACCTCAGCGAGGTGTGGCTGTCCAATCCGACGACGGACTCCTTTGTGCATCGAAGACAGGACCTCGATGTTCCGGAACGCCGAGAGGAGACCGCTGCTCTTGAGGATGTCCATCACGCTGTCTGCGCGACTGTCCAGATAGTGCTCCTGCGCAAAGTTCCAGAGCCGCTCGGAGTAGTGAGTGAAGCGCTCCCAGTCACCGGGGGCTCCTCCCAGTCGCTCCAGCTCGGCACGCATGGCCGCGTCGTCTCCTCGCAGATCGACCTGAGTCCCATCCTCGAAGAAGGAGCGCCACTGGGGCTCCACTTGGGTGAACTCGATGTAGTCCTCCATCCGCCGGCCAGCCGTGGTGAAGACCTGACGATAGAGATCGGGAAGAATGAAGATCGAGGGGCCGAGGTCGAACACGAAGCCTTGGGCTTCCAACAGATTGAGCTTGCCGCCCAGCTTGTCGTTGGCCTCGAAGAGACGAACCTGCACCCCGCGCGCTGCCAGACCCGCGGCCACCGACAGGCCTCCCAGCCCACCGCCAACGACAATGACGCTCTCAGGCTTGGTCATCGCTTGCTCCCGGCCCGAGGCCCACAAGAGGTCGCGCCCTCACGTCCTGCGCGCCTCCCAAGCGCGGTCGATGCTGCGGTCCAGTTCGTCGTGCAGAGCCACCATCGCCTCGGTGCTCGACACCGCGATGCTCGCACGGTGGAGCAACTGGGGAACGGCGGAACGGTCCACCTTGATGGACTCTCCTGCCACCGCCTCGTCGGCTCGGCTTGCTAGCGCCTCCAAGGTGGCCAGCGCGAGCACAATGGGCGCGAAGCAGAACTGTCGGATCCCCTGGGGGGCCGGAGGAAGGAGCGTGGTGTAGACAGTCGCTGTGTGGAGCCTCACTCGGGCAATCTCCACGAGGGCCTGGAGGCGCTCCGCACCGTCTGAAGCCCCGACGAAGCACCACTCGTCCGGCAGAAACTGTCGGCCCTGGCTCGCGTCCTCCGCGGCATCCTTGATGATGTTGGTCAGCTGAAGGCCTGCTCCGAAGTCAGCCGCCCTGGCCATGAGAGCGAGACGAGAGCTCGCCGGGCTGTGGAGCGCGAACAGATCCGTCAGCAACTCCCCCACGATTCCAGCCACCGAGTACATGTAGTCCGAGAGCTCGCCCAGATCGCGCAGCTGGAGTTCTCCGTCGTGTGTCGCGGCGGTGAGCCAATGACCCATCCGAAGCATCACCCGCGCGCAGTGCGCCCGGATCACATCCGCTGCAGCCGGCGTCTGGAGCTGTAGGGCCTCCACAAGCAAGCCCATCTGCATCAAGACCGCCTGCTCTCCGCCGGGAGCGAGTCGCTGAGCAAACAGCCCACAGTCCGCCACCAAGTCCGGGTCCTCGCCCTGGAGGAGCAGCGCATCGCGAAGACGCTCCAGCAGCTGAAGCCGATCCGAGAGCGGCAAGTGGGTGGCATCTTCGATGGCGTCTGCCGCCCTGAGCAGCAGATAGGCCAGCTCGACCGAGTTCTCCAGCCCTCCAGGGAGCAGAGGAATGGTCAAGGCAAAGGTCCTGGAGCTCGCATCCAGAAGCTGGCGGAGCTGAACGAACTGCTCGTCGCTCAAGGCCTGGGGTCGGGCCCCCATGGGATCGGGCGCACCATCAAGCTGCAGCATGGTCCGCATCCCCTGTGGGCTCGAGTTCGGCCTCGCCCAGCTCGGCCGGTGCTACCGCGGTGGAAGCGCGCTCCACGTCCGAGACTCCCAGATCTCCACAGAGCAGGTCACTGGAGATCCGAGCCGACTCGTAGATGACCGGCAGGCCGCTTCCGGGATGGGTCCCGCCGCCAGCAAGGTAGAGGCCATCCACATCAGCAAATCGATTGCCGGGGCGCTTGTGGAGCATCTGGTCCATGGAGTGTGCGAGGTTGAAGACCGCGCCGCGATGGACGAAGTGGTTCGCCTCCCAGTCCGCCGGGGTGATCATGCGCTCCGTGCGAATGCGGCTCTCCAGGTTCTTGATGCCGAACTCTTCGAGACGGTCCAGGATCAGCCGACGATAGCGCGGCGCCTCTGCGGTCCAATCCAGGTCCGCCGCCTGGTTCGTGACGGGGACGAGCACATACAGCGTGCTGTGGCCTTCTGGCGCCTGGCCCGGGTCAGTGACACAGGCGTTCTGAATGTAGAAGGGAGGGTTGTCATGCAGCTCGTGTGCGGGGTCGATCGCGTGGAGAGCTTCCGAATAGGTAGTGGGAATGTGGATGGTGTGGTGAGGGAGTTGGTCTTCGAAGCCCTCGATGCCCAGATAGAGCATGAAGGTCGAGCACGAGTATTTCGCCTGCTCAACGCGGCGGTCACTCCACCGCTTCCTCAGGTGGTCGGGCACGAGTGCTGGCACCACCCGACCGAAGTCCCCATTGATCAAGACCGCGTCGTAGTCGCGACACCCCAGAGAACTCTCCACAGCTCGAACGCGTCGTCCCTCGAACTGTAGGCCTGTGACGGGCACTCCGAGATGGAACCGGGCCCCGTGCTGCTCGGCGACCCGACGCATGGCTTCGCTGATCTGACCAAAGCCCCCGACCGGATGGTGCACACCGAACTCGTACTCGAGGAAGGCCAGGATGGTGAAGAGGCTCGGGCACTGGTACGGCGACATGCCCAAGTACTTCGACTGGAAGCTGAACGCGATTCGGATGAGGGGGTCCGAGAAGTACTTCTTGAGTTCCTGGTCCACGCTCCAGGGGCGCATCTGTGGGAGCGCCCGAAGGACGTCGAGGGCAAAGAACGAGTGGAGTCCCGGAAAGGCGCGCTCGAGAATCGGTCGTGCACGAGCGAGCTTTCGCTTGTTGTCTTCCAGGAAGCGAGCAAAGCCCCCTTCCTGGCCGGGGGCAAGAGCAGCAATCTGGCGCTCCATGCTGTCCACATCGGGAGTGGCGTCGATGTGACCTCGTCCCTCGAAGGCGAGACGGTATTGGGGATTGACCTGTACGAGATCCACTTCCTCGCGAAGTGGGTGGCCGCACTCCTCAAAGATCTCTTCCAGCACCCGCGGGTACAAAAAGAACGTCGGTCCCAGGTCGAACCGATAGCCATCTTGTTCCCAGGTCTGAGTTCTGCCTCCCACGTCGGCGCTCGCCTCGTAGACGTCCACCTCGAGGCCTCGCGCTGCCAACAGCATGGACGCCGCAAGCCCTCCGGGCCCGGCACCGACAATCGCAACTCGCTGAGCCATCTTGGCCTCCATCCTGGAAATTGGGAGAGGCCTTATAGTCGATTTGGTGTCGTCAGAAAAGACTGATCCGACTGTCTTTTTTGTCCACCCTCCCGTGAACGACGGGGGGTACTCCGAGGTGGCGGAGACTCCTACTACAACTGGGACGCCCATGCACGCGCTCACAGGTGCGTGGAGCGAAGCCACACGCTTGGCTCGTGTTGGTAGGCTGTGGGCGGCCTGGGCTCCCACTCCAGGCCCAACACAGACCATCGGGACGATGCCCATGTCACTGAAGCGCCCTTCCGCCCT
>PBPL01000112.1 GCA_002724675.1 Deltaproteobacteria bacterium | reverse complement strand
TCTCCTCGCGGTGCTGTGGCAGCTGGCGCCGATGTACGCTCCAGCCCACGCCACCTCGTCCATTGTGGGAACCGACTCCTACCGAACGCACGACTGGCTCGAGGTCGCGAAGCTCGACCACTACGCACGCAAAGCCATCCGAGACTGGGGAACGCTTCCCCTTTGGAACCCCTTGCTTGCCGGAGGTCAGCCCCAGTTCGCGCACCCCAGTGACGGCAGCTTGAGTCCGCTCATACTCTCCAGCATCGCCTTTGGCGAGACGCTGGGCATGAAGATCAACATCGGCCTCGTGTCCCTCTTCGGCACCCTGGGCTTGTTTGTCCTCTTGCGCTTTGCAATCAGCGTCAGCACAGCCGCCGCTCTCGTCGCCTCTGTGGGCTATGCGTGGTCTGGGTGGCTCCCCGCGAGGGTGGCCGTGGGTTTCTACGAGTCCTGCCTGGTCGTGGCGTGGCCAGCCATTCTTGCTCTGTGGCTGCTCCCTGGCCCGGCGAGGGCTATGCGACGACGCTGGACACTGGGAGGCCTCCTTCTCTGGGCCCTTGCCATTCAGCTGCAGCTTGCACTGCCCGTACTCGTCCTCCTCATGGGGATCCTCTGGCTGGCTACTGCGGTCCAGCAAAAACTCGCCGGTGAGGGCCTCCCAGGAACCTTGGCGCTGGGCGGCCTGGTGATCCTCAGCCTGGCCTTCTTGCTGGGGGCCCCCAAGTTCCTGCCCATGCTGGACTTCCTTGGGGAGGCCGAGTTCCGAGAGACCACGGACTATCCCCTCCACCCGGACGCCTGGTACCTGGATCTGAAGCAGCTGTGGTTTGCGCTGTTCCACCATGTCCCCGAGTTCCCCCTCGTCGACAAAGACGGGAACCCCCGGATTCAGGAGTACATGACTCTCCAACCTACTGCCGGGGTCCTCTTGTTCGCGCTCATCGGCCTACCGCGCGTCTTGCGCCGCAGTCACCCAGCATGGCCTTGGACCCTAGTCACCCTCGCCTTTGTCTGGCTCAGCTTTGGCCCTCATGCACCTCTCGACGCATTTCGAGCTCTCCGAGAGCTTCCGTTGTTCGCCTCCATGCGGGGCCCACTCCGCTACTTCAACTACCCAGTTCTTCTTGGACTCTGCATCGTGGCAGCCGTCGGCTTCGACGGCATCGAGGACTGGCTGAAGAAGTCGCTCGGCAACAAAGCCATCACGCCGAGGGCCCTGGCGGCCGTCGCGTTCCTCGCGATCCTCGCATCCCTGCCTGTGTCGTTGGACTCCCGCAACCTGTACCGGAGTTCGTTCCTCTACCCCATCGACGATCTTCCTCCCCAGGAACAATTGGCCAGCGAAGGTCTGCGCCAGGACTTCTCGGGGGACCACCTGCTCAACTTGCGAACCTACGTCAACGTGAGACGAGGCGTACCCACCATCTACACACCCGAAGACATCCCCCTCAAGCCCAAAGCGGCCCCTGCCCACTGGCTCGGGGCCACCGGGGAGGTGGAAGTCGAGCCCGAATATCGTGGCGAGGCCTGGGTGACCACAGAGAATCACCTAGCAGGTGACGAGCGGCCGGTTCCGGGCCGAGCCGAGGTGATTCACTATCGGGCCCAAGAGATCCTGATCCGTCACGACCTGGACGAACCAGCCATCGTTGTCGTCAACCAAAACAGCTGGCCAGGTTGGACCTGCGGTGACCGCCCCCTGTCCAGCGCGATCCATGAGATGCACGGTCTCCTCGCCTTCGAGGCCCCCCAGGGTTCCGGAGGCCAGACGACCTGCTCGTGGCATCCCCGGAGGCTGAAATTGGGTCTTGGGCTCTGCAGCTTGGGGCTTCTGAGCCTGGGCCTGCTCTGGCCCTGGAGACGAAAGGAGGCTAGGAAGGGGGCAGACGATGCCTGATTCCGCCCCATCCTCGACGCTGCAGCCACCCCGCGGGGAAGGAAGTGTCGCCGCTACGTGCATTGACGAGAGCGACCTTGCGCGCACCTCGCCGACCGCCGATGACGGTCGACTCCAGCGCCCCCCTCCTCAAGCCGAACCCGGCGCCAGCCGACTGCGGAGCTTGTGGAAACACTTGCTCAAAGAACACCGCCACCCCAATCGCATGGGGATTGCCGTGTTCGTGGGCATCGTCATCGGAGCCACGCCGCTCTACGGCTTCCATCTGCTGCTCTGCCTGGCGGTAGCCACGGTGTTCCGGCTGAACAAGCTGACCGTCTACTTGGTAGCCAATATCTCCAATCCGCTCGTCGCCCCCATCTTGCTCGCGGTCGAGGTCATGATCGGTGAGTGGCTGCTGCACGGTACCGTCGTCTGGCTCGACCCCGAGAACATCAAGACTCTTGGCCTGGCAACGGTCGCGTACCGGTTCTTTGTCAGCGCTTTCGTGGGCTCGCTCGCTCTGGGAGTCGCGCTCGGGACTCCCTTGGGGCTCGCGACGACCCTCTGGCTTCGCCGAAAACGAGATGCCACCACAGCACTCGCCGAGACAACCTCAAGCGCAGAAGAGGCGCTGGCCCGCTCCGATGCTCGCTTCCGCGCCGCGACGAAGTCGGTAGCCGATGCCCTCCACCGGGGCGCTCAGCAGCTAGGTCAAGGCCACTTTCGGAGGACGTTTCTGCTCCACTACACGAATACCAAGATCTCCATGGACCCGGTGTACAGACACCTGGTCTCACTGCTGCCCGAGGAAGGCACTGTGGTCGATATCGGCACGGGCTTCGGCTTTGTTCCTCTGTTGCTCGCCGAGCTGTACCCGGATCGACCAGGACAGGTGCTGGGCTTCGACTACGACGAGACGAAGGTGCACACCGGTCAGGCCGCCGCCTCGGCGCTGGACGCCAGCTTCGTTCGTCTGGAGGTGGGGGACGCGGTGGACAGAGTGCCCGAGAACGCCGTGGCCATCTGCCTGATCGATGTGCTGCACTACCTAGACCAAGACGCACAAGAAGCCCTCGTCAGCCGCTGTGCCAAGCGGCTGTCCTCCGGGGGCATGCTGGTCGTTCGAGACATGCCCAAGAAGGGGGGCGTCGGGTCACTTCTCACCCAACTCGGGGAGTCATTTGCCATGCGGTTTCGACTGAACCGAGGCAAGGGGGTCACTCCGGTGGACTCTCTACAGCTGCGCAACCTCATGGAGTCGCTTGGGCTCGAGGTCTCCGAACACCCCATGGCCACCGGGCCACTGGCCGACAGGCTCTGGGTCGGCTCAATCCCAGACCATGGCCGCGGCACAACGGCGAACGGCGGCACGGGCTAGCAGGTCCATCGTGTCGAGGACCGGCATCTTTAGAGCGCCCTCGTGCAACAACCAAGACAGCTCCGTGCTGCCGAGAATCGCCGCATCGCAGCCTTGGCTTCGGCAATCGGACAGAACGCCTTGCAAGACCGGAGACTGTGCTGTCACCTCGGCAGAGTTCAAGCTAATCAACTGGTCGATACGCCGCTGACCTTCATCATCGGGGAACACGGCCTCGATACCTCGCTCCTTGAGCGGCGCCGTATAGAGGCCGCCGCGCATGGTTGCCACGGTGCCCAGGACTAGGATGCGCCGGTACTCACGAGCGCGAGCCTCTTCGGACACCACCTCCAGCAAGCTCAGGATCGGCAGTGGCGAGCCCAACTGCGCCCCTTGGATAGCGTAGTGGGGGGTGTTGGACGGGATGATGACGAAGTCGGCACCAATCGCGTGCAGTTTCGTCACAGACTCCACCACCAACTCCACCATGGCTTCCCAGTCGCCGTTGCGGACCGCATCGCGGTAGCGGTGAAAGGACAAAGAGTGGAGGGTGAACTCTGGGTGCACCCCAGGAGCAAAGTAATCGGCAGAGTGGCGAACAACCGCGTTGGCGCACATGGCAGCGCCCGCCGTCGTCACGTCAACAATTCCGATGTGTTCCACAGACTCCTCCTGGCATGAGTGTCCCATCAGAATCGCAGACCCCGCAAGACGACGCTAGAACCCCGCCCTCCTGGAGTACCCTGCACGCCATGAAGCTTCCGAAGGGCGTCGTCTTCGCAGTGCTCAATCACACCATGGCCCTAGCTATGTGTTCTGCTGCCGCGCTTCAGTGGAATGATCCCGACCCTGGCCTCTGGATAGCCTTCTATCTGGCTGCTGCCGGCGCCTGTCTACAGACCGGCCGATGGTCCCGAGACTGGCTGGCGCCCCTGGCGCTCACCTTGTTCGCAGCGGCCTGGGCTCTTCACCTGGCTCCAGAAATTCTGCATCTGAGTTCTCAAGACCTCCTGGGCTCGATGGACCAGAAGGGGGGTGCTGTGGAAGTAGCCCGCGAGGTCGGCGGGCTTGTTCTGTGCACTGGCTGGATGTCCACGCTCGTCGTCAGACGGTGGCGCGCTGGCCCCGGGGACACGGCAGACGACACCTAGAACTCAGCACGCATCCCTATCCAGGGGCGAATGGGCAACTGGTGAAGCACCGTGGGCTCAGGCGGATCGGGCTCCTCGTCGTCCCCGTCGGAAGCCGCGCCATAGATCCAGATGAAGTCGCTGCGAGCAAAGGTGGCATTGAGCACGTCGATGTACACCGATAGCTTCACACGCCCCGCCACGACCCAGCCGTACTCCCCACGAACGCTCAGCTCGGTGAAGGGGCTGTAGCGCTGCTGATTCATGGGCCCAGGCACCAAGATGTGACTCCCTCGGTCCCCTAGCCAAGTGGGACGCACCTCTGTGCGAGGCCGGCCGGAGCGAACATCCCAAAACCCGGCGAGGCGCCAGCGACGATTCCGACCAATTCGGACCTCGCCCATGGCGCGAAACCCAACCCGCTGGTCCCACGCCGCCGGATAGGTGCGCTGTCCCTCCTCGTGCAACGGATTCGTCCGCGTCGCCGAGAGAAACGACCAAGTGGTGGACACCCGCACACGACCTCGTTGCAGAGCAAACAGCACATCAGCGCCCGAGGACCGCCCAGTTCCCACACTCGCAAAAGCAGGCGCTGCCTCGGAGTTCTCGGCGGGATTCAAGCGTGGATAGACCAGCAGCCGATCCAGAATCACGTGGTAGGCATCCACCCGAACCAATCCGCCAAATGGCAACAGTTGCTCCACCGCCACGGTGAGGTGCATTGCTCGCTGGGACCTCAGGCCCAACCCACCCACGGCCGGGTCCAACACCACGGGATCGCGCAGAGGGTTGTGCATCCAGGCCCAGCCAGCCTTCACTGTCGTCTGCGACGGCAGCGGCAGCGCCAAGCCCAGTCGCGGCGAGACCAACACCTCTCGGGTAGAGGTGAGAGGCGAGACCCGAAGCCCACCGCGAAGATGCAGCGGCAGGCCAGCCGGCTTGTACATGTCGCCTTCGACATAGAGGCTCAGCTCGGTCCAGACCCGGTCGGCTTCGAACTCGAGGCTCGGTGCACCAAAATCCCCCCATGGCAGGGCAGCCCAAGGAGGCGCCGTGCGCGGGTCCTTGATGGTGCCATCACCCGTGAGGCTGAAATAGGCCAGATCCAGTCCGGCCCTCACGAAGTGGCCCTTGGCCACACGAAACGAAGCGGCCCCCTTCCAGCCAGGTCGGTAGGTCTCGATTTCACGCGACACCTCGAAATCGGCTTCCTGAAGCCCATCCTCGAAGTCGTAGCTGAAGTAAGCCTGCTGATGGAGTTCGAGCCACGGGGCTGCGAACCAACGCCACTCCGCGGACGCCAGCGCCAGACGGTTGCTAGTCGCGATGCCCCGCTCGATGACGAGCAAGGAGTCCTGTTCAGCCCCCTGGCTCCCCTCAATGCGTAGCCCATCGTGTGCATACAGCACAGAGCATCGGACCTTGTGACGGCCGTCACGGGATGCACCGGCAACGCGCAGCGTGTAGTCACCAAACGAGAGCGCTCCGAACTGGTCACCGAGCACCCCGAAGGCTTTCATGAGTGCGAAGTAAGCCTCGAAATAAGACCGGCGAGCCGAGATTAGGAAGCTGAACGGAGCACCTCGAGGGCCCAGGGGACCAGAGAGCTGGGCGCTCGCCATCGCCATATTGACGTCCACAATGCCATCTAGTTGAGCCGAGTCCCCGTCGATGTACTCAACAGCCAGAGCCCCCCCCATGCTGTCCGGAAACGGAGCCGGCGGTGCAGACGCATGGAGCGTGACCGTGTCCACAAGCTCCGGGTTGAACACAGTGAAGGTGCCCCCCAGGTGGTTGGGGTGCAACAACTCGACACCGTCCAACAGAAACACCGTCTCGTCGGCTGCTGCGCCCCTCACATTGAGCACGGCAAACATGTCCGTGTCTGCCACCACCCCTGGAAGTTGACCCACCACCTTGGCCACATCTCCCATCCCCCCGGGCGCCAACTGAAGGTCGCGTCGGGTCAACTCCCAGCGCCCCGCCCCCTCGGTCGGCGACGTGGGTAGGCCCGCTCGCTCCGCGGTTCGGAAAGGGAGCCGGCCCACGACCACAGTCTCCCGAGACTCCGCCGGCGACTCGCTCTGGCCAGACTCGTCGCCAGGCTCGTCGCCAGGCTCCAGCTGCACATGAAGCACCTGTGACCCCCCAGCGGGAATCGACAGGGGAACCACCTGGAGCCGATATGCAGGGTGGAAGACCACTAACTCCGAGGCCGACAGTCGATCGCCGTGCAGCAGAAAGCGGCCCTCAACGTCCGTATCGGTCGCCTGATCGGTCTCAGCCAACGACACGACCGCGCCAACAATCGGATGTCCGGTCTTGGCATCGGTAACGTGGCCCTGGATGTGCACCTGCAGCTCGATCGACCAAGCCACGTCGAGGCCATAAAACAACACGAGGGAGACCAGCACAGCCAGGGCGACGAAGGACTGCGCCGGTTGAGTTCGCCGTATGCAAGGCACCGCAGACACGTCCTCCCCAAGGTGCATGATACGTCGGCCCAAGCGTTCTCCCCGAGCAGGTTGGTAGGCTCAGCCTATGACTTCTTGGGTCCATCGCCGGACCGGCCAGATCCTCCTGACAGTGCTCGTCTCCCTGCTCGGGTCCATCTGGTTGGCCACATCGCAGGAATGGGTTCCCCCCGGGCCGCTGGCTGAGCAGCCGGGCATGGGGCAAGGCTCCGACTGGGACCGCCGCTGGCACTGGGCCGTCGTGGGGCAGGCTGCTGCCACCCAAGGCGTCTTCGCCCACTGGGACCCCTTCATGAACTTCGGGACCCCCCTGTTCAGCGAGCCCGAGTCTTTCCTAAGCCATCCCGCCTACGCACTTGTGGCTCCTCGCCTTGGCATTCGGGCTGGGCTGCACGCTCTCTACGGGCTCCATTGCTTCGTCCTGTTGTTGGGATTGGCCTGGCTCGGGCGACGACTTCAACTCCCCACCGCTCTGTCTATGGCCACAGGGCTCTTCCTGCTCTGTAGTGACGAGTGGTGGAGCCGACTGGGCGCAGGTCATCCAATGATCCTGGGGCTCTGTGTCTGGCCCGCGGTCATCGCAGCAACGTTGGCATCCATGGATCCCCGGCCCTGTCGGCTGGAGCGTCGCTTGTGGTTGGGCGGCGTCGCCGGCGCTCTGCTGGGCCTCGCCGGCCTGGTAGGCGCCCACTATCCCGTCGCCTTTGGCTTGCTGCTGGTTGTGTTCTTGGCCTGGTCCAGCGCCGCTCCAGTGGGGCTCCAAGCCGGACTCGTGGGAGTGGTGTGCATTCCCCTGGTCATCCGGGACGGGCCAGAAGTGGGTCGCTTCGCGCTCGACATCGTCGGCTGGGCGCTGATCGTCTTTGGTCTCATCCGAGGCCAAAGAGCTAGGCAACAGATAGCGAGCATCGTCGGCACTGGACTGGGGCTGCTTGCCAGCGCTGGTTTCTTCTTGATTCCCGCAGCTCGACGCGCAGCAGACATGGGTCGCAATCAACTAAAGCTGTTCAACCCACCCATGCGGGAGCCAAGGCCCCTGTCCGAGCTGGTGCAGGGATCGGGAGAGCTGGAGTCCTATCTCAGCTTCCCCGACCCGGGCATCTGGCTCCTCATGCTCCTCGGGATCATCTTGGTGGCTCGCCGCTCGGCAGCTCTGGCGACTTCGAGTGCCTTAATGCTTGCCCTAGGCTGGAGTCTGGGCCTGCCTCTGCGCCCCTGGGAGTTGGTGTCTGCAGTCCCCGGAATGTCCGCAGCAGATTTCCAGATGCGCCTTCAGTGGATTGTGCTGATCGTATCCCCCCTGGGCCTGGCTCTGGGGGCAACCTGGGTGCTGCGACGAACCGCAGGGCCCAAGGCCGCACCCCTCTTGACGCTGAGCATTGCCATCGCCTGCGTCGCCTACGGGATGCCGCGTTACCAATTACCCGGAGAGACACCGCCGGGCTTAGAGCCGATCACCAGACACGCGCACATCCAGTCCAACCTGCCCGCGACACACGGAGTCGTGCGTGGGTGGGATGCCGAATGGGCCAAGAGTGGAGAGGTGTATGCGCGCTCATCGCTCCAGGGCCAGGTGATTCCTGTGGAGTACGGGGACGGGGACGTGTACCGGGAGTTGGCCATCCCGGAAGTCGCCGGTGACGGCCTCGCCTGGGTGAGTCGGGACGGCAGCTTCGCCGCCGCGCCAGCGGGCACCGAAGTGCGAGGTTCACTGGCGACCTGGACCGTGCGAAGTCCACCGGGAACGGTCCTCGCGCTCGCCCAGCGCGACTTCGATGGCTGGCACTGTGACGGGGGCGAGTTGAGCCCAGACCGGCAGTACCTTCAAGCCGAACGAGATGCCGGCCTGTTCGATCGAGAAGCCCACGAAGGAATGTGGTGGCTGACCGTAGCGGTCGGACCGGGCGGTGAGGCGACCTGTCGATGGGAGACCCCCGAGCGGGTCCGCGGGCTCCTTCTTCAGCTATTGGCCCTCATAGCGCTGTTGCTCCCAGCGGCGAGGCTCTGGCGGCTTGGACGCCGGCAACCACAACCCTAGGGGGCTGCTCAAGGAGCCACTACCGCCCGACGGGTTTTCCTGGATCCGAACAAGGCGGTCCTGCAATATGGCGCGTCACGAAAGCGAGGGGGGTGAGCCCCGAGCGTCAAATCACCGAAACAGGGAGCTTGAATGAAGCCCGTGCACAACCGGTTCCGTACTCTTTGGTGGTTGTCGCTACTCGCCTGCATCCTGGTCATGGTCACAATCGGCTGTAACGGGACAGGACAAGGCGGTTCAGGCGCACCCACCTATGAGGGGGAGGTCAAACAGATCCTCGCGGACCGATGCCTCAGCTGTCACCAAGACGGCGAGATCGCTCCCTTCTCCCTCAGCAGCTACGACGAGGTCCGCGACACGAGCTCGGCCATTGCCCATGCCATCGAGACAGGCTCCATGCCGCCCTGGCCACCGGACGACACCTGCAACAGCTACGAGCGGAACAAGTCCCTCAGCCCTGAAGAGAGGCAGGCGGTGCTGGGCTGGGTAGAGGCGGGAACTCCAGAGGGACAGCCCAGCCAAGAAGACCAGGAAGACAGTGACGAAGAGGAGGCCATCACCTACGACCTCGATCTGACCATGGCCGAACCCTACACACCACAACTCGAGCCCGACGACTACCGCTGCTTCGTGATGGACTGGAACGCAGAGACGGAAAAGTACGTGACCGGCTTCCGCGTCCTGCCCGGTCGACGGGATGTGGTCCATCACGTGATCACGTTTGTAGCCGGTCCCAGCCTGGCCGATGACTTCCTAGCCATGGACGAGGCCGATCCTGGCCCCGGCTACACCTGCTTCGGCTCCCCCGTGTCAGCGGGAGCTTCGCAGGCGGCCAGCTACGGGTGGCGGTGGCTTGGCAGCTGGGCCCCAGGCGGCTCGCATCGCACATTCCCAGAAGGAACTGGCATCCGTGTGCAACCCGGCTCGGTCCTAGTGATGCAAGTGCACTACAACACCCTGTCTTCAGAACCCGTCCAGGACCAGACCACGTTCCAGGTTCGCCTGAGCGATGAGGTCGAGAGAGCAGCGACCGTCATGCCCATCACGAACTACCGCTGGATCTCGGGCAACGAGACGATGGCCATCGAGGCAGGAGACCCTGATGCGCAAGCATCACACGACCTAGATCTCTCAGCCGATGTGCTGGACTACCTTGGCACCGAAGCCGGCCTATCCAACGGTGACCCATTCCTGGTGCACTCTGTTGGTCTCCACATGCACCTCCTGGGCACCAAGGCGACCGCCTGGCTTGAAAGGGCCGACACCAGTGAGCAGTGCCTGCTGGACATCCCCGAGTGGGACTTCGACTGGCAAGGCGCCTACGATCTGCAGACGCCGGTAGAGGTCAACCCAGGCGACCGCTTCCACATGCAGTGCCACTGGGACAACAGCGAAGACAACCAACCCGTGATCGATGGCGAACGTGCCGCTCCACAGGATGTGGCGTGGGGAGAAGGGACACGGGACGAGATGTGCCTCGCCATTCTCTACATCACAGCCCCGTGATCCGAGGCTTGAGTCTCCAGCTACTGCTCTGGGGGCTGAGTTGCACCGTCGGTTGTACCCCCGCCGACCAGGAGCCAGACGTCGCACTGGTGGACCACCTCAGTTGGATGACGACGCCGACCACTTCGGACCCCTTGGCACAGCATCGCCCCGGCGAGGTCAGTTGCCCGGAGACCTCGTGGGCTGAAGAAGACGGCACCCTCGAAGTCGACACCACAACGTGTAACTACTTGTCACTAGACCAACCCTCCGCGGCCGCCGTGGCCGCCGGTCAACGGGTTCGCATCGTCCTCTGGCACGATCGACTCGACGCCGAGCAACCTGGACAGGCACACGCCGCGATCACGCTGAGCGACCAGACCATCTGGGAGCGGCTCATTCCCATCCCTTCTGACGCAGCTGTCTACGACGAACAGGTCACGATCACCATGGGAGCAAACCAGAGTGTCCCCGTCGGGCTTCATCTCCACAACCACGGAGACAACACCTGGAACCTCCTGGAGATCACCCGCCTCGGCCAGTGATTTGAAAGGGTCTCGCAGAGAACCAGAAAGAAAGTTTCGCCAAGCAATAGACCCGTCTAAAGCCTCCGTCTATCATTCGCGTCCCTCTCGGCCCTCGGGCTTAGGGCCTGAAGCCTTCACTTCTTCCTCACTGGCCACAATCGGAGACCGTCTTGACCTCACAAACTGTCTCCGACAACCACGTCATTCAGATCCATTACTCACTGCATCTGGGCGACAGTGAGGTGATCGACTCATCGCGCGAACGGGAGCCGCTGGTGTACCTCCATGGAGCCAGCAACATCGTCCCGGGGCTGGAGCGCCAGATCACCGACAAGGCGGTCGGCGAAAAGTTCAGTGCAGTGGTCCCGGCCGCCGAGGGTTACGGAGAAACGGACGGAGCGACGCCCCAACCCGTAGACAGAAACAACTTTCCTGAGGGTGTCGAGCTCGATGCCGGAATGGCCTTCCAAGCGGAAGGTCCTGACGGCGAAGACTTGACCCTCTGGATACACGAGGTACAAGACGACCAAGTGTTCGTGGCAACGCATCACCCTCTGGCCGGTAAAGACCTTCACTTCGACATCGAAGTGGTTGGAATCCGCGCCGCCACAGAGGACGAGGTAGCCCACGGCCACCCCCATGGGCCTGACGGTGATCAGGTTCACTGATTCGCAGTGAACTAGAGCTATCCGAAAGGCTTTAGAGAAAGGAGATTGCAGTTCGAGTCGTGCATCCTGCCGAATCGTGCGAGCAATCGAGAGAGCAGAGAAATTATGTCCAAGCTTTTCGTAGGCGGCCTCGCGTGGGCTACAAATGACGCTTCCCTCAAGGAGCACTTCGAGCAGTTCGGTGAGGTCACCGACGCCAAAGTGATCACGGACCGCGAGACCGGCCGGTCTCGTGGCTTCGGGTTCGTTACCTTTTCAGAGAGCGACAGTGCCAACTCGGCGCTTCAGGAGCTGAACGGCTCCGAGCTCGACGGACGAACCATCCGTGTCGACACAGCGACCGAGCGCAGCCGTGGTGGCGGTGGCGGTCCCCGTCGCGGCGGCGGTGGTGGCGGCGGCAGCCGCTGGTAGTTCTCACCTCTCCAGGGCCTGGTCCCCGGAGACTTAGAGACACCTCTACAGACCCTTGATTTGAGCCCGTAATTACGGGCTCAAATCAAATGCTTTTTTGCGCCTTCACCCGCAACCTGACAATGTCAGGACGCGGGTGAACGTACTTGGGCACAAGTCTTCGGTGGATTAGGAGCGGACAGCGCTAGACCGCGCCTTGGCGGTATCGACTAAGCCTGGGGCGAGCTCCAATCCTCGGTCGCTGCCTGACCGGAAGGCTCCGTTTTGCTTCCCCAAGACACGCGCTCTTCTAGTCGGGCACCGCGTCGTGCCCAACCATCGTGTAGCGAGCCTGCTGGGACCAAGTCGTACCCGACTTGACCGGGTGCTTGTGCACTTTCATCTCAGTCACGACGAGCTTCTCGGCACGCACGTTGACCCAAAAATGAAGGTCATAGCGCTTTCCGACCGTGTCATCGGTCGGCCGGAACTCCACACTGGCGAAGTAACCGCTCCCTTCGATGAAGCGGACCGGATCGCGAACTCCGATAAACTCCAGCTTCAGCGCTTCACCGGTCTCGTCATCGACCACCTCAAAGAGGCCCCCGCCCTCCACTGTACGCTTGACCACATACGAGTCGATGGCCTTCTTGACTTGCCCGGCACTCAACTGTCCCGGTTCGCCAGACTCGCCTTCGATGGGAACGCCCACAGCAGCAGCCGAGCTCGCATTTGGAGTCGTGGAGACGTCCGCAGCCACCTCACCAACACCCTCGGAGCCGGACTCGGCCACTGCTGAGGCCTCCGTTGCCCCGGTCTCCGTATTCGCAGCACCGTCGACGACGTCACCGCCCGCCTCGGAGGCCACGCCAGCCTCGGGGGCTTCACTCAGCAATGGAGCGACAAGCCCGGCGCCCGACTCGAGGCTCAACGGGCGGCTCTCATCCACGACAATCGCAACATCAGCACTCGCAGAGTCCTCTTCCGCCGCTACCGCTGCAGCAGCTTCTACAACGGGCTCGACACTCGGCTTAGGATCCTCTGCGCCCGGCGGTACATCGCTAATCACCGCTCCCGAAGCCGCACTCTCCGCGCTCGGTGCGGCCGTAGTCACGCTCTCAGCCACACAACCCGTAAGGAACACAAGAGCAGCCACCAGCACCAGGCGGTCAGCCGAACAGGTTTTCTCCATCGCGTACATCGGTACTCCGGCCCCCCCGGGTTGGTGCACGATATCAGCGCGAGCCCATCATCACAGCCCCGGGCTTACATCACTCCCAGAGAAGGACTTCGCAGGCACTAACCGACCGCTTCTAGCGCCCGGCACGCATCTCCTGGACCACGGTTCTTTGTACGGGCCGAGGACAAGAGCATGCCCCAGAGATGGGCACACAGAAAACGAAACCTACTCACCCCACGGCAGGCGACCTGAGCGGGACGACTGCCGCAGCTCCTCGACTATCAGGGGCGCGCACCAGGGCTTTCCGGTACAACACACCAGCAATAGATTGAACTCTCTGGGTACCAGCCAGCACGAACGGCACCTTCAAGACCGTTACCTAGAAGTCAGCAGCGACGGTCACGGCCATTGGCGGCTATCATTTAATTGACTTAGGTGAGAGAGGTCTACTGTTGGTGTTTGCGCGCATCTTGATTGTCGCTTTGTCTTTGCTCCTAACAGGCTGTGTGGGCATCGCCGAGATCGCAGAACTGGGCGCATCCAGCTCGACGATCAACTTCGGTCAGGTGCTGGTTGGGGAGACCGCTTCGGGGACGGTGGAAATCACCAACCTAGGCACTCAGGCTACCGAGATCCTAGAACCGGAAATCACCGCAACTGGGACTTCTGTCTTCAGCCTACTCACCGTTGCGTGGCCGCAGACCATCGAGAGCGGGGAAACGCTAATGGTGGAAGTAGCCTTCGAGCCGAGCCTCGAGGAGATCTTCAGCGAGGTTCTGACTGTGGGACAGCCCGGCTACTCCCTCATCAACTCGAACGACGAGGGAGTCGGGACAAGCATAGCGGTTGACATCGAGCTGAGGGGCGAAGGGGTCTCCAGTCTGAGCGACGACGATGACCTAGGTGACGACGACACAGGCGACGACGACACGGGCGACGACACAGGCGACGACGACGACACAGGCGACGACGACACAGGCGACGACGACGACACGG
>PBPL01000111.1 GCA_002724675.1 Deltaproteobacteria bacterium | reverse complement strand
TTCCCAATCGTCATCAGTAGTATCATCATCTGCAACGGTTGAGTCAGCTGATTCCTGGTCATCATCATCGTCGTCATCGTCGTCGTCGTCATCGTCGCTCTGGCTGCTGTCGTCGTCGTCGGAGATCCCGCCCCCTCCACCGCCCCCTCGACCCCGCGAGCTGCCCATGCGGCCACAGCCAGCCAGCACCTGCCCTGCCACAATCAGTCCGACGAGCAGTGCCAGCCAGGCAAATGGAATGGCTACTCGAGCCGTCCGCGGGCTCTTCGGTGTCCAGGATGAGCGTTCGTCGCAGAGGGCGGTCATGGGGTGTGTGTGCCGAGTTTAGCAACGGCATGGCTGTGGGGGCTGAACCTATTGTTGGCTTCAGGGTACTCTGCAGTCCTTATGGTCCCAATCGTTTCTGGTCGACGGGTCGTCTGCAGGCGCCTCTCGGTACTGCTGGTCGCCGTTGGGGTGCTTCTGTGTGGGCGGCCTGCCCTTGCCGATCGGTTGCCGGGACCGACCCAGATGGAGACAACCCCTGTCCAGGTGGAGGTGAAGTCGGCTCCCTTGAAGCTGGTGACACTTCGCGCTGCGCCGGTGGTCAACGAGTCGGATGAGATTCCCGAGCCCTTTGTGGGGCCCGGGCCCTGGGCGCTATTCGACAAGCCCTTGCCTGGCGACCGGTGCGAGTCGGCTCGCCTGTCCCAAGCGGCCACCGTGATCCTCGCTGTCTGCGCGGGTGGAGATCATCGCTACCCTCGCTTGGAGCACGTGGTCTTGCGTCGTGGGGAGGAGGTGCTCCGGTACCCGTTTGCGATCCATCGTCGCGATGGGGCTGTGGCGGTTTCGCTCTCGAGCGATGGGAGTCGCTTTGCGGTGCGGGTCGAGGGCAGGAGTGGTCCCAAGATTCACTTGGTAGATCTCGAAGCCAGCACAATCTCTGAGATCTCCGGGCCGTGGAGCAGTCCCGGGACCTTGCGTGTTGCCGATGGTGCCGATGCCGTCGCTTTTGAGGCCTACCTGGGTGAAGAGCAACACGTCGTTGTGGTGTCGCTCGAGGACGAGACGGTGGCTCGGAGGGTGTGGCCTAAGCCCGGTGCTGTGCTTTATGACCTGGCCGGCGACGGGCGTGGTGTGTTGGTGACGCACGAGACCAACGATGGCGATGAGTTGTTCCTGGTGGATGTGAGCCGGAACACGAGGTTCGAGCTCTCCGGTCGACGGGGTGATGTTCAGGGGGCAGCCCTTCACGCGGGGGGAATGCAGGCTGTCTTTACCTCGCGGGTGGGAGGTGTGTGTGCGTTGTGGTGGACGGACCTGGTGACTCGGCAGCGCAAGGACTTCATGGCGACCATTGACCACTGTCTGGGCATGGTAGATGTGGACGCGGAGCGACGCTTCGTCTTGAGCGAGGAGATCGACGGCGGTTCTCGCCAGTTCTTCATCTGGGATCGCAAGAGTCGAAAACCCTACTTTCGGCTTCCATCGGCTTGTCAGCAAGCGACTCTCTCGGGGATGGGTCGGTTCGTGGCTGCCCGCTGTGAGGGCGACGGGCCCTCCGGCCTTCGAGTGTTTCGAGTTCCCGAGAAGGCGACAGTCCAGTGAGGAGAACCTGGCATCCCTGGGGCTTTGCCGTGTTGGCTGCTCTTGGCCTCTCGATCGTCGGGACTCCGACGATGGTGCAGGCCGGCGTGTACATCGGCTTACGGCAGGACCGGATCGACCCGAGTCGCGGAGAGCAGGCAACCCTCATCGTGAGCTTTGACGAGAAGCTCTTCCGCGCCATGGTCACTGTCTCGTCTTCGGACACGGGATTCTCGAAGAGTTGGCCCTTCAAGCCAGTGACAGTGGGAAAGGAGTACACGCTCAGCTGGTCACAGGGCGAGGGCAGCGCCATGTACGACGTGAGCGTCGAGATGGTCACTTTGGACGGCGAGCATCAGCTGGAAGAGACGGCGGTGTATGTGACGTCCGCTTCCCCTCTGACAGCCTCCATCCCACCCGAGACCGTCGACCTCGCCAGTCGAAGCTTCGACCTGGTGACGAACCACCCCCCCAGTCATGTGGAGCTGGAGGTCCTGGCTGACGATCAGCGAGTGGTGGGCCAGTCCACGTTCGAGGTGGTGGGGGCCGAGCAAGGCAAGCCCGTACGGGTTACCTGGGAACAGCAGGAGCCGGGCAACATCTTTCGTATCGCTGCCAGAGCTCACGACGAATATGGCTACTGGGCGGAGGTCGAGATTATCCCCTGGTCGTTGTCGATTCCTCACGAAGACGTCCACTTCGAGACCGGAAATCACGTCATCAGTGAAGATCAAAAGCCCAAGATGGATGAGCCTTGGCGGCTGATCCGGGAGGCTGTGACCACCTATGGCGCTTGGGTGCGCTGTGCTCTCTATGTGGCCGGCTACACGGACACGGTGGGCGATGCGGGATCCAATCAACAGCTGTCGGACCGTCGCGCTCTCTCCTTGGCTCGCCACTTTCAGCAGCGTGGGGCCGACTTTCCCATCTTCTATCGCGGCTACGGAGAGAAGGTGCCGGCGGTGCCTACTGCCGACAACACCGACGAGGTGCGCAACCGTCGTGCCCTCTACGTGATTACGGCTGGCCCGCCTCCTCGGGGGGGCGACACCCCCGGAGGCGCTTGGAAGCGTCTGCAGTGATGGGTCTGCTGACGGCTCGCCTCAGGAGGCTGGCGCCAGGATAAGGTCGACTCCAGAAGCTCCTGCGGAGGCCTGAGTGGGCGCTGCGACCAGGT
The DNA here is from genome assembly GCA_002724675.1 of Deltaproteobacteria bacterium. Taxonomy (GTDB): domain Bacteria; phylum Myxococcota_A; class UBA796; order UBA9615; family UBA9615. The sequence goes on along the minus strand of PBPL01000111.1, from coordinate 12,011 downwards.
CGTCGGGGCCACGAGTCGTCGCGTTTCCATCAGCGTCCATGCGCACGCTGAGAGTGACCTCCGATGGGAAGGGGCCGCCGAGCATCGCGTCTGCTGGGCCAATCTCGAACGCCATGGGGAAGTTCTTGGCCTGGAGCCTGCGGACGGCTGCTGGCGGTCCGCCTTGCACGCCCGCAGCTCGGGCAATGACGAAGACGACTCCACCTCGGGGCGGCACAGCACCATCGGCGAGCCGCAGGGTTCCCCGAATCGTCGCATCCGAGGCCCCGGTTGTGGCGGTCGCTGGGCTGCTAGCCGCGCCCTGAAGCGGTGGGGCTGCTTTGGGGTGTGGTGGATGCTCTCCAGCACCCTGTGTCGCGCCGGATCTCGCGGCCATCATGGGCGCTGGCATCGCGAGCAGTTCTTCGAAGCCGTTGCCGGGCCCCGCTGTCTCCAGTCCACGGTTCCACGCGGCATGAGCTGCGTCCTTGTCGCCCCGCTGCATGGCCAGCATGCCCTGGTACATGAGCCCCCGCATGTGAGAGGGCTCGGCAGTAAGCGCTTGTGTTACCAGGTCTTGGGCGACATCTCGTTGGCCCATGGCGATGCGGACGATTGCATGAATCAGCAGACCATCAGGATGTCCGGGGGCCATGGTGAGGATCTGTTTGGAGGTCTCGAATGCGTCGATCCAGCCTTCAGCATCTACCAGCGCGTAGCCCAGCTCGCTCCAGGCCGCCACACTCTCTGGTTCGGAGGAGACGGCGGCTCGTGCTCGATCTACCGCGGCCGACGGGCGAGGTTGTAGCGCCGGCGGAACATTTTGGACGGGCGCTCCAGGCTGACCGGGGGGGATGGGGTCCGGTTGAAATGTTGACGGTCGTTCTACGCCGAGTGGGGCGCCGGTCATGACCTCGCCCTCTGCGCGCTCCGAAGTGGACAAGTAGAGGCTAAAGGCCACGATGGGAAAGAAGGCGCCAATGGCAGCCCACTTGACCGCAGCGAAGGTCGTGTTCGCCGGTGGCGCTGGCTTTGATCCGCTTTGGCGCACCTCTGCTTGGATGGGTGCATCGCTCTCGGCGCCTGCGCCGTCTGACTGGATGGAGTCGATTTGTTGGAGGATGCGTGCCGCCCGGACCTCTAAGTCGCGGACCTCTTCTTGGGTCCCTGAGAGGGGCGCATGCCCCCGTTGGTCCTGGAGGTTTCGAAGGGCTCGGAGGACTTCTGTCTTTTGCTCTTGGAGGTCCTCGAGGTCTCGATTCCGCTCAGGATTGCTGTGGGCAGCGCTGGATGAGGCATCGCTCCCCCGTGAATTCCGGAAGGAGACCAAAGCAAGCAGGACTCCAGCCCCGAGCCCACCGATAAGTGCCACGATTCCGGGCAGCCACTGAACTTCAGCCATCACTCTCCGCCAGTTCCGTGCGCACCCGATCGAGCCAGGGCTGGAGGCTTCCGTCGATGCTGGGGTCTTGCTCTCCCGAGGTGTCTGCTGGGGTGTCGGTCGAGGGGTCCTCGGGAGCGCTCTGTAGATCGTCGCCCTCCTCTTCACCCGCGGGCACCGCCGGGATTGTGGCAGCTGCCCCCATGCTCCTGCGCACGACCAGCCCCACCGAGAGGAGTCCGAGGACGAGCGCTGCGACGGGGATCGCCCAGACGAGGAGGTTAAACCCTTCGGCGCGGGGCATCAGCCGAATGAACTCGCCATACGAGTGCTCAAAGTAGAGGAACACTTGGCTCTCGTCGTATCCGGCGGCCAGCATGGCTTGGACTTGGCTGCGCATGTTCCGCGCGGCCTCCGAGGTGGAATCCTGGACCGATTGGCTTTGACACACTGGGCATCGGAGCGTGGTGGCCAGGGCAGTTGTTCGGTCTTCCAACACCTGTCCCGACAGTGGGGGGCCGGCCGGTGGGCCCGCCGTGGTGATGACGTCCTCTCCCAGCTGCATCAGCTCGTCGCCAACGGGCGTCTCACCTCGAAGCCCCGTCCAGGAACGACCCTCGGCGAGTGCTGGCTGCGCCCAGAGAGCGAGCACCATCACTGTGGCTGCCACTGCTCGCCTCATGGTGACGAGAACAGGCCCGCGAACCATCACAGGATCCCCTCGATGCGAGCCTTGAGCGTCTGGGGATCGATCGGACCCACATGTTTGGTGCGGATCACGCCTTCACCGTCAATGAAGTAGGTCTCGGGCACTCCATAGACACCGTAGGCCACAGCGACCTTGCCACCCACGTCCACGAGCGTGGGGTACGACGAACCACCATGTCGAGCGAGCCATGCCTTGAGAGCGGGGCGCTTGTCCTCGTAGGCGATGCCCAGAAACTGGACCTGGTTGCTGTAGCGCCTGGCTCCGTCCACGAGTACCGGGTGCTCCAGGGGGCAACTGCGGCACCAGGTCGCCCAGAAGTTGATGACTAGCGGTTGGCCTCGAAACTGGCTGAGCTGGACCTCTGCGCCGTCGGAGAGACGGGGCAAGGTGAATGCTGGCGCGGGCTTGTCGGCGAGCGCGTTGCCGATGTCGTGGGGGTTGTGGAACAAGCCCGAGAGCATGATTCCCAATAGTGGGATCACGAGGGCTAGGCCTCCGACGAGCGCACCCCACGAGACTCCAGACTTCTTTGTTTTTGGCTGATGGAGGGGGTCGTTCACGCCGCCACCTCGCGCTGCTCTTCCTGAGCAGGATCTGCTTCGTCCTCCTTGCGACCGCTACGCTCCGGCCAGAGAGCCACGAAGACCCCCAATGCCATCATTCCCGAGGCAACCCAGATCCACACCACGAGAGGGTTGATGAATGCACGTAGGCCCACCCGCTTGCCGCCGGCTTCGATGTTCATGAGAGACAAGTAGATGTCCTGGCGGGCGGTCGTCAGGACTGCGGGCGTGCCGATGGGGGTCATCTCTCCGCGGTAGCGATTGAGGCGTGGCTGAAGCGATCCCAGGTCCTTGCCGTTGAGCAGCACCGTGAAGCTGGCCTCAGCCACATCCCGGTGACTCTCACTGAAGTTTCTGGATTCGTCGAAGCGCAGCTCGTAGGGTCCCAAGGTCAGGCTCTCGCCCGTGCTGATCGTCCCCTCCGCTACTTGCTGGTAGGACGACGAAACAGCAATGGAGACGGCCATGAGCGCCACGCCCAGGTGGACGATGTGCCCAGCGAAGCGCCGCCGGCCCCGAACAAAACTCTCGCGGAGTGCAATGGGGAAGGGCAGCGACCGCGCGCGCATGCGGGCGAGCGCGGGTGACAGCATGTCGCGAACCGAAACGGCGGCGGCGAAGCCGGAGACGAAGAACGTGGCCGCTGGCCAGAACTGTCGGATGCCGAGGGCGACTGCAGCCGCCAGTACAACCAATCCACTGATGACGGGCATCTTGAGAACCCGAATGGCCTCGTCGCCAGTCACGCGGCCCCAGGGCAGTGCTGGTCCCACGCCCATGAGGAACACGATGGCTACTCCAATGGGGACCGTGAGTTGGTTGAAGAAGGGGCCGCCGACGGAGAGCTTCACGTCGCGAACCGCCTCGGCCAGCAGAGGGAAGACAGTGCCCACCAAGACCGTGAAGGTGAACGCGGCAAACAGAAGGTTGTTGAGAATAAAGGCCGCATCCCGGGACAGCGGGGACTTGAGCTCACCCTCTCGATCCAGCAGATGAGCCCGCAAGGCCACCAGGATGACCGAGATCACGAGGATGATGCCCAAGAACACGAGGAACGTAGGCCCGATCGAACTCTGCGTGAAGGAGTGCACAGAGTTGAAGACGCCCGACCGAGTCATAAACGTGCCCAGGATGGTGAGGGCAAAGGTCGTCAGGAGCAGCACGATCGTCCACCCCGCCAGTAGGCCGCGTCGTTCGCGGAGCATGGCTGCATGGAGGAATGCGGCGGCGGTGAGCCAAGGCAGGAACGATGCGTTCTCTACCGGATCCCATGCCCAGTATCCTCCCCAGCCGAGCACCTCATAGGCCCACCAGCCTCCAAGAACGATTCCCACCGTTAGAAAACCGAAGGGCAACAGCATCCAGCGCCGCATGGGCCGCGTCCAGGATGCTCCCAGGCGACCCTTCAGGAGGGATGCAATGCCCATGGCGAACGGGATTGTCATGCCCACGTAGCCCAGATAGAGCATGGGCGGGTGAATGATCATCAACAGGTGGTTCTGCAGCAGTGGGTTGGGTCCGGTGTGTAGGCTGTCCGGTCGTGGAGTGACCGCTGTGAATGGATCGGCCGGTCCGGCGATGAGAAAGCAGAAGAAGGTGCCCACCGCCAGGATGGTCGCCAGCGTGTAGGGCACCATGTCGGGGTGGCGCCTGCCCGTAGTCCACACAAACGCCGCTGCGAATATGGCGAGCACCAGCCCCCAGAATAGGATGGAGCCCTCCAGCGCTGACCAGAGACTCACAATGGTGATGTGGAGCGGAGTGGATGTGGAGCCCACCTGATCCACGTACTTCACCGTGAAGTCGTGCTCCAGTAGCGCCTTCTCCATGACCACATTGGCCGCAGCGAGACACGCGCAGAAGATCAAGGTGAGGCGCTTCGTCCAGCGGAGACCAACTTCCGAGTTCGAGCGGCCGGAGACGTAGCCGACCACCGTGCCCGAGGCAGCGGTCGCCAGGGCGATGAGGATCAACCCCTGGCCGAGTATTGAGTTCAAGACTCGCCCTCCTGGAGGCTCTTGGCGAGCTCGTTTAGGTCGGGGTGTTCGCCGTCCGTGGGGGCCGTGTATTCGTTGCCGTGCTTCACCATCAGCCGATTGGAGCTGAAGGTCCCGTCCTCTTGAAGGCGGCCCTCGACGACGACCCCGATCCCCTCGCGGAACATCTGGGGTGGGACGGCTCTGGACTCGACGGCCATGGTTCCGTCTTTGTCGAACATTACGAATCGGAGGAGATTGTCGTCGGGCTGCCAGTCGACCGAACCGGCCTGAACCATGCCTCCAAGTCGCACACTCGCGCCGACGCCCTCTTCTCCTTTGTCGAGGAGCTCGCTGGGAGTCAGGTAATAGACGAGGTTGTCTTGCAGGCCTTGAACAACCACCACCGAGAGACCAAGTGCCGCGATCACCAGGACCGTGGCGATGACAACGCGGGGCTGTAGGACGGGACTCTGGGAACCACGTGTGTCAGTCATTGTGGGGCGTCTCCTCCGAACGGGCCCGTCGCAACCGGGCGGTGATGAACCACGCATAGAGAATAAGGGCGGCCAGCGTCACGCCAAAGATCGTCCAGATCCACACCCAACCCCCCAAAATCCAACCACAGGTGGCAAATGCGAGGCAGTCGGCCACGTCGTCACAGTCGATGAGACCATCCCCATCGTTGTCCTCGTCGTCGTGACACACCTCGCGAGCTGGAGGCTTGACGGCCTCTGGACCAGCGTTGGCGTTGGAGGTGGCGCCCCCGGTGGGGTCTGGGCTGGATGCCTCGACCTGGGGTGGGGAGTCCTGTTGCTGTGCCACCTCTTGAGGCGTCTCGACACCTGCTGGTGTTTCCTCGGCCAGAGAGGTGTCTGCACCTAGGCCCAGGCAGAGAACCAAGACAAGTGGGGCGGTCCCACACCACTGGCGATGCAGCTGTCTCATCCTTCGACTCCAGCGACTAGTTCGGGGCCGTCTTGCGGCGCCGGCGGACCGGCATCTGCGCCTCCCTGGACAGCGAGGATTAGGCGTGATCGTCGTGCAATCAACCAGTAGGCCAGGAAGAGCATGGCAAAGGCGTTTAGTCGCAGCGCCAAATGGTACACGTCGGAGACTGTCTGGGGGGTGGAGTGCTCCTGGTGAATCCCACGATCGGTGATCTTCACGATGAAATAGACGAGCGGTACGTTGACGTAGGCGATGATGGTCGAGACCGCGGTCCACATGATGCGGCGGTGCAGGCCCTCTGCGAACGAGCGGAGCGACAGGACCCCCGCGAAGGACACGAACATGACAGCCGACAGCGTCAGCCTCGGATCCCAGGTCCACCAGAAGTTCTGCGTGGGGCGTGCCCAGAACATGCCCTGAAACAAGAGGAGTGCAGTGAGCACCACTCCAACCTCTACGGACGAGGCGAGCGCTGCGTCCCAGCCTCGGGTCCTCTTTCGGAGTGCGATGATGGCGATCACGAACGCTACCGTGAAGACCAGGAGCGAGGCCCAGGCGGTTGGGACGTGGATGAACAGAGGGCGGCCCAGGTCACCGAAGTTCACCATGGGCGGCACCACGAACAGCGCCAGCCAGCAGCCGACGGCGAGCATGAGTGCTCCCAGCGCTCCCACCACGTGTTCTTTCTCGAAAGCCTGATTCATTCGTCAATCACCTTTCCGAACAGCAAACCACAGACGCTCCAGTACACGACGTCGAAGCAAAGGAGAAGGGAGAGGTGCGAAGAAGATGCGCTTCCACCGGGGTTGATGTCGCCATGCAGCAGCAAAGAAGTCGCCTTCACAGCGGACACGAGCACCGGGATTACCAAAGGAAATAGCAGCAGCGGCAGGAGCACGTCTTGACCCCGCGCTCGACTGGTCATCGCCGAGTACAGCGTCCCCGGGGCGGCCAGGCCCGCACAGCCTAGGATCAACGTGGCAATCATCTTCCAGACAGCCCCCTTGATCGCCACACCGTAGAGCACCAGGGCTGCCGGGAGCACGAGCACGCAGAGACCTATCAGGAGCGTGGTCGTGGCAAGCGCCTTGCCGTAGTAGAGCGCCATGGGATCGACGGGCAACAGTCGGAGCCCCTCGAGCGCCTCGTCCTCCACCTCGATGCGGAAGCTCTCGCCCAGCGCCAGCACCGAAGCGAGGAGAAGCGCTAGCCACAGGTAGCCCGCGGCATTGAGCCCCAGGGAGATGCCGTCCGGCGGTGCCGCGAAGCTGAAGAGCAGGAGCGTCATGCCAGCAAAGAACGCCACGGCCGTGAGCCGCCCGCCGGATCGGAGGTCCAGCAGCAGGTCCTTCTTGAAGACCCCCCAGATCTGACGCAGGAGCCTCTTCATGCGCTCAACGTTCCCGAGAGCGCGGCCGGGAGGTCCCGGGAAGCCCCAACCCAGGCCATCTTGCCGCCACTGAGGACGAGCCCGGAGCGGAGCACGGGAGCAAGCCGGTCCACCAGATGTGTGGACACGACGAGGGTGCGGCCGGCATCCATCAGGTCGCCAATCATCTCGTCGACCCACTGGAAGCCGGAGGGGTCGAGCTGACCGAAGGGCTCATCCAAGAGGAGAATGTCGGCGTCCTGGAGGATAAGCCGGGCAAAGGCGAGGCGTTTTCGCATGCCGGCCGAATACGTCCGAACTCGGTCATCCCCGCGACCAGCCAGCCCTACTCGGTCCAGGAGTGCACAGTCGGCTGCTCGGTCCGCGGGCTTCGCCAGCAACATGCGCGTGATGGCCAGGTTCTCGAGCGCCGTCAGGTCTGAGTAGAGCTGGGTGCGGTGTGTGAGGAGCGCGATGCGCCGGCGCGCCTCCAGCGGCTTGGATCGAGCATCTTGACCAAAGACCGAGAGCTCCCCATGGGTGGGCCGCAAGGTCGTTGCCAGCAGGCGCAGCATGGTGGTCTTTCCTGCTCCATTGGCTCCCGCCAGGAGGAGAGATCGGCCTGGGGCAAGCTGGAGGTTGAGCCCCTGAAGGGCCCAGCGACGTCCGTAGCCTCGGGAGAGGCCTCGTGCCTCCAGTGCGAGCAGGTTCGATTGCACGCGCGGCTTTTAGCACGCCAGGGCTCGGGACCGAAGGTGCAGGGCGCGAGGCTGTGTCCCTCGTCCGGCTGGCGTCTCCGTCCCCATGGCTTCCTGGCTGTCGTCGAGGGGCGCGGCTCGTGATATCTTCGCGGCCGTTCGGGCCGCGGGGGATGGCGGGTTGCGGCTCGGGTGTTGCCAACAGCGACGGGCGGTCCGAGCCCGAATTCGGCGGGAGAATGATGAGCAAGAACACGAGTAACGCAGACAGTCAGAGCAAGCCCGAGGGCAACGGTGCCCCCAGCGGTCGTTGGTTGGCTGGGGTTCTGGGCGCCTTGGGTGTCGCGGCATTTGCGGCGGCCTATCTCTTGTACGCCTTCGTCGCGAAGCACCTCGATTCGGACTTCGTCTCGGTGTGTTCCTTTAGCGCGACCTTTGACTGCGACAAGCTGAACCTGTCCAACTGGGGAAAGATTCCCCAGCGACCCGACGGGATTCCAATCACCATCTTTGCGCTTGGGTTCTACGGAGCCATGGCCTACCTGGCGGCCATCGCCAGCAAGGGGGGAGCCCGAGGGCAGGGCGCCCTCAAGATGCTGTTTGGTGGCTCGCTCGCGGCGGTGGGCTTTGGCGTTCTGCTGCTGTGGGTGATGGTCTTCCAAGAGGGGGTGTACTGCCCCTTCTGTCTAGCCATGGATGCAGGGGCGGTTTGTGTCCTGGTGCTGTCGTGGCTGGCTCTTCGGAAATCGACTGGTGCGCCTGCTGATGTGTTGCCCCCGCTCACCCAGGCGGTCGTGGTAGGCCTGATCTTGTTCGTCGTGCCTTACGGTTGGTACTCATCCAAGACCGCGGACTTTGTGGGTGCGTCCATCGAGGCTGCAGATGAGAGCTTTGATTCCGATCAAGCGGCGCCCGCCGCGGCTGCTACTGGCGAGAAAGCCTACAAGATCGATGACAAGAATTTCTACGTTCCTGTGGGCCCCAACGACGCCTCGCTCGGACCGGAAGACGCCAAGGTCACGGTGGTCGAATTCGCTGACTTTCAGTGTGGTTACTGCAAGAAGCTCTTCTATTCCTTGACCCCGCTCAAGAAAAAGTTCGCCGACGAGGTTCGTTTCGTCTTCAAGCACTTCCCCATGAACAAGAAGTGCAACGACACCATCAAGAATGATCGTCACCGCTATGCCTGTGATGCCTCTGTCGCGGCCGAGTGTGCTCGGCGGCAGGGGCGATTCTGGGAAATGCACGATCTCTTGTTCAAGAATCAACACAAGCTGAAGCCAAAGGACCTGCAGTACTACGCAGAGCAAGTAGGCCTGGACATGGCTCAGTATGGTCAGTGCCTACGGGATCCGTCGGCGGTTCAGCGCATCAAGGATGATGTCGCGATGGCTGCTGATATCGAGATCACCGGTACACCGCGCACCTACATCAACGGCCGCTACTTCCGCGGGGCGCTGCCCCAGCAGACCCTCGAGCACGTGATCTTGCAGGAGCTGGGACGCAAAGCAGCTGGCGAGAAACCGCAGCCCATCGCGAAGGCTTCGGGGCCGACTCCAGCGCAGGCCAAGGCTGCGGCTGCGCAGGTGAAGATCGATCATGGCAAGCCGTACTACATCGACTCCTTCGAGGCCTCGCTGGACGCGAAGGGTAGGGCCCTCTCGCTCTATGGCCAGGGTGCCGCCAACGCCAGTTGGTATGAGGCCAAGGCTGCTTGCGAGAAGGCCGGGAAGCGCCTGTGTACTACCGAGGAGTGGGTCACCGCTTGTCAGGGAACTGCAGCTGTCGACGATGATGGAAATGGCAACTTCGCCGATGACTACGTCGAAGGGAACCAATTTCCCTACGCCGATTACTACGAGCGAGGGTTCTGTCGAGACATGGAAGACCGGAAAACCGGCAAGCCGGGCAAGACGGGCTCCAAGCCGCGCTGTGCCACGGCCGACGGAGTCTATGATCTCGGTGGGAACGTGGCTGAGTGGGCGGGTGAAGTCGAGGGCAAGGCTGTGCTGCTCGGTGGTGACTTCCGTAGCAAGGACAAGTCGGGCTGCTTCCGTCCCAACGCAACCTACGGCCCAGGGCACAAGAACATTGGTATCGGTTTCCGTTGCTGCAGTGACGAAGCGGTGGCCAATGCCGGCAGCGGGTCCGTGGATGCCAAGGCGCCCGACGACATGATCGGTCGCCCGTTGCCGAGCTTCGAAGGACGGCTGCTGACCGGTGAAGTGCTCAAGAGCAAGAGCCTCAAGGGCAAGTTGACCTATCTGAGCTTCTACGCCTCTTGGTGCGGTCCTTGTCGTAAGGAGATGCCTGCGCTGGAGAAGTTGCACGCCGAGTACGGTGACCGCGGCTTTCAGGTGGTCGCTGTGGGCGTAGACACGAAGGCCGCCAAGTCCCGACGGTTCGTCGAGAAGTTGGGCGTGACCTTTCCCGTGGTGCTCGACCCCAAGAATACGGTCTTGGGTAAGTTCGACGTTCGTTCGATGCCGACGAGCTATCTGGTGGACCAGAACGGCGTCATCCAATGGAAGAAGGTCGGGTTTGGCGACCAGACAGTGGGCGAGATCAAGCCCGAGATTGAGAAGTACCTGTGATCTGGAGTCGGGGGCGACCAGACAGAGCGGGGACTCCGTGGATCCTCTGGGGGCTCGTGGCTCTGATGTTTGGCGGTGGTTGCGCGAGCAACGAAGGAGACAGCTCCACAAGCCCCTCTGGTCAAGAACCGGCGTCTGCCTCGGTCTCTCCAGAGTCAGCCAAGGGCGCTCCCAGTTCTCCTGCGTCCACTCCTAAGTCAGGGGCTCAAGAGGCGCCGCCGTCGCCCACAGAGGACAATGATGGGGCGGTCATCCCCACCATTGAACGACTGCCTGATCCAGCGACCATTGGTGATTCGCCCAAGGGACTGATCAATGGCGCATTCGCCCCCGAGCTGGACCTGCCCGACCTAGCTAGCTCGGAACGCTATCGGTTCTCGGCTCACGTGGGACCTGAGGCCACCTTGGCGACCCGCGCTGCTGTGGTTGGCTTTACGGCCTCTTGGTGTGGCCCCTGCAAGTCCTCCTACCCCCACCTCAAGAAAATGCAGGAGCAGTTCGGCGATGACCTGGAAGTGGTTCTGGTGTCGATGGATGAGGACGCTGCGAGCCGAGAAAAACACGCGGGTCAAGTGCGAGCGGCAGGTCTGGACGCGCCAGTGCTCCAGCCCGATGAGGACACCCGACGTGCTTGGCTGGGCCGTCATCGGAATGTCCCGCACTTCTTCATTATCAATAAGGTGGGAGAGATCCTCGTACAGGACCGGGGCTTTGGGAAAAACGTTCGTCGAGTCCTGCCGAAGCAGATCGGCTACGCGCTGCGTCACCCCGAGTACGTGGTCCGAACCAAGAAACGCAAGTGATCCAACTTCGCTACCACCTAGGATTCGTTGGGCTGTCTCTGGCCTGCGCCGTGTCGCTCGTGGCCACGGCAGGCTGTGGTGTGCTTGGGGATGCGGTCGGTAGCCCTCCGCCCGTTGGCTCCAGCGATGACAGCGGAGATGGTAGTTCGCTCGTGGATGATGATGACTCCTCGGACGATGACGACTCTGGCGACGACGCCTCCCACGATGATGACGACTCCGGCGACGACGCCTGGTCCGATGACGACGACACCGGGGACGAGGAGGTCGAGCCCTGGGAGGCGAGAGCGGTCTGGGTGACGAGGTGGGACTACAGCTCCGAAGCTGACATCGCGACTGTCTTTGAGCGGGCTCAAGATGGCGGCTTCAACGTCGTGTTTTTTCAAGTGCGTGGTACCGCCGATGCGTACTACGAGTCCACGTATGAGCCCTGGGCCAAGAGGCTGACAGGGACCCTCGGTGACGACCCCGGCTGGGACCCGCTGCAAGCCGCTCTCGACCAGGGGGCGGCACGAGGCATTCAGGTGCACGCCTGGCTCAACACCTTTCCTGCCTGGTCGGGCAGCGACCCTCCCACGGAGTCTGTGCCCCGGCATCCCTTGCTGGATCACCCCGATTGGGTGGTGGTCGACGGCAGTGGGGCGGCCCAGGACCCCGGGGAGGGCTATGTGTTCTTCAGCCCTGGCAATGCTGAGGTGCGAGCGCACATTGCTGCTGTGGTGGGCGATCTGGTCGACCGCTACGCGGTGGATGGCGTCCACCTCGACTACGTGCGCTACCCCGGAGTGCAGTACAGCCATGATGATGCCTCTGAGACTGCCTTTGCGGCGACCTCGGGAGTGTCTCGGGCCGATTGGCAGCGACTCCAGGTGATTGAGACTGTTGAAGGGGTTCAGGCCGCAATCCTAGAGACGCGCCCCGGCACGCTGTTGACCGCCGCGGTCTGGGGCATCTACGAGGACGTGTGGGGCTGGAATAGCTCCGAGGG
>PBPL01000110.1 GCA_002724675.1 Deltaproteobacteria bacterium | reverse complement strand
TGACCTTTGATGATGTCCTGCTGATCCCTGCGCACAGTACGATCCTGCCGCGGGACGCCGACCTCTCGACCCGCATCACCGAGCGGATCCTCTTGCGGATGCCGCTAGTGTCCTCTGCGATGGACACTGTGACCGAGTCTAGGACTGCGGTTGCCATGGCTCAGAGTGGGGGGCTAGGGGTCATCCACAAGAATTTGTCCATCGAGGCTCAGGCGAACGAGGTTCGCAAGGTCAAGAAGACGGTGGCGGGAATGATCTCGGAGCCCGTGACTGTTGGGCCCGATGCTGCTGTGGGTGAGGCGCTCGACCTGATGAGGGAGCACCGGATCTCGGGCGTGCCGGTGACTTCGGGAGATGACCAGCGCTTGCTCGGGATTCTGACCAACCGAGATCTCCGCTTCGAGAAGCGGCTCGATCGGCGGGTCAAGGACGTCATGACCAGCGACAATCTCGTCACGGTTCCCGAGGGGACGACACTGGAGCAGAGCAAGGATCTGCTGCAGGCGCACAAGATCGAGAAGCTTCTTGTCGTCGATGAGTCTGGCCAGCAACTGCGGGGCTTGATCACGATCAAGGACATCTTGAAGAGTGAGCGTTATCCCGAGGCGGCCAAGGACGACCTAGGTCGCCTACAAGTCGCCGCTGCTGTGGGGGTGGGAGGTGACCGAGACCGGCGGGTTCAGGCGCTGCTTGATGCTGGCTGCGATCTCATCGTCATCGATACGGCGCACGGCCACTCACAGATGGTGGTGGACTCGGTTGCTGCTTGCCGGTCTACATGGCCCGAGATTCAGATTGTTGCCGGCAATGTGGCAACTCCAGAGGCTGTCGAGGCGCTCGCGAAGGCGGGCGCGGACTGCGTGAAGATTGGCATCGGACCGGGCTCCATCTGTACGACACGAGTGGTCGCTGGGGTGGGCGTACCCCAACTGACCGCGGTCATGGAGGCGGCAGCAGCGGCCCACCGAAACGGCATTCCCTGCATTGCCGATGGCGGGATCCGGTCCTCAGGCGACATCGCCAAGGCGATCTCGGCAGGGGCCGATGTGGTGATGATTGGCTCGCTGTTCGCGGGCACCGAGGAGAGCCCTGGACGGGTCGTGCTGTATCAGGGCCGGCGATACAAGGCTTATCGAGGAATGGGCTCACTCGAAGCGATGCGCGCCGGAAGTTCGGATCGCTACTTTCAGGACGGTGTCGCTGACGATCCACTGGCGGCACTCGACGGCGCTCCTTCAGGGCCCAAGCTGGTGCCGGAAGGGATCGTGGGACGAGTGCCGTACCGTGGGCCCATCGCAGACTCGGTCCATCAGCTGATCGGTGGCTTGCGGGCTGCCATGGGCTACACCGGCTGTGCCAGCATTGCCGCTCTCCAGGAGGAGGCGCGGTTTGTTCGGATCACTTCAGCCGGTCAGCGTGAGAGCCACGTGCATGACGTGATTATCACCCACGAGGCTCCCAACTACCGGGTGGATTGATCGCAACTGTCTCTGGCCAGGCGGTGGATCGCCTGGTCCACAAGGTCCAATCAATGGCAGCCGCAAACGGCTCCCTTGCAGCTACTTCTTAGTGGCCGGTCGGACCTCTACCAGTCCACCGCGCGCGCCTGGAATGGCGCCGACGACCAGGAGCAGGTTACGCTCCGTGTCGATGCTGTGCACTCGGAGATTCTGAACGGTGACCCGCTCGTTGCCCATACGGGCTGGCATCTTCTTGCCCTTGAGTACGTGGCCCGGCGTCAGGCGCGTGCCGATGGCACCACCGTGACGGAAGAATTCGTGGGTGCCGTGGGTGCGGACAAAGCCCCGGAAGTTGTGGAGCTTCATGACGCCTTGGGTGCCCTTGCCCTTGCTGGTCCCTGCCACATCCACGAACTTCACGTCCTCGAAGAGACTGACGGTTACCTGCGCACCTACCGCGAGATCATCGCTTGGGTCCTCGTCGAGACGGAACTCGCGCAAGTGACGTCGAGGGGAGATGGCGTCTCCCGAGTCCGTGGCCGCCTTGTTGAATTGGCCCATGTCCGGCCGATTCAAATTGGCGGCCTTCACGTCCCCGTAGGCGACTTGAACTGAACTGTAACCATCGCTGTCCTGCGTATGTTGCTTCAGGACGATGTTGGGCTCTGCGTGGATGACGGTGACCGGGACAGCCTTGCGGGTGTCCGGATCGAACAACTGGGTCATGCCTTCTTTGGTACCGAGTATGCCGAGGCTCATGGTCTCTCCAGCTTCATGGCTCGCGATCTAGATCGGGCCAGCGGAAGCGCAGTTGCCGGTGTATCCAGCCGGCGGATTGTACGGAGCAGAGTTGCCCTGTCAAGAAACAGTCGGCCCTCGAGCGCAGAGCACCCGAGGGCCGACTGTAAGAAAAACAGAAGGAGTTGCCTTAGAAGGGAAGGCCGCCGCCGCCCAGAAGGCCGCCGAGGTCCATGCAGTCCATGATGGAGGCTTCGTCAGGCGCACCTGAGCCCATGATGAAGGACAGGGCGCCGTCCACATCCACCATCTCACAGGTCGCCGTGCCCGTTACCTGGAACTGGAGAGAGCCTGTCTCGCCTGGGCCCAACTCCAGCGGAGTGCCACCCAGGAAGGCGATGTCTGGGCTATCGGGGACGGGGAGGATGCCGAGCAAGGTGCCGCCCTCGGTCACCGAGGTGAGCGTTCCGGCTCCCGAGCCCGTGTTCTGGATTTGTACGTCGAAGGTGCCGGTGGAGACCTGAAGATACTGCGGGCCTTCCATTCCGGTCCCACCACCCATGCCACCACCGAGACCACCGAGACCACCGAGACCACCACCGAGGCCACCAAGGAGGCCACCGAGGTCGAAGCCGAAGCTCTCACCGTCTACAAGGGTCCACTCGGGCTGGCACGAGCCACAGTCTTCAGTCACTTCCGCTGTCAGCGGTACGAGCAACTCAGGAGTCGCCGGATCGTCCGAGACGATGACCAGCTGCGCGGACTTCGAGCCGATGTCGACACTGCCGGGGTCGAACGTCAGGTTGAGGTTGATCGGGGTCGCGCCAGGCTGGATTGTTCCGCCTGTGAAGCCAGCCACGGTGAATAGCGCCTCGTCCCCAGTGTTGCTGGTGATGGAGACGCTGCTGATGGCCAACGAACCTTCGCCCTGATTCTCAATAGTCACCACGTCGCCCACGGCCGCCTGATTCTGGGGAAGCGTCCCGAAGTCAATGGCGGCGGGGGTCGCGACAATCACACCTGGAATGACGGGATCTTCGTCATCGTCGTCCGTGGTGGTGTCGCCGTTGTCGGTGGAAGAGTCATCGTCGCTGTCATCCTCGGGGAGTAGATCCCCGAAGTCCACCACGCAGTCGGGGCTGGTCGAGCAACCGCCCAGTGGGACGACCAAGGGGCCATCGATGTCTGCGTCCGTTACGATCTCGAGCCAGCCGAGGAAGTTGCCTTCCGTGACAGGCGAGAAGTAAACGGACACATCGACCGAACTGCCCGTGTTGAGGTTCGTGGGCAACTGTGCCGGTGACTCGTGGATCGAGAAGACATTGTCCTCATCTTCGATACGAATCGCCTGAATCTCGACGGGGTTTGGAGTCGAGTTCTTGATCTCTACCGCCAGACTGTCGGAGAAGTCTCCCGTGGCGGTGTAGCCGAAGTCCAGCACCTCAGGGTTCACCTCAAGTGCGTGCGACGCGGTGTCGTGGGTTGTCACAACACCGTTGCAGCCAAGTTGGCCGACGAGCGTCAAGCAAAGGATCGCGGGGACAATGGTGGACAGAGAGCGACGGTACGAATTCATGGAGACACTCCGACTGAGTTGTGGTCTCTAAGCGCCCCATCCGTAGTCCTCCCCGGGCTCGGTCTCTGCAAAGACAGGGACCTCGGACTGCGAAAACTGGAGTGCGAAGTGCGCGAACTATATAGGGTTCGGACGCAGTTCTCAATGAATTTTTGACATATCCGCGCTGCGGAGTCGGTGCGGCTGCGCCTGTGCGCGCCCAGGTCGATCATGGAGAGCGCGCAAGGAGGGGCGCGTCTGCGGACGATGAAGCTCTAGAACGTGTACTTCACAAAGAGGTTTGTCGCGAGACCCATGGCAATGACTGGCCCGCCGATGATGATGTCGAAGTCCACATCCAGCCCCACCGAGAAGTGAGCCAGCTTGGTGTAGTACTCGATGCTGGGGCCTGCTGCGACAATCCCCAGGACACCTTGCTGCATTACGGCTTGGTAGGGGCCAGCCGCGACGCGACTAAGCGCGTTGGGATTGTTGTCCAGGTCAATGAGGTCGGGCGAAGTCCCTGCCCCCCCGCCGACGTTGAGGCCCAGGCTCACGCGCTTGACCTTGCGTCCACCAAAGTTGACCGCCGGGCGGACACTTACGACGCCGCCAATGACCCGAAAGTCCCCTTGGATCGGTGAGGCAAAGGGCAACTCCACCGACACGCCATCGCCGTTCGTCACCGTCTGGAACAGGGACGCCTCGGCCGAGAGCGTGAAGCCGAGCAGGTCGACGATGTCGTAGCCGAACGAGAAGTCCATCTCCGTACCACTGGTCGAGGTGAAGTCGGAGATCGGTGGCAACCAGAAGATGGGTCCGATGTTGATCTTGGCGTAGGCCCCTTTGACAACCTCGCGCGGAGCACGCTGCTTCTTCTTCCGTGCGGGTCGAGCTCGCTTGGTGCGCTCTCCCTCGCCAAAGTCTTCCAAGTCCTCGTCTGGATCGTCACTGTCGTCTTCGGGCTCGTCCCCGTCGTCCGGCTCATCGTCCTCGTCGTATGACGTGTCGGCTTCAGCCGCCGCGACGGGTTGCGGGCTCAGGAACAGCCCTAGGAGGGCAAACAGAAGGGCCAACTGCACGGCGCGAAGACAGGACATGATGAGACTCGGCGAGGGCGACAGGGCCTAGCCGCCCTGGGTGTTGAAGACGAAGGGATACGACACGATCACGATGCCGCCGCCCTTCGGGCTGGGGAAGCGCATGCGCATGAAGCGCGAGTTGATGCACTTCTCGACAATGGGGTTGTTGAGGGTCGAGGCCTTGGTCGACGCACTGGACACAGACCCGTCCTTGGCGATGACGAACTTGACGACCACCTTGCCGAATAGCTTGGGATTCTTGTTCAGTTCTTTCTGGTAGCAATAGCGAATCTTGGCCAAGTGCTGCTTGACGATTCGATCGATGATGGACTTGTCGAGGGCGCCAAGAATGATGGGATCGCCCGTGCCTACGCCAGGAGAGCCGCCCCCCTTCTTGCCATAGAAGCCACCGCCACGGCCGTAGCCGGAAGCTCCCATGCCGGAGCCTCGAGTGCCGAGTCCACCGAGGCCCGCCGCCGTGCCTCCACCACCGAGCCCTGAACCACGCGAGCCCAGTCCGCCCGCACCGTATTGGTTGCCATACTGGGAGCCGATGAGGCCACCCAGGGCGTTGGACACCTGGTTGTCCAGGCCTCCCGCACCAAACATGCTGTTATCTGTCATCTGCTGCAGGTCGGCTAGCAGACCTGTCGACTCGGCAATTTGTTTGTCGAGCTCCGACTTCTTGATGGCGACCTTGGAGCCCTTGGCCTTCTTGAGCTTGTGCTCCTTCTTGCCAGTCTTGCCTTCCTCGTCCTTGGCCTTTGCGCCCTCTCCGGCATCGGGGTTGCCCGAGGGCTCCTTCTTCTTCTTTTCCTTCTCGACCTCTTGGACCATCAACTCGACGAAGCGGTCGGGGATCTCCACGATCTGTTGGCTCGGATCGTAGGGCGTCAAGAGCAGGTTGACGCCGAGGGCGCCTCCCAGGAACAGGAGCGCGGCTAGAACTCCCAGATACATCCAGTCAATGTTCTGTCCGAAGGGGGCCGGAATGACCTTGGGCTGGAACACACGGTGGATGAAGAACACCATGTGACCGATGTCATTTACGAAGCGCTCGTTCTCGCCGAGCTCCACCTGGAAGTAGTCGCCACCCTCACTGGTCGTGCTCTGCTTGGACGCCCGTCCGCTGGACACAAGGTCAGCAATAGGAGTGCGGTCGCCTTCTGACTCGAGGAAACCAGCTGAGCCTGGCACAAAGTTGACCAGAGTATTTGCCGGCGTCTGTTGTACGAGGGGGAAGTGGTCGCTGGGGAGGCTCTCCGATGACACAAAGAAGTCTTGGGCCAGCTGGCGGGCTCGGACTTCATCAAATCCAAAGCCAATGGGGAGAAGCAGCACAATGAACAGGGCGATGGCCATCGCGTGCCTGACCTGCTCGCGCTCCATCTCGCGCAACTGCTCCTTCTTTAAGAGGAAGATGCCCTTGTCGACGGCTCGCAGAGCTCCTGGGTCCTTCATGCTCTCGTGAATGAAGTCCCGCAAAGCCTCGTGGGAGGCCAGGGCAGCCTCACGCTTCTCGACGTTCATCAGTTCGTGGCTCGGTCGGTCAAGCTCCGCCTCGTGGGCATCCTTGAGGAGCGCACGACTCTGTACTTGCAGGACCTTCAGATAATTCTGGGCGGCCTCACCTCGAGTGTAGTTCTCCGGGCGGTTGTCGATGGCACGACTTGCGTACTCTCGGCCCACTTCCAGATTGCCTCGGTTAGCCAGGCACTCAGCGAAGACTGCGTTGTACTCAAAGTTTTTCTTGTGCTCGTCGAACTCGAGCAACTGTTCGGCTGCATCACATCGGTCGCGGCCTCTGCGCCGCTCTGTGGCGTTGGCGTACAGGAGCTTCTGAATCTCGTGGAAGAGGTCGGTGCGTGCCTGAACTTCTTGTTCGCTTGGCCCCCAGAGGAAGACCTCCTCCTCGTTGGGGATGATGACTTCGCGGCCGCTCTTGTCGAGGGCGTAGATCTTCTCGGGGTTCATCCCGGCGACAGTCATCAAGACTTCATTCTTGCCATCGTCTCGGATGATTCGAGTCGCGAGGACCACATCCTCGACCACACGCTTTTCGTCTAGGTCGTCGTAGATCTCGTAAGTCTTTTCGAACTCTTTCAGTTGCTCGACAGTGCTCGGCCGAACCTCGCCCTTCGGAGCAGCCTCGCGGACCACAGGGAGCATCTGGTTGGCGATGAAGTCCTCGTAGTCCGGCTTCTCGAACAGCTCGAACTGCGGCGGCACCAGCGGGATATTCTCACGGTTGCTCTTGATGGCTCGCTCGAACTTCTTCTTGGTCCTTGCGGTCCAGGAGTCGCGCAGGTCTCGCAGCGGATTGGGCGGAGCATTCTTTTCGGCCTCGGCCTCAGCAGCGGCCTCGCGCTCTTCGCGAATGCTGTCCATGACGTCCGTGAGGATCTTCTCGGAGAAGACGTTCCGAGCCTCGGTAACACACAGGCGCTGCGCCGCAGCACGGTCCGTGCGAGCCTCAACCTCGGCTACCTGCTGCTTTGAGAGCACACTCAAGCAGAACTTGGTGGGAATGAACGGTCCGAGTGAGGGGTCTTCCGCACGGCTTGCCTCGTGACGGTTTCGAGCCTCAGCTTGCTTCTCGTCGTGACGCTTGCGGGCCTTGTTCTCTGCTTCGTTGATCTTGCGGTCGTACTTGCCGCGCCGGCTCTGAATTCGAGCCTCTGCGTCCTTGCGCAACTGCTCATTCTCGGCAG
Organism: Deltaproteobacteria bacterium; assembly: GCA_002724675.1. Classification (GTDB taxonomy): domain Bacteria; phylum Myxococcota_A; class UBA796; order UBA9615; family UBA9615. The sequence goes on along the minus strand of PBPL01000110.1, from coordinate 44,767 downwards.
CCAATTCCAGGCGCTTTTGCTCGGCCTCTTCGGCCTTGGCCTTGGCCGTCTCAGCCTGCCATCTCTCGATCATCTGCGTGTCGATGGCCGGCTCGCGCGGTGGCACGGGCAGGGTGACGTGCTTGACCATGAAGAAGCCGACGCCAATGACCAGGATCGCCATGAGGACGGCCGAGGCCACGCGGAAGCTCTGTGCCTGGCGGTCGCCCACGTACACAGCCTTGGCGTCGGGGCCAAAGTGCCGCACATTGAGGACGGTTCCCGACCAGATCTCAGCCACCTCTAGAATCTTGGGAGCCTTTCGCTGAATCCCTAGATCCGAGTCGGCTGTTCCGGAACGAAGGACAAAGTCCATCACATCCTCGGCCTCGCCGATCTCAAGCTCGGCCTCCTCCTCGGACAACTCGGCAGCAATGGGCGCCTCGGCCTCGTCGGTGTCTTCTTCTTGCTCGATGTCGGGGATGCTCAACTTGATCACCGTCTTGCTGAGCTTGATCTCGTCACCGTCCTTGATGGGACTGTTGTTGATGGACTCACCATTGAGCAGCGTTCCGGACTCACTGCCAAGGTCCAACAGGGTGATGGTTCCGTCGTCTGCTAATTGCACCGCCGCATGTAGGTCGGCGAGGCCGTCGTCGCTGATCTGGAGAACGGCAGCCGCACCCTTGCCGATGGTGACCATCTCCTGCTCGAACTCCTGAGTGCCGGCGTTCTGGCCGTCCACTGTGATCGAAAAAGAGAGGGTCGGAGCCTTGTCCTGCTGAGCCATCGAGCGGGTCCTTAGATTTGTGTCAGGGCCGAGGGTGTACAGCGGCCCGGGTCTTGAGGGAGCTTCGTCGCAGTAGTGAGTTCGCTAGCGGATTTGGTTTACCGAGTCGATCATCTCCTGATTGAACTCATACTTGAGATTAATGAGGGGATTGAACGAGGACTGCCGCTTGTCGAGAAGATAGGCTCCATGGGGCTTCTTGAGTTCACCATCGATGGAGACATCTTCGAAGTCGATCTCGGTCTTCTTCTTGTATCGAACCTGAGACTCGTCGTCCTGAGCAACAGCGATCGGCACGGCAAAAGCCATGGCGAGGAGAGCTGTGAGGAGGGCAGTGACCAATCGTTTCATGACGACCTCATTCCTTTTCGGCGGCCCATTCTGCCAGAGTCACCCCCTGGTTACCAGGAGATGCCCCGCGATGAGGGCTGGTGTTCTCAAGTCCCTGGGGAGTTAGGCTCTCTGACCTTGGCCCCTCAAGCATTGGACAAGCTTTACTCGACGATGTTCCCGGTTTCTGTTGTGTTGGCTTCCTCGGTTGCCTCGGCGGGTTCCGCTGCGGGCTCTGCTGCGGTCTCCTGCGCTGGCTCGGCTTCTGCTGGGGGCTCTGGGGCTGAGGAGTCGGCTCCCTCCGTTCCAGCGGCATCGGGAGCCGTGGCCTCGGTGGTTGCCTCGGGCTCCTCAGGCTCGGGGATCTCGATGGCGGCGCGGCTAGTCCATTCCTCCGGATCGGCGATGGGCTTGCCCTCTTCATCCACCAGCGCGTACTGGTAGTAGGCCACCATGAACTCATCCAAGTATTGGGACTGCTCCTCCATGAAGAAGAAGTCCTCAGACTCGATTGCGTAGTTGGTCGCCTCGATCTGGACCTGGACCTCTTCGGCCCAAGAGGGGTCCTGCTTGATCTCCTTATACTTGACGAAGACCTTCTGAGCTCGGTCGATCTCTGCCAGGAGCATCTGGGCCTTGGCCTTGGCCTTGGCCTCCAACTCTGCGAGCTGTCGCTCCATCTCGGCGAGCTCGGCCGCGACGCGCTCTTCTTCGGCGATGTCTTCGTCGACCTTCTCTACCCATTGGGCGACCGCGGCCTCTGCAGGATTGCACTTCTGCAGCGCGGAGTAGGTCTTCTTCGCCTCCTTGTACTTCTTGAGGAACAAGTGCTGGACGATGCCCTTGTTCAAGAGAGCGGTCTCCTGGCAGGGGTTGTTGGCCAAGATGCTGTTGTACTGGGTGACGGCCGTGTCCAACTCCAGGATGCCTCGGTAGGCGATGCCCATACCAATGAGCGACTCAGTGTGGCCTGGGTAGTCCCTCAACACCTTCTGGAAACACTCTGCCGCCAACTGGTAATCGGCGCTTGCGACAGCGATGAGGCCCAGGTTCATGTTGGCCTCTAGATTGTTGGGGTCGAGCTTCAACGCCTCCTTGAATGCGACCACCGCTTCCGCCTCTTTGTCTTCCTTGAGGAAGGTGATACCGATGTTGTTGTGGATATCGGCATCTTCAGGAGCGAGCTTCAGGGCGTTGGCGGAGGCCATTTGGCTCATGCGGTATTGCCCTGCGAGGAAATAAATGCGCGCTAGGGTCTTGTAGGCGCGGGTGTCCTTGGGATTCTCGAACAACAGCTTCTGGATGGCCTCGACGCCTTCTTGATGACGACCCGCTTCGCCGAGGGCACCTGCGTAGTTGTTGATCATGTCCCAGTCTTTGGGGTTGGCAGCCAGATACTCCTCGTAGATGGGCAACGCCTCCACTGGCTTGCCGTCGGCAAGCAACGAGACGGTCAGGTTGCGCACGGCTCCAGCAAAGGTTGGGTCTGCGACCAAGGCCATCTTGTAATAGCGGGTGGCGGTGTTGGCGCGGTCCAGGCGCGCCGCAGCGACGCCAGCGTTGTAGCAGGCCTCCACGTGCGGCTCGCTGATCTCGGCACCCATGTCACAGGCCGAAGAGAAGCCGGAGAACGCCCTCTTGTAGTCGACACGTCCATCGGCCTTGCTCTCCTTGACGAGCTGAACGGTGGCGGCATGGATGGCGCGTGGATTGTCCGCATCTTGAGAGCCGCTGGAGCGCGACGACTTGCCGGGGCAGCCGGACATGGGCAGGGCCAGTAGTACAAGGAGCAGGGCTCCCAGGACATTGCGGAGGTACATAGTGTTAGAAGTCATCGGTCGGGATTCCATGCGGGACCTCAAAGGACGAAGTCCGCAGTGGTGTAGGGGTTCGACGTGTAGTCCGGCGCCGGCGTGCGCTCGGCATTGGCCGGGTACTCGGCGGGTCGGAGCCTGGAGAGTTGATTCAGCGAGTCGATGGTGTACTCGGTGTACAGACCCAGCTCATAGGACTTCTGACGGGCCTTGGTGAACGCATCCACGGCCTTGTCCACGAGGGGGTAGGCCTTGTCCTCCAACCCAAACTTGTAGATGGAGCATTGGTCTTCATCCAGCTTCTTGGGGCACGGGGCTGCGCGGAGGGTGTCCGCGAAGTTTCCGTAGAGAGTTCCAATGCGATAGAGCGCTGCAATACCCCACTCGCCTTGCTTGAGCTCCAGCACGCCCACGTACTTCTGCTCAAGGGTGGCGAGGTTGTCGACCTTCTTCTTGAGTGCTCCCGACGCCTTCTTCGTGTCTGCGGGGATCGTCAGCGTCACAAACTTGTCGTACTCGGGCTCGAGCAACTCATAGCGCATCTCGGCTGCGTAGTAGGGCGCCAGCTTGGCGTCGCTGCCGGCCTTGGCTCGATTGGCATCGAAGAACCGGATGCCATCCTTGTAGTGGGACAGTTGGCTCTTGCGGCTGCCCTTCTCGCCGAGCATCTGGCCATAGGCTAGATAGGCCTCCATGGCCACATCGAAGTTGCCTGTGATGACCTTCTTGTCCTGGTAGATGGCCTTGTATGCGGCCATCGCCTTGTCGGTATTGCCAGAGGTTCGGAGGATCTTCGCAACCCGCATGCGGTTGGTCAGCTCGTCCTTATTGCCCGGCCAGGTCTTCATGTAGTCGGCGAAGTCCTTGAGCGCACCGTCTACGTCGCCCAGGGCCTCGCGGTACACAGCCGAGTTGTACAGACCGTCTTGAGCCGTAGTGAAGCCTTCCTGCTCGAACTTGTTCGCTGAGTCATAGAGTCGCCGGAAGTAGTCGGCGGAACGGTCGTAGGCGGCGAGGGCCTGGTAGTGGTCCCCGAGCATGGACAAGCTCTTCTGGTAAAGCTGCGCCTTGGCACTGTCCTTACCCGCCGGCTTGGGGAACTTCTCCACGAATTCATGGCGGAGATCCAGCATCTTGAGCTTGTCGCCGGTCTTTCCGAAGTAGAAGGCGGCGTTGTACAGAGCAATGTCGCGGACGTCGCTGTCCCCGAACTCTCCGTAGAAGCCATAGAAAGACTCGGCGGCTTCAGGCCACTTGTCGGCGGCGGCGTGACCTTCAGCAATCTTGAAGGTGGCGCGCTGGTAGATGTTCTTCAGCTCACCCTTGAACTTGCTGGTCTTACCCACATCGGGGTTGTTGTAGAACTCGCGCGCAGCCTCATTGAGCTTCGACCAATTCTCAATGCGCTTGTACGAAGCCAAGATCTCGTGGACACCGTATTGGGCCATCTCGGACCTTGGGTTGGCGCGAATGATCTTCAGGAACCGAGGGTTGCTGTCGTTGTAGTGGTTGCGGTCGTGGAGCAGGAGCGCTGCCTTGTAGAGGAACCGAAGGGTCTTCTTGTCATCAGGGAGGGCCGCGGCATAGGCATCGCAGGCCTTCACCAGGCGCGACTCCCACGGGTGCAGCTCAATCTCGGCGTACTTACCAACGCCCGTACCCCGACGCCGGAGCTCCGCCACCGCTTTCTTCGCGTTGGCATCGAGTCGCTTCTTCATGGGCTTGAGGTATTCCTCGATGGAGAAGATGGCGTTGGCTGCAGCGTCCTTGAGGAACTTGCCCTTGGGGTCGGCGGCGACGGTCATTTCGTACTGGTCCGTGGCCTTGTCATAGCGCTTGAGCTTGTAGAGGACTTCTGCATACCAGTAACGCATCTGGTAGCTCTTGTGGCCCTTCTCGAAGTAGCCGAGGTAGCGCGCGTAGTTCTCTTCCGCCAGCAGCAGCAGCTTGGCTGAGCGCCGCTTGAGCGCCTGCTGGTGACTGTCAATGGCTACGTTACGGAGGTTCTTCTCGATGAGTCGTTCAGACTCTTTCAGCGCACTGTTGTTGTCCGCGTTCTCCTGGGCCCATCGGCTCGAGCGGCCGTAGGTCTCCACGAGCTTGTTGATCTCTTCGTTGGCCTCGTCGAAACGATCTCGGCCCCAGTACGCGCGGATGATGGAGTGCTGGTGCTCGGGGTTGTCCGACGCGAATGGATTGTCGGCGATCAACTCTCGATAGGTCTGCACGGCCAACTGGTTCTTACCCTGGTCCACATAGATGTTGCCCAGTCGGGACAGCATCTTGCGGTAGTAGCGCTTCTCGCCATAGCGGGTGAAGTACTCTTTTGCTGCCTGCAGGTCGCCCTCTTCGGAGAAAAACAGGACGAGGTCGCGCAGCGCCTCTTCCTTGAGCGAAATGCCGGCCTTTTCCCCGGTCTCACGCATGCGACGGTCGGTCTCGGAGACCAACTCCTTCATGGTGTCGATGGCCGTGCCGAACTCGCCCACGTTGTAGTAGCACCACCCCATCTTGTAGAGAGCAAACGTGTAGATCTTGCTGTCCTTGAAGCGGGCCGCTCGCTTGTAGTTCTGCAGCGCCTTGTAGGCGTTGTTGTTGTTGAAGTAGTACTCGCCAATGGCGTTGTATGCATCAGGCACGAAGGCGCTGTCCGAGTGGGTCTTGACCAATTCCTGATACCGGTCGACCGCTTCCTTCTCTTCACCGATGTCGTTCAGCATGAAGGCAAGAAAGAACAAGGCCTCGTCCACCCGATCGAAGCTCGGGTAGTTCTTGAGGATGACCCGATAGTTCTCGATGGCTTTGTGCGTGAAGGCCTTAGAGCGAGTGGTTACGGGCTGGGGTTCCGGATTGCTCTTTTGTTGGGCGGCCGGCAGATTGAACCACTTCTCGTACAAGTCATCGTATGTATCCATCTCCCGGTTGTACTCGTACTTGCTCTGCTCGAAGTACAGCTCGGCGAGACGCATCAACATCTCGGCCTTGGTGTTGGCCGGGAGGCGCTTCTGGTCGCCTAGAATCTGCTTGAGCTGAACGATGGCCTCTTGTCGCTTCTGATTTGCGAGCTCGCCGTAGGCGGCGCGGTTCTTTTCTCTTTCGTAGGCCTTGTAATCCAGAACCTTCTTTCGGCGTTCCTCCTTGCGGCTCTGAGCTTCAGCATCCGATGCCCCCATGATGGAGGGACCGAGGATGCTGCCGACCATCCACAGGCACAGGCTGAGGATGGACAAGGATCGTCTAGATAGCTTCATGCTCATTACTCCTTGCAGTCGCCTTTTGCGTCGCGCACGTAGTAGCCGAGCTCGTCCTCCCAGAACTCGTCATTGAACGGCCAATATGCGACCTCAGGGTTGGTTGCATAGTCGAACTCAATGCCCTCTTGAACATCGGCAGCTTCCGGGTTGCGGAATCGGCTCTCATACTTTCGATATTCTCCCGACACAACTTCGAAACGAATGAGGGCTTCCTGACCCATGAGTTCGCCCAACTGATCGCGAACCTTGCCCAACTCGACCCCCAAGTTCCGCCCCGCTATGCGCATATAGATTCTCTTCTGCTGCTTCAGCAACTCGACGAGAGCTTTGCCCACCTCGCTGTTGCGCCAGGTGGCCTTTTGCCCCTTGATACGCTCCAACTCTTTTTGAATCTGGATGACACGGTTGTGGGGGCCGCCGAACCTTCTGTCACTCTCTACCCGGCGGTAAAGAGCGGGCGGTAGCTTGCGGAAATCGCGGCTATCGGCGCTGTAGAGGCTCTCGTAGAGCTTCTCCAGCGGCTTCTCGCCCTCGGTGTAGGGCAACAGCATCTCTTCGATCGTGGTTTGGAGCGGCTCATAATTGGCCCGGAATCCGTTGAGGATGTCTTCGACCGTCTCGTACTCGCAAATTCTGTAGAAGGTCAGCGCCTCGAGAATGGTGGCTTCTGGCAGCCAAACGCTGCGGAAGAAGGGCGAGCTCAGAGTCAACAGGTTGCCCAGTGCTTGCGCTTCTTTGCCCTCGGCCATGAAGTGGGCCCATGCCTCTTCGTATGTGGCTGTGGGCCAGTGCTTCGTCAGGCGCAGCAGGTAGTCGTAGATCTTTGCAGCCTGAGTGTAATTCTCCCCCGCATAGTTGATGCGGGCCATGTTGATGATGGACAGCTGCTTGACCGCTGCGATCTCCTCCGGGTCTCCTCGGAAGTCGCGATTGACGATGTCGCCAAAGACCTTGTAGGCCTTCGATTCCCGCTTCTGTTGAGCGTAGATGGTGCCCAGGAAGTACCGAGCCTGGACGAAGTGTGTGCTGGAGCGTCCCAGCTTGGCGAAGTTGCGCTTGGCCCGGTTGAAGTCGTTCTTCTCGAAGTCGCGGACTCCCTGATAGTAGTAGAGGTCGTCCTTCACCTTGCCCGGATAATCGTCCGGGTGAATCTTGCCGATGGTTCGGATTAGGTAGATGGGGTCTTTGGTCTTGTCCGAGATCTCCACCATCTTGGCCAATGCACCCGAGAAGAAGGTGCCACTTGAGGGTCCCTCTTTCACCACTTTCTGGAAGTAATACTGGGCAGAGTGGAGCAGGCCATTCTTGTTGAGCGAGGCCCCCAGGTAGTAGTTGATCTTGGCCTCGTGCTCTGGGTACTTCTGCGATTCGAGCAACCGGTACAGCTTGAGGGAAGCCGTCAGGTACTTCTTCTCTTTGTAGTTGGCGATGGCGGACTTGATCTCCTTGGGCGTCCGCTGAACGCGGCTCGTAGAGACGTCGTCTCGTCTGCGACGGTCGTCGTCGCGATCGTCGACATCACCTCCCCGCCGACGACGAAGAATGCTGTCCTCCTCCTCGTCAGTTTGTCGTCGCCGACGCGGCTCATCGTCGTCCCGCATTCGGTCATCGTCCAGTTGCCGTCGCCGCTCCTGGGGGCGGTCCTCTTCTAGCTCCTGATCGCGGCGCCTTGGCTGCTCGTCGTCGCGTGGTGGTGGCGCAGTCCGGGTGACGTTGCCCGAGGTGCCCTGGAGCGCCTCAATCACGGCGTCAGAGATGCCAAGAGACTTCAGCTCGATGATCTGCTGCGCGGTCAGGTTGAAGACCGCCTCACTGTTGTTGACCGTGGCGACAATGATGTTGTCGGGTACACCGACGGAGGCCATCTCTTTTACGTCGTCCAGGGTCAGCGCCTGGGCGGCTGCGGGCAACAGGGTCGCAGAGGAGAAGGCTAGGAGAGCTACGAGTAGGAGGCGTCGAATCATTGTGGACCTCAATTGAGCCGAGAACGGCAAGCGCGGCACATTGTGACAAACCCGAGAGAGGTCATTCATCTTCCGTCGCGCACGTCTCCATAGAGAGCAAGTTCAAGGCAGGACACTAGTTGAGGGGTCTAGTCCGGGGCGGCAGGAAGAAAGACGCCCCAAGACTGATCATGAAGTTCTGCTTCATCTCCAGTCCGATGTCGCCCTCACGGTACACCTGCTCGATATGGGTGTACTGGCGCGCGTCGATCCGGACTCCGATCCATTCGTTAAACACAATCCTGAATCCACCACCGGCGTTGGTGGTCAAGTGGACTTGGTTGACGAAACGGCAGGACTCGATCTGCTTGTTTTGTTGCGGAGTGTTTCCAGTGCACTCGTCCTGACGAATGATCTCGGTGTCGTCCACCGAGTAGGCAATGCCCATGCCCGCAGTGAAGTACAGGTCATAGTTGATGATGCGCAGCGTGCCGAGCTCGACCTTCCCGTAGATGGGGGCCAGGCCGACGTTGAGCGAGGACAGCATCACGACTCGACTGATGTCTGGAACCACCTCATCTTCATTCTGGAAGCGCTTGGTCAGTGGCTTGTAGTCGGTCTCACCCAGGTTGGGCAGGTAGTTGACGCTTACCTCAAACGAGAGAAGGTCATTGATGTGGTACGCGATGCCGGCTCCGAGCGAGAATCGTCGGATGAAGTTGTCGTTGCCCACATAGCCAACCTGCGGGGTGACCTCTAGACGCCGATACTTCAGGAAGAATTTCTTCTGGATGACCTTGATGACTTCTCGGCGTTTCCGCTCATCAGGCACCTGGAATTCTTCCTCTTCCTCGGCCGGAGGAGCCGCCTCCACGGCGCCCGGGACGTCGACGCGATAGCGGTCTTCTAGGCTCTCGTCGCCTTCTTCTTCGTCGGTGATGGGCGCGGGCTCATCGTCCTCGTCTCCCATGTCGTCGTCATCGTCGTCGTCGTCGTCGTCGTCGTCATCACCCATCGGAGGGGCGGAGTCACCAGGGGCCGCATAGACCGATGTCAAGGGAGCGGCTAGCAGAGCCGCGATCACCAACCACAGAAGGAAAGCTCGGTTCATCGTCGTCCCTCAGGCCTAAAAAACAGAAGCTTTTTCGCGAACGGCTCGGTCACCAGGCACCCAGAAGCTACCCCCCACATTCAGGGTGAAGGCAGACGGGAAGACGACCTTGCAGGCCTTATCACTAATGTCCGGGTTGTCGCAGGTCAGCCGGTTGGCCAGTGGGCCTAGGGCCCTGTTTGTAGCCGCGGCTGTGTCATCGTCGTAGTTGAGCACTTCGTCCCATGTCAGCAGAATACGAACGTCGAACCGAAGGCTCAGCCACTTCGTGGCGAAGACGTTGACCCCCATGCCGATGTTGAACAGGAACTGGTGATTGATGGCAGGGTCCGTCGCCAACTCTGCTGTTTCCTGACCGGCTCCGTCGATCGCATAGCTGAGCATCTCGACAGTCTCATTGCCGTACCCGACCCCGAGGAGGAAGTAGAAGTCGAGGTTGATCACGGCCATGCCAAAGGGATTGATCTTCCCGTACATGGGAGACCACACGAACGACAAGGTGGTTACGACCCCCGGATCGACAGACTCCAGTCGGAAGCTTGGGTCCAAGAGCCGCAGGACCGCTAGGGCCAACGACTTGGTGTTGCCTGTCCCACCCAACAAGGCGTAGCTGCCGTGGAGCTCGACGCCGACGCGGTCTGTGAAGTGATAGGTGAGAGATGCTCCGAGGTTGATCTCGTCATTGAGCGCGTTGTTGGTAATGAAGCCAACTTGAGGTGTGATCTCAAAGCGCTTGCGCTTGATGAAGAACTTGTTGCGCACCTTGATGGGGCGCTTGTCCTCGGGCGCTCGGGTCTCGACGATCTGGCCCGGTTCATCCTCATCCTGGGCGTGGGCCGGAGTGGCGAACCCGAACGAAAGGCTAAGAATTACACCTGTCACCGCCGCGACTAGCGAACGAATTCGGAGGGCTCGGAATGCTCTGGAAGAGGACTTCACTGCCAACGTCAACCTCATCCAGTAGGACCGGAAGAAAAGGGTGGATGGTGCCTGGGGCCCGGGGTTCGCGCGATCTGCTGTTTCAGACCGGTCGGATTTCTACCAGTCCGCTTTTCGCAGTGTCAAGGTCGATGGAAGGCTCTCAGACGACGATCTGCGAGACAATGCGACTGTGCGGGGTCCTCGTTGGGAGTCCGAGACAGGCGTCGGACTCCCACCGTTTTCTTGGCTGGTAGCATCCGACACCCGGTTCGAGAGACAATGCCGGTCACCGGGCCCGACGGGCGGAACGTTGAGAGGAATCCATGCGCCTGAGTTCCATTCAAGCGATCGTGAATATCCTCGGTGCTGCTAGCTCCTGTGCTTGGCTGCTGGGGCTGGGGTCGGTGTTGGCCCTGGCTCTGCTGGTCTTGCAGGGCCCGTCGTCGGCGTGGGCCGCAGACCCGATGGGTCCTAGCGTGACGGTGGAGACGAGTCGGCGGGCCTATCTTCTGGGGGACGTGGTTGAGATTACCGTGACCAACAAGAGGGACGTACCCATCTTCCTGCCTGGCTGCGAGAGCTTTCAGTTGGAGCGTTTCGAGGGGGAGGCGTATCGCTCTATGCCGCTAGAGCCCTGCGGTCGAGAGGGACTCGCGCTCCCCGTGCCCCCAGGAACCAAGACATTCGAGTATCGCCCGGGGCGGGAGCAACTGAAGCAACTCTTGCGGGTGACGGTCGTCTTTGGTTGGGGCTGCACCGACGCTCGGGCGTTGAGCTCTGCCCGCTGCAGTGACTTCGCGACGGTGCGCTCGTCGTCCTTTCGTATCAGCTCGCGGCCGGAGTAGTGAGCGCGTAGCTCAGTGGACGGTGCGGGCTAACTGAACACGGGTCCAGTCCAGACCGCCTCTCCGGTCGCGGGCGACAATCCATAGGTCTGATCGGTCTGGCATCTCTTCGGCGGGAGGAAGATGGAGTTGGTTCACCTTGAGCCGTCCTTCGACCTCTTCATAGTCGCCTTCGTCGGCGACGAAGCTGTAGTCGGCTTCCATAGCTCCAGCATTGGTGAGCCATGCGAACCAGGGAGTCTCACGTCGACATTCTGTTTCGCCGTCCGTCGTTATGTACAGGTAGTCTTCGATGCCGCCATGGCGAAGGATTGGCCGAAGCACGAGCGTCTCCTCCGGCTCAACGAAGGTCACAGTGCCGACCAGGTGCCCCTGGTCCCAGCCGTCCTCAGCCTCGTGCAGTAGGACGCCATCCAGGTAGGGGTTGTTGTTGGGCGTGAGCGCCGTAGTGGGACAGTCGATGGGGTCTGGCTGGGCGTCTGTCTTGTCACTCACCACGATGCGTCGCGCCGCGCTGACACCGTCGTCGAGCAACTCTAGAAAGTCGTCTGCGAATGCCTCTATAGCCTCAGAATCTCCACCCGATGTGGCGAGGTTGAGGTCGAGGAGCATGGCCTCCAGTTCCTCGTTGGACCGTCGGACGTAGGTGACGCTCACCATCACGACGAGCCCCTCGACTCGGTCGGCTTCACCCAGTGCGTCCCACGCGTCTTCAATGACGCTCCCGTGGGCGGTGTAGCTGAAGGCATCCCCCACTCCGAATTGATTGTTCCTGGGGTCGGTCATTAGCTCGTCGTCCATGGGGCTTTCGCTGTCACCTTCGGGTTCGACCCCGCCTGCCGACAAGAACGCTCCCGTGTCGAGCCCTAGGCAGCCAGTGGCCGAGCCCGCTTGTACGCAAGAGAACCAGATGGCACCGAAGGCATCCTCTTCGCCCGGAGGGTGGACGAAAAGTGCCCTCAACTCCGTCGATTCGCCTAGCGAGATCTCTGCCGGCTCGGCCTGGATGCCGGCCACCCGGGGACGGATGACCTGGGACGTGGGCGTCAGCTTTAGAACGTTACAGCCCCACCCCAGGCAGGTGACCCCGACCAGCAGGATGACAAGCCCCCAGGGCACTGGCTGCTGCTGTCTCATCAGAACTGCCCCTTGAAGCCGAGGTTCGGGATGATGGGGAGACTGTAAAGGTAGGTCTTCTCGGTGTAGTCGAAGTTGTGCACGACAGACTCGGGATTCTGGCGGTTGTAGACGTTCAGGATGTCGAGATACACGGTTAGCTTCCAGGTCCTGAAATTGAAGTCTTTGTCGATGCGGATGTCCAGGGCGTGGAAGTCAGGGAGTCTCTCGGAGTTGTACGTACCCTGGAGGGGGATGTAGCTGTCGTCGTCAGCGTCGTAGATTGCGTTCATCACTGGGGTGGTCGGGTTGCCCGAGACGTAGCGCCAGCGGGCTCCGAGCTTGAACCCGAACGGCAGCTGGTACGAGGCGACAATGTCCAGAATGATGGGCTGGTCGAAGTCGTACCAGTAGAAGTCCCAGTTGGGTCGATCACGTCTCTGACTGCGTTGCAGCGTCAGGGCAACCCATCCCTCGAAGCCTCGGACAGGCTCGCAGCGCAAGAACAACTCGGCGCCGTAAATGTGACCGTCGCCGGTGTTCATCCATGCCGAGTCCGAGCCGTCTTCGAGGACTCCTGAAGACGAGAATACGACGAGGTCTTGCAGGCGCTTGTAGAAGCCCTGGAGGTCGAGGCTCAAGAAGTCCGTGAACCGAATCTCCGTGCCCAATGAAAACTGGACGCTCTGCTCAGGCTTTAGTTCGGTGTTGCCCGTGACTTCCAGAAGCTCATAGCCCTGCGGATTTTGGTGATATAGGCCCACAGAACCCTTGAACTCCAGCCGTCGGTCGGGATCGGGGCTTACCCGAAACGCAAACCGTGGGTCGCCGGTAACAAACGAGAACTGACCAGGGATGACGTAGTAGTCCAGGCGGACACCGGGGACCAACTGGACACGCTCGTCGGCGAGCTTGAACCGCCCTTCCAAGAAGGCTGCGGGGGTGATCCCGAAGTCCTCGTCGGCGAGCACCAGTTCTTCACGCTCGGCGTTGGGGTCGTTGCCGAAGGTTCGCACGTCAAAGTCGTTGAACTTGAACTCGAACGCGTACACCGACGAGATGATGTCTGCGCCCAAGACGAGTTCGAGCCAATCCTGGATGTCCAGTCGAGCCTCGTCCCTCAGCTCGAGCCAGAACGCCTCGACGTCGACAGAGGCGAACTGTCCGACGTCGAAGTGTTGGAAGTCCTGGCCTACCGAGAAAACGAGTCGGTTGGAGAACACCGACCGGCTGCGGTACGTCCAGTCGATCGCTGCTCTCCAGAAATCGTTCTTGAACAGGAAGTCACCCTGTGTGCTCTCGATGTCGGCTCGGCCCGGGTCCTCGACCCGGCTGCCAGCGCGGTCCTGAGAAAAGTAGGCTAGCCAGGAGAGACTGTGACCATCGCCGGGGCGCAGAGTGAGCTTGCCTTGGATGTCGGTCCACTGAGGAAACACGACGCTGCTCAAGTCCACACTGGACGGTGTCAGGGCTGGCAGGATCACGTCGAGATACGAGCGCCTTGCGGCGACCACGAAGCCGCCGATGGGGTTCGGGTCGCCCTTCTTTCGAATCGAGCCGGTCAGGGCTGCCGAAGCATCGAGCAAGTCGGCCTGCACAAGACCGTGGATCTGATCTTCGTAGCGCTCGCGGGTGCGTACATCCAAGATGCCGCCTGTCAGTCGGCCGTAGCGTGCGCCGTAGCCCCCGGGATAGAAGTCGATGGAGTCTAGGAGGATCGGTGTGACGATGGAGCGGAATCCCCCGAAGTGAAACAACTGGGGGACTCGTATGCCATCGATGTGGGCGCCAGAGTCCTCGGGGCCCGAACCCCGGACGATCAGGAGCCCAAAGTCGAATGGGCTCCGGGCGACACCCGGTAGGTTCTGCACAATGCGGACCGGGTCGCCGAAGGTTCCCGGGACCCGCTCAATGGTCTCGATCGCAATGGTGCGACGAGCCACCTCCTTTTTCTCTCGTTGGGTTCGGACGACTGTCTCTGGGACTCCCAGCGGCGATTCCCGCACGAAGTAAACGACATCAGTGGCTTGTCCCGGGCGGATCTCCTCTTCAGTCTCGAACTTGCGGTAGCCGGGCACAGCCACCAGAACGCGATGGAGTCCAGCGGGAATGCCTCGGAATTGGAAGTAGCCGAAGTCATCGGTGACGGCGCTGAGACTCAGCTTCTCGATGAGGACTTCGACCCCACCGAGCGCTCGCCGGGTCCCTCGCTCTCGGACGGTGCCGCTGAGGTTTACGGGGCCGTCGGGATCCACGCTCTCGCCCTCTTTGGGGCCTTCCACACTCTCCAAAACGACCTGTTCCTGAAGTTGGAAGCCGTAGGTGTAGGTGATGCGGACCGGGACGGGCACTGCGCCTGCGTAAGCGGGGGAGAACCGGAACTGCCAGGCGGCCTTGACCGCCGCCAACTCGAGTCCCCAGCCACTCGGGTCCGCACTCACCAAGCGAACAGCATCCAGATCACCGGTGGCTGACACATCGAGCTCCAGGAGCACCTGGCCTTGGACTCCCTCCTCTCGAGCAGCCTCGGGGTAGGGGGCGCTGACCTCGGTCATGAGCTCGGGGAACACGGTCAACTCGTCGGCAGGCTGCGGACTCTCCTCGATGTCCTCCGTGTCGCTCTCTTCGGTCTGCTCCGGTGTCTCCGCAGCGGCTTGGTTGATGACCGCTCGCGCCTCGTCAGGCAGCACGAATCGGACCACGTGAAAGTAACGGCGAAGCTCGTGTGGGGGCCCTTGGGCGGGTGGACTCTCGAAGATGCTGTCACGAGTTGCCGCCGCAGCCGCCTCGCCCAGTCCCCCGCCCGGTTCGCGGACGATCTCTACGTTTTGAACGACCCCGTTTTCATCGAGCTGGAGGGCTAGCACCACGGCACCCTCGATGCCTGAGGCTAGTGCTTCCTCTGGGTAGCCCGGGCTGGGTGCGTCGAGAAGATCTGGGATCGCATGAGGTACGGGGCTGTTCCCTGGCCCGAGCCTAGCCGCCTCACCGCTGGTCTCCGGGGCCTCAGACGACGGTGTAACCGCGGCCTCACTCTTCTCAGAATCGTTTTCCTGCAGATCACGGGCTGCGGTCTGACCAGCAGCGTTCCCTGGCCAGAAGAAGAACGCGGTCAGGAGGAAGGATGCAGGCCAGTACCTGGCGACGATTCGCCGCACGCTGCTCAGTCCTCGATCAGCCAGGTGTAGCGGTACACGTAGTTGGTGGTGACTACGGCCTCGCCGTTGGAGCGGCCTGGGCGAAAGACGAAGCGCTTGGCGGCTGCCGCTGCCGCCACGTCGAGGTCTGGGTGAATGCCTCGCACTACTCGGGCCTCTACCACCTTGCCGTTCTCATCGATGGTTAGCTTCAAAATGACGGTCCCCTCGAAGCCTCCAGCCTGCGCTTCTTCTGGGTACGGTGCCCGGAAATCACGAATGATCCGGGGTGGCTCGTCCAACCTCTGGAAGGACACTCTAGGAAGTGCTCGCACCTCGTTGGGGTCGGTGAACTCCTCTTCCGGCTTCTTCATCAGCGTGTTGCCGACTCGTACCGCGAAGGACCCGTCTCCCGCGGCAACCGTCGACTCCATCGAGACCCCGAATACGGGCTTGGGGGGCTCAGCTTCGGGCTCGGTTGTTGCGGTATCCGTTGGGAGCGGCTTGATCGCTTCTTGAAAGTCCACAACCTTGGGTGGCTCTGGTTCCGGCTCCGGCTCCGGCTCCGGCTCCGGCGGCGGCGGCGGCGGCTCGACGAGGGTGAACTCGACAGTCTCGGGTGCACGCTGCTCCGTGGCCATGGGACCGCGGACCAGAACCGAGACCAGCGCTGAGTTGACCACCAGCGCAAGCAACAGACCAATCCAGATGCTTCGGTCAAAGAGGGGCTCGTCCTCGGGCAGCTCCACCGGAACGAAGGCAGGCTGCTGTTGGACCGGTTCGTCCTGCCTGTTGCCATCGTCGGGGTCGACGAGCCTCAGGTAGGCCGTCTTACTCAAGGGGTTGGCTCCTGGTCGGCTCCGGGGCTCGCGTCTGTGGGTGCGAAGGATGGCTGGTCGATGTTGATAGCGAACTTCACCACGCCTTCTTGCTTGACGACGTCGATCAACTTCACAACCTCTCCATGGGCGACGGCTCGATCGGCGGACACAACGGCTTGCAGCTCAGCATCCTGGGCCTTTTCCGATCGAATGAATGCACGCAGCGCCTCTTCGCTGGTGGCGCTGCCGTTCAGGTACCACTGACCCTCGGTGTCGATCGTGAGCCCCAGCGTGGAGGACTTTGTCTCCTCACCCGTTGCAGCCTCCGGCAGTTCCACCTTGATGGAGTCGTCGTTGATTACCGCCGCTGTCACCATGAAGATGATCAGTAGGACCAAGATGATGT
This sequence comes from Deltaproteobacteria bacterium, assembly GCA_002724675.1. Lineage (GTDB taxonomy): Bacteria > Myxococcota_A > UBA796 > UBA9615 > UBA9615. Next base: position 28,300 of record PBPL01000110.1, on the reverse strand, counting down.
CCACCATCGGCGTGATGTTGATGCCGGAGATGATCTCCTCATCTTGGATGCCGGACCCAGCCACAGTTACCCGTCCTGCTTGGTGGCCCGCAGTCGGAACAGCACCTGTTGATTGAGCGTGTCCGAGTTGGCGAGAGTCTGTCGAACTTGTCGCTGGAGGTAGTTGAACGCGACGACTGCCGGGATGGCAACCAACAGTCCTACAGCGGTGGCCACGAGGGCCTCAGAGATGCCAGCCATGACCGCAGACGCACCAGCCCGGGTCTCCAAGGACAGATCACGGAAGGCCTTGATGATGCCTAGCACAGTCCCGAACAGCCCCACAAAGGGGGCATTGGAGCCGACCGTGCCCAGGAACGTGAGCCCCAGCTCCAGTCGGTGCTTAGCGGCCGTCGTGGCCACATCCAACTGCTGGGAGACGGCCGTGGGGCCGTTGGCGGCATAACGTAGCCCGTGCCGCAGAACCCAGGCCTCGACGCCTGGGTGGTCTTCGAGGGCTGCGGTGAACTCTTCGAGCTCGCTCCCGGCTACCAGCTTGGCGACGTGGGCTCGAAGCTTTCGTGCTCGCATCCTGTTGACGACGAAGAACACGACCTTCCAGAGCACCATGAAGATCGCGACGGCGAACAGGACCAGTAGGAAGTAAAGCACCCACTCGGCCTGCATCACATCGCTGTTGAGCAGTATCTCGACGATTGGGCTGGACTGTTCCATGTCTACCTTCCAAGTCCTCGCGATTGCGTGGGGGACGTAGGGATTCGGCTGAAGGCAACGTGCCTTGTCGCTTTTTCCCCGCCGGACAGTCTAGGGACTCGAACGCACCACGCAAGTCGCGCGGCCGCTTCCGAGAATCATCGGAGGAGGGGGGAGTTGGAGGCGACGGCCGGATTCGAACCGGCGAATGAGGGATTTGCAATCCCTTGCCTTACCACTTGGCCACGTCGCCAGAGCCGCGGAATTCTATCCCCGCTCCGGGGGGAGTCAAGCATGCCGGGTTGGTGAGCCCTGTGGTAAGGATCCTTCGTTCGATGCCCGCTGTCTCTGCCGTGCTCATCGCCCTCGACGAGGCTCACCGGATCGCGGAGGCGATTCGGTCGGTTCGACCATGGGTTGATGAGGTCCTCGTTTTGGATGGTGGATCGAGAGACGATACGGTCCGCGTGGCACGCTCCGAGGGGGCGAGGGTGGAGACCCACCGGTTTGATGGATTTGTGACGCAGAAACAACGAGCCACCAACCTGGCTCGTCATCGGTGGATTGTTTGCATCGACGCCGATGAACGTGTCGATGCCCAGCTGGGGGGAGCCATCTCCAAGCTGGTGCAGGGCGTGGAGCCGGACGTGGTTGGCTTTCGAGTTCGTCGTCGCAACTACCTCGACGGCAGGGCCCTGGTGGCGTCGGGCTGGTACCCCGATGTGAGAGTTCGCATTTTTGATCGTGAGCGCGCTTGCTGGGGGGGGCTCGACCCTCACGACCACGTCATTGCATCGGGCCGAGTCGTGTGGATGGAGGGGCACCTGCACCACGATCCCGACCGAACGACAGCGCAGCTGGAGCAATCCACAAGGGCTCATGCCCAGCGCGCTTCAGCGTCCCTGGTGGCTTCGGGGTGGCGCCCCTGGCCGCTAGCGGCCTTCTGTCACGCTGCAGGTCATTTCTTACGCAAGGTCCTGCTGCGAGCTGCATGGCTGGATGGTCGGCGGGGATGGCGCGTGGCTTGGGTTGGCGCGAAGGGTGTCGCCTTGAAGTACAAGCTCGCAGCTCAAGCGAGGTCAGGGGGGCCGCGGCCGTGAAGCTCGCGTTCATTCACAAGGCCTATGGTGTGTTCGGCGGTACCGAGCGGGTGCTGGAGTCCTTGACTCGGCAGCTGGCCGAGCGCGGCCATGAGATCGACGTCTACGCTGGTTGGGTCGATCCCCGCTTCGGGCGCAGCCGATTTGCACGGTTCAAGAAACTCTGGGTTGTGGGGCCATTCCCCGTGTTGCGTAGTCTGGCGCTGTTCCTGTCATCGACTCTGCGGGTACGGCGCGGTCGGTATGACGTGGTGGTTCACTTTGGTAGGACCGGGCCGCTGGATGTGTATCGCTGCGGCGGTGGGTGTCACCGAGTTTGGTTCGAGCTCTTGCTCGCCTCCGCAGGTGGGTGGTTCTCGCGCCTATGGTTGCGCATGTCCCTACAACACCGCTTTGTCCTCTGGCATGAGCGCCGCGCTCTGTCGTCTGGGGGCTTGATCGTGGCTCCGTCCGAGCAGGCTCGGCGCGATCTGGTGGCCGTATACGGCGAAGCGGCAGAGCGTGTGAGAGTGCTCCCCAACGGCGTGGACCTCAACCGGTTCCACCCGAAACTACGCACCTTGTTTTTTGAGGAGCAGAGACAGCAGTTGCACATCCTTCCCGAGGAGACACTGGTGGTGTTTGTTGCCAGTGACTTCTGGCGGAAGGGTCTCGACCGGCTGCTGGTCGCCATGGAGTACGTGGCTCAAGAGGTGCGGGACCTGCGCCTCTTGGTCGTCGGCGAAGACCGGCGTCGGGACAGCTACGACCGCATGGCTGAGTCCCATGGGCTCAGGGGCAAGGTTGGCTTCGCCGGTGAGGTCGATTCGCCGGAGCGCATCTATGCTGTCGCCGACCTCCTGGTGCTGCCGACTCGCTACGACCCCTTCGCCAACGTGACAATCGAGGCGCTCGCCTGTGGCTTGCCTGTCGTGACCACTCGCTGCAATGGCGCTGCCGAGGGGCTGGCCGAAGGCGATGCCCTCGCCCTGGTGGACTCGACCGATTCGCCCGAGCAGTTGGTCGCGGCCATGGGTCGCATGCTGGAGGGGACAAGCCAAGCCCGGCGACGTGAGGCGGCTCGGGAGCTGGCCGAGTCGTTGTCAGAGGAGTCGGCTGTCGACCGGTGGGAGCGACTGCTGGCTCGGATTGAAGAGGGCTGAGGGGTGGGGACCAAGGGCCGCGGGAAGACCTCAGCGGGCGCGGCCCGTCGATCGGGGCGTGCTGGCGGGCTCCGACACTGGCTGGCGCGGCTGCTGGTGATGCTGTTGGTCTGCGCCGCCCTGGGGGCGGGGGCCCTGTTTGGTCTCTATCGTTACTTTGTCATCGAGAACCCGGGCGAACACATGTCCCGGGACCACATTCTGCAGCTCATTAGCCAGGAATCACCGGTGTATTACCGGGACGGCGAGACCAAGCTCGGCGTCTTCTTTGCCGAGGAACATCGCCAATACACCCCTTTTTCCGAGATCCCCGACGACTTCGTCCACGCGCTGGTGTCCTCTGAAGATCAGAGGTTCTTTGAACACGGCGGCTTCTCCGTCAGCGGGATCGTTCGGGCTTTCGTCAAGAATGTGCAGGCAGGCCGGACGGTGGCCGGCGGCTCGACGTTGACCCAGCAGACGGCCAAGAACCTCTTCAAGAGGCGGAGCCGCACCTATCGAGAGAAGCTGCGCGAGTTGGTCAACGCCCTGCGCCTGGAGGCCCACTACAGCAAAGAAGACATCCTCGAGTTCTACAGCAACCAGTTCTACGTCAACGGCAACGGCCGTGGCTTGGCGATTGCCGCGCGTTTCTTCTTTGACCGCGACTTGAAGGACTTGACTCTAGTCGAGTGCGCGTTTCTTGCGGGAGTAGTCAAATCGCCCAATCGCTACAACCCCTGGGTCCCCGGCGAAGACCGGCGCGCTCGTGCTCTCGACGCTGCGGAGACCCGTACCCATTACGTGCTGGGGCGCATGTTCGCGGAAGGGCGCGTGGACGCTGCACGCTACACGGAAGCCATGCAGCAAGCGATCCCGTTCGAGAGAGGGCACTTCCGCTTTGATCGATCCGTCATCCTGGACGAAGTAGAGCGGGTTCTAAGTGGTCCGCACTTCTCCGAGCTACTCGCTGAGCACGGGGTCGATGATCTGGGCACCTCGGGACTGCGGGTTACAACGACCTTGGATGCGGGAGTACAGCAAGGAGCCATCTACTCGTTGCGCCACCACCTGACGGAGGTGGGACATTGGCTGGAGACCCTTCCCACCAAGAATGCCTTCGAGGAGGGCCAGTCGCTCCGTCCGGCCGATCCGGAACTGCTCCAGCCCGCGACGTTTCATCAGGCGGTCTTGTTGAGTGTGGATCCGGAGGCCCGCACGGCGACTCTGGACCTCGGGGGAGTCGTGGGTCGGGTGGATGCCTCGGGAAACGAGCGCCTCGCTCTTGCGCGGAAGCGCGGGCGAAAGAAGACGCCCTGGGCGTCCGTGTCCCGCTCGGAGGTCTCGAAGTTCGTGCGAGACCTCCGTCCCTTTGTGGGACAGACGACAGTCGTTTCGATTCGTGAGTCGGCGGACGGTGTTCCCGTTCTCGACTGGGAGGTCGAGCCTCAGCTTCAGGGGGCAGTCGTGGTGCTGGAGGAGGGCGAGGTCCGGGCGATGGTGGGCGGTGCCCGCAACGCGGACTTCAACCGGGCGGTCATGGCGAAGCGCCAGCTTGGCTCCACATGGAAGTTGCTGTTGTTCGAGGCGGCACTTCAGCTGAGGTGGTCGATGACGGACCCATTGCCCAACAAGCGTGATTTCTTTCCCTATCAGGGCTGGTTCTACTATCCCCGGCCCGATCACAAGGACGCTCCCGAGTCGGTCTCCCTCGCGTGGGCTGCGGCCAAGTCCGAGAATCTGGCCAGCATCTGGTTGCTGTATCACCTCACCGATCAACTCAACGAGGAACAGTTCAGGCAGCTTGCTGGCCGGGTGGGCCTCCTGCCGGCGGACGGCGAGTCCCGAAAGGAGTACGTGCGTCGCGTCCAGGATGCCGGCGTAGTCGCAACCCGAGGTCGGCTTGAGGCTGGGATCTTTGATCGGGTTACCGAGGAGATGGCGGTCGACCTGGTCTTCGACGGACGGGAGCTGGATGCCGATCGGGTTCGGCACCTCGCTCTCGGTCTGGGGATCGACGAGGAGAGACAGAGGCTCGAGACGGACGAGGACGTGGAGCCCGATGAACGGAGCATTCGTGCCGGCCTTCTGAACCGTAATTTCCGTCGCCAAGAAGTTCTAGCTGCCGCATTCGACATGCTGCGAGAACGGCTGCTGGAGCGCGCTCGCTCGGATGAGGCTGTGAGCAAAGACGACCTGCGAGGGCTCTTTCTGGTGCCGCCTGCGGCGCCTACGCCTGGGGAGGCAGGCCTAGAGGGTGTGGTGGATGAGGGCCTCGGAACCCAGTCAGTGGGGCCGGGAGCGCGCCCCTCTCTCGCGTTCAGCGATCGAGCTGGTGAGGGTTGGGTTCCATTGGACGAGAGATTGCTTGCTCGTCTCATGGATTGGGCTGATGCATCCTCGGCCCCTGAGCCGCAACCTGCTGCTGCCTCCGCTCCTAGAGGCCATACCGACGAAGCAGATTTGCTCTTCGGTGCCGAACCCGAGGCGGTGCGGGTCGAGCCGCCCCCCGGTTCCTCCGGGGTGGCTGGAGGCAGCGCGAGAGACGAAGGCTCTGTTCTCGCCCGGTTGCTGGATCCCGAGCAGGTGCGTCTGGATGGTTTCCTGACGCTCGCGCTGGTTTCTCGCCTACGGGCCAGCTTGGATGATGCGCTCGAACAGCTGGACCCAGACCTGGCTCTCTACAGCTTGAAAAACCTCGCTCTCTGTCGAGACTTTCGAATCCTGGTCGGTCTCCGCTACCTGATCCAGCTTGCCCAGGCGAGCGGAGTGCAGTCCGAGATTGCCCCGGTGTTGTCGCTCCCCCTGGGGTCGTCCGAGCTTACGCTGATGGAGGCGGCGCAGCTCTACCAGGTCATGTTGACCGGAGCCACCTTTCGGTTTGGTGCGGCGAGATTGCCCCTGTCAGAGGATGCCGTTGACGGTCCTCCACACATGTCTGAAGCCACTGAAGCCTCCCCAGCGGTGAAGATCGGTGACGTTCGCCCCCCGCTGGATGTCGCGATGATTGCGGAGATTCGTCTGCCCGACGGTGAGGTGATCTACCAGTCCGAGAAGGAGCGGGTCCCCTTGCAATCAGCGCTGGTGGCCGGCGAAATCGGCGCCATGCTGAGGGCGGTCGTGAAGCATGGGACAGGGCGTCGGGCTGAGGGTAGAGTCCGCGCCTATTCAGCGGACTCCACGCGACGAGCAGAGCTCGATAGCCTCGGAGTTCGGGTCCCGTTGTTTGGTAAGACAGGGACCACGAATGCTTACCGGAACTCTGCGTTTGTCGGACAAGTCGCCGGGATCGCCGAGGGCGAGGATCGACTCAGCTGGGGCCAGGGTCACGTGGTTGCTACCTATGTGGGCTACGACGACAACCGAGAGATGAAGCGCGGCGCGATTCGCATTGCGGGTGCGTCTGGGAGTCTTCCCGTGTGGATCGGCACAGCGGATGCGGTGGTCCGAGCATCGGACATCGGTGATCGAGTCGACCTAGCGGATCTCGCCTTCAGTGGGGAGCGGATCCTCACCATGGAGTGGCCCCCGGAGTTCGTACCCATTACCGTGGACCTCCGCACTGGGCTGCCAGCTCGTGCTGATGGAGGTGAGACGGCCGTGTTGTATCAGCGCAAGAATGACCGTTCATTCTCACCGTTTGTCCCGGTCGTCCGGAAGTGACCTTGACGTACAAGCTTGTCCGCCTGCTCGTCTCTGTTGCCCTCTTGATGGTGGGCCCTGTCTCGTGCCGCACCGTGATGGAGCCCGCCAGGCATGCAGGCTCTGCGCTCTCCTCTGGCTCCCCTGGGACTGAGCAAGACTGTCCCGAGACATCTCATGGGGAGGGCCGACAGCGGGAAGTCGCTCGTCCTCTTGACCTCTCTGATGCGATCAAGCTGCATGCCAGGGGCCGAGTGGACGAAGCGCTCGCGGCGGCTCTGCACTTGTTGAACACCGTCACGGCGCTGCAGCTGGAGTCGCCATCGCTGCGGCTGCTCATTGCCGAGTGGGCCATCGAGTTGGGCAATGGGGTCCTGGCTGAAGAGCAGCTGCAGGCCGCTTTGTCGGCGCTGTCGGCTGAAGAGGGAATCGCGCTCGAGGTGAGTCGGCAACTGCGAGTGGCTCAGTCGCTGGCTTACGGATCCGATGTCGTCGCCCTGGAGGAGGCACGGGCGCTCTTCGAGGGTGGCGAATGGAAGTCCGCAGACGAGCACCTCAAGAAGCTCTTTGCCCAGGCGAGCGATGAGGACGTTCTCGGTCAGGGGGAGGCCCTCCGCGAGACGATCTATCGGGAGTCTGTGGCCCGAGTGGAGGCGGCTCTCGTTCGGGCGGACGCTCTCCTGTCACAGGACTGGACAATCGCTCCGGCCGAGGATGGACCGACTGGCTCGGAGACCGAAAGGTTGGAGACTCTGGCTCCTGCAGACGAGGTCGAGGAGCTGCTTGCAAGTATCGAAGCGCTGCCCCTGGACACATGGCTTCCTGCGGAGGTCGCCAGTAGGAGGACACTGCTTTCCAAGCGGCTTGCCTCGTCGTCTATGGAGGCGCAGGTGGTTTTGGAGCGGGAGTGGGAGGCCACGTTGGACGAGGCGAGGGCGCTCGTGGCCGCTAACCGCTACCGAGATGCTCGGTCGCTCTATGCGACTCTGGAGGGCTCTCCACATCAACGAATAGCTCGCAGCGAGGCCGCCATGGCCGCCGACTCCTTGGTCAAGGAGGAACGCCTCCGTGCAGGCCGGTTGTTTGTGGTGGCCCGCAAGACAGTCGTCGAGTCCGAGCGCGCAGTTCAACTGCGAGAGGTCCGCGACCTCTTGTCCTCGTTGCTCGAGGAGTTCCCCAAGTCTCGCTATGCCGATCGGGTTGCAGACAACCTGGCCACGGTGGAAGCCGAGCTCGCCAAGCTCTCTGTGGAGTGACTGGAGCTTTTGGGCGCAAGCCCCCCTGGCGGGGCTGGTGAACGTTTCGCTCTGCTCGTGATTGATTCGCCGCGGGTGGTAGCAGGGGGGAGACTCGAACTCCCGACCTAGCGATTATGAGTCGCTCGCTCTAACCAACTGAGCTACCCTGCCACGTTCCCGGGCGCGAGGAGGCACCTTCTAGAAGAGGTACGCCGCGTCGTCAAGAACCCCGAAGGCTCTCAGCGTTGGATTCTTCTTCTCAGGCCCAAGGCCCCTGGCGTCGTACCTCCGCCGGTCCCGGTTGGGGATTGGGCATCTTGGCCTGGCTGTTTGCCCGGGTGCCACCGCGGGTGGCCTATGTCCTCGTCCTGCCAGCTATTTGTCACTGGTACACCCACTTCAACCAACCCCGCTTTGCCGTGGCCCGCGCCATGGGCCGCTTGGGCTGCCGATGGCCTCTGTGGACTGCGTTCAAGGCCTATGCTCAGTACGCGTTCGTGCTCGTCGATCGCTTCTATGTGCGGCAGGGTCGTCTCCGGGTCGCCGTGGAGCCGGAGGGGCGAGATCTCCTGGCCACCGCCGTGGAAGAACCAGGCCCCATCGTACTGCTCGGAGGACACTGTGGGGCGCTGGAGATGGCCATGGAGGCTCTCGAAGACCTGGGGCGTCCGGTGCACCCCGTGGCCGTGGCCGACCCCGGCGCTGGCACACTGTTTCAGGGGGTGGGGGACCCGACCAGAGGCTTCGGCTTCGGGCGGCAGGCCATTGTCGCTGATGGCAGCGTAGCCTCTGGCCTTCGCATGCTTCAGGTACTCCGGGCCGGGGAGGCTTTGGGCTTCAAGGCCGACCGTGTGCTTCCAGGCACGGCTCCTGCAGAGGGTCTGGAGGTGGACTTCGCCGGGGCCCCGGCGCTGCTGCCGGCTGGACCACTTCGCATCATTGGGCTCGGAAAGGCTCGGGCTGTTGTGGTGTCAGCCTTCCGGACCGGACCCGCTCGATTCGAACTGCTGGCCGACGCCATGGACGTGACAAGCAAGGAGCCAGCGGTCCTGGGTCAGCACTTTGCCGACTTGCTGCAGGACCACATTCGTCGTCGCCCCGACCAGTGGTTCAACTTTTATCCATTCTGGCCCGAGGACGAAGGGCCGGCGGCGAGCCTGCCGCGAACGATTCCTCCGTGGTTCCGATCGGTGTGGCCCGGAGCCTTGGCTTTGGCCGCGACCTGGTTGTTGCTGGTCTCGGAGCCCAGCCTGCTTGATGGGGTCTCCGGGGTAGCCCGAGGGCTTCTGGGAGTCCTCCTCGGCGGTTCGGGGCTCGTGGTCTCCTGGCGTCGGTGGCGGAGTCGCCTCCTCTAGCTGGGGACCCGGGCAGGGGTATGGGTCGACTTCCGGTGGGGCGCAGATCTCATTGGCCTGGCAGGCCGGCGACAGCCAGTCGCTCGAGCATCACTCTGTCGAGCCCCGAGAAGTGCAGGAACAGCTCTTCGAGATCGGCCTGTGGTTTGCCTGCTGTCGTCTGCAGATGACGGAGGTCGCCGGTCACAGCCACCTTGCCATCGGCGAGAATTCCGATCCGATCACAACTCTGCTCGACGAGCGGTAGGACGTGCGAGGACAAGAGAACAGCTTTGCCCTCAGCCTTGAGTTGCGCGATCACCTGCCGGAACAAGTACACGGAGGGAGGATCGAGCCCGTTGGTGGGCTCGTCCAGCAGCACGACTTGGGGATCGCCGAGCAGGCTGGCCGCCAAGGCGACCTTGCGTGCCATGCCCTGGGAGAAGCTCCGCAAGGGGGCGCGTCGGAACTCCTCCAACTCAAAGAGAGCGATCCAGCGGTCCCTCTGAGTCTTGATGGCCTCGTCGGACAGCGCTCGAATTCCACCCACAAAGGCTAGGAACTCGTCAGCCGACAGTCCCGGATACAGTACCGGGAACTCGGACAGATAACCCAGGGAGCGACGCACGTCCTCTGGGCTCTCCGTCACGCTGTGGCCGGCAACTTCGATGCAGCCCGCGTCCGGTTGGATCAGAGTTGCGATGCACCGATTGAGGGTGGTCTTGCCCGAGCCGTTGGCTCCGAGCAGGCCGTAGACCTCACCGGGAGAGACCTCGAGGTGTACGTCTTTCAACGCCTCGACGGTTCCGTACGACTTGCAGACACCCTCGATGCGGATCACGGTGCGACTTCCTCTTCTTGGGTCACCAGGTCACCTCCACACGTTCGTACGCGTGGATGGCCTGTCCGACCATGCCGGCTGTGACCAAGAAATACAAAGGGGCAGCCCAGGGCCAGAGCATGGAGACACCGGCAAGCGCCACGGCGACGACGACCAGCGATGGGACGATCATCACCTCTCCACTGACTCGTTGGCCGATGCCGTTGCCCAGGGAGAACAGGGCTGAGAAGTGCACCATCGACCACTCCAGAGCCAGCACGGGCAGGGCTAGGGATCCTAGGGCGTGGTCGTAGCGACCGTCGTGGGACCAGGCAACAACTCCCAAGGTCATCGCCCCGTGGAGTGTCGCAAAGAGGAAGCCATAGGCGAGGCTAGCCAAGGCGGCACTTCGTCCTGGTCGGGGCGCGATGCGCTCCCAGTTCATGGTTCGATTTCTAAGTACGTACACGCCCGGCCCCACGGCATAGGCGATGACGGCGCTCCCAAGGGCTGTTGATTGGAGCACACGCCAAGACAGGGCTGCTTCACTGGGGACCACGTCGAGCGAACCTTGTAGGTACAGGCAGGAGAGGGGAGAGAGGGCGAGTAGCGCTGCGCCCCGAAGGTCCCAGCCTCGCATCAGAAGCACGAGATCACGGAGCAGACGAGCCTTCAGAGGCGCGGGTAGCCACAGGGCCTTTGCCAGCATGGACCAAGAGGAGCCCATGCCTCGTGAACCCCGCGATGCGACCTGTGAAGCGATGGGAGGGTGTAGTCGAACAAAGCTAGCGGCTCGACTCCTCCCTGCCCAGCGGCCCGCGACCAACAGCAATAGACCGAGGGCGATGGGCAGCACGTCGCCAGTGGAGCCGGCCGACTGGGTTGCTCCCAGGGCGGTAGCCAAGACGGTACAAGCACCGCTGGCCACGAGCACTGTTCGGCGGTGCGGGCCTGCTGTCCTCCTCAGATGCATGGCCCCCAAGGGGGCGAGGTCGAGGCAGCCTATGGCAGTCAGGGCGACGGCTACGACTCCCGCAGTTCCCAGGGCGCTGCCGGCGATCGACATGGCCAGAGCAGCCATGGGCCAGAGCCACCAACGGAGCTCGGCGCGCCGTAGCTCCAGAAAGCCCGCCTCCCCCAGAGGGAGAGTACGCAACAGCAAGTTTTCATGGAGATCGAACAGCAGTGCATCGGCGATCGCCACAGTGGCTAGAAGCAGCAGGACGATGGCAGCGCTGGCCACGCACACCGGCCCGGCGGAGGCCATGCCGGCCCCATGGCTCGCGAGCCCGGAGGCTGCCCAGCAGCATCCGGCGAGCACGAGGAGGGCGATAGGGTCCAGGAGAACCTCCCGAACCATGCGCCACCTCAGGTCTCGCGCTACTTCCCAGGGTGCTGGCACAATTGGCCTCCAGAAGGGCTCATGGGTCCGCTTGGTTCCCAGGCCCCTGCTATACAGGACCCGTGCGAACCCCACCACCCACTCTCTGCGGGATGATCCACCTTCCGGCGCTGCCGGGGGCGCCAGAGGCGAGCCGGATGGACGAGGTCCTCGCCAGCGCACTGCGGGATGCCCGGGTGTTGGCAGAGGTTGGTTTTGACGGAGTTCTTGTAGAGAACTTTGGCGACCGACCGTTTCTGCCCGGTTCTGTGGAGCCGATCACCGTTGCTGCGATGGCTCGGGTGGTCTCGGCGGTCCGCGAGGCGGTTCCAGAGGCTGTTCAGGTGGGGGTCAACGTTCTGAGAAATGACGCTCGTTCGGCTCTCGCCATCGCTGCGAGCGCTGGCGCCACATTCATTCGCGTCAATGTGCACTCTGGGGTTCGGGCCACGGACCAGGGGATTGTCGAGGGCAGCGCCTGGGACACCCTGCGTCTGAGAGAGTTGTGGGCTGCGCAGGGGGTTGCCCTGTGGGCCGACGTGGATGTGAAGCACTCCTCGTCACTGGGGGAGGCGCGCTCGCTGACTGAACGCACTGAAGAATTGGTGCATCGCGCCATGGCCGATGCGGTCATCGTTACCGGTGATGCCACGGGTTCAGACGTGGCGTTGGCTGATGTCGCTGCTGTCCTGGAGGGTGCTGGTAGTGCGGCACCTGTCATCGTGGGCTCGGGGGTCACCGCGGAGACCGTCGCCCCATTGCTCAAGCAGGTGTCCGCGGTGATCGTAGGCACGTCGATCAAGGCCGGTGGCATCACCCAGAATCCGGTGGATCCCGAAGCTGCTGCGCGCTTAGTCTCGGCGGCTGGAGCCTGAGGTCACCGGGGCTCGTCTTCGCTGGCTTCAGTCCAGTCCCACGGGGCTCCGGGGGGAGGTGCGAATGCCTGGTACTCCTCCGGCCGGTTCATATTGCCTGCAACTCGGACATCGTCGGTGGAAATCGTCGCAATGCGGTGGTTGGCCCATGCGAGCACGGCGTCGATGCGGTCCCCACGCTCGCCCTCAAAGAGGTGTTGTATGAAGGCCGGGCTGGCTAGAACCGGGTGTCCCACCCGCTCGCAGTAGGCGGGCAGTGCCGCGAGCGGCGCGCGACTGTGTTCCTGCTCATACGCCCCATAAGCTGCGATGACTTGCTCCATGATCTCGGACCCTACGACGGGGGTGTCAATGGGCGTAAACCATGCCGGGTGATCGGAGGGGAGAGCGTCTAGCCCGAGCAGCAGGCTCTCCCGGGGGCCAGTGAGCTCGGGTTCTTTGTTGATGACCCAGCGGACCTTCAGGTTGGCTGCGACCTGTGAGCGCACAGCAGTGACGTCGGGCCCCGTGACGACAATCACCTCGCTGGCCCCCACACTGTGAAGCCTGGCGACCCAAGCTTCGAGCAGAGAGCGGTCGCCCCATGGGAGCAGAGCCTTTCCTCGTCCCATACGGCGGCCCCTGCCTGCGGCAAGGATCACAGCACCTGGTGACTTTTTAGAGTCGCTTGTGGACAAGGCTGTGGATTCCTCTGAGTGGGGATTCATTTCTCCTTTGAATTCCAACTACTTCCTCAAATTGCCTCGAAGATGGTCATTGCGCATCTTTTGTGTAATTTCAATGACTTGACAGTAATTTTTGCCACTTTATGTGTCTGTACGGTGTCCCTTTGTGCGAATGGCTTCTCGCAGCAAGATTTCTCGAAAAAAACTGTGGATAACTTTGTGGACAAGTATGCCCTTTGTGCAGTTTTCCTAATGTTCATGGGTAGATCCGCCATTTTTGCCGCGCTGTTAGATAACCTCCCACTTGCACCTATTGTACACCTCCGTGATCCTCTTATCGGACTCTAAAACGCAGACGAGGCTGCTGTTGTTGCTGTCAAGAGGGCGTGGACTCAGGGAGAGTTTCTGATGGCTGTCAGGCTAGTTCACCAGGACCGGAGTTCGGTTGGCCTAGGGGGGCCACGCTGGATTCTTCGCCTGCTGATTCCGCTGATCCTCGGCGCCTTGATCTCGCCTGCCTCAGCGGGACCCAGGCGGAGCCTCCAATATCTCTTCCCCATGGACCAGTTGGAGTCATTCTCATTCGAAGTGGAGTCGGTAGCAGAGACTCAGTTAGTCCGAAAACCAGCTGACGCCGCTCGGTTTGATTTGGCGCCCGTCGAGGCTCGGTTGCTCGATGTAAGGACGCGCAGCCAGGGACGGCTTGATCGATCTCTGGCCCGTGTCTTCCGGGACGGCAGTCTGGGGCTGATCGTTCGAGTCGTTGATCTGCAGGGCTCCGTGCAGCGAGGAGATGAGGGTGCTCGTGAGCCACTGGAGCTCGGGGGCTTGAATGGCAAGTCCGTTGCCTTGCGTGTCCACGCAAGCGGTGAGCTGTTGGACTCGCACGGATGGTCCCACATTCTTGGAGCCCAACGTCCGGGGTCCGTGTTGGGGGATCTGTTCCTCCAATCCATTCTGCGCCTGCCGCGTCATCCTCCGAAATCGAGCAGCCCCATGAGTGTGACGTTCCGCACTCGTGTGCCGGTGGATGGGTCGCTGCAGAGGGATCGCACCTGGACACTGACCTACAGGCGGGCCGAGGCTCCGAGCGCTTGTGGCAAGGGCTGTCTTGCCATGGCCTACGAGGGCGAGGTTCTGGAACGCTCTGCCGACACGCACCCCGCGCGTCCCATGGAGTTGCGCGGTAAGGCTTCGGTGTCGGGGCTGATTGTCCTGCGTAGTCGCCGCTCTCGATTGGTGTCGCACTCCTGGACGAGTCAATGGACACACGAGGTCAAGACGAAGGGGTCTGAGGGCCGAGTCCGAGGCGAAGTGGTCCAGGTCTTGCGGGAAGAGGGAAGTATCCGAGCGCTGGCGTCCGAAGGGACCGATCGATCATCAGGAGCCCGACCATGAGCCAAGGCCAACGGAGCGTCGGGCTTGGCTCGGCCGTTAGTACCCGCCACTGTTGTGCTGGATTTGTGGCCTTTGCTCTCCTGTGTACCTGGGCCTCGCTCGTCGCAGCGGCTGGGCCGGCTGGGAGCCCCTCAGATCACCTGGATGCTCCTGGGTCGCCAACGGATCGCTACCTAGATACCAGCGAGTTGTTGGCGGTGCTTCACGCCGCCAATGCTCGCTTCTACCAGTGCTTCCGCACCCATGTGCGGGGTGGGGGAGAGCCGGGAGATGTCGTTGTCACCTTCACCGTGGACACCGCCGGCAAGACCGGCGAGGCCGAGGTTGAGGTGTCGCCGGGATTCCGTCCATTGGGTGCTTGCCTCCAGGGGGTAGTGGATGACCTGGAGTTTGGCGAACACGATGGGGACCCCATGCCCGTGTCGTATCCGTTGGTGTACCAAGTGGACCGCAAGGGGGCTCGAGTGGTGCCCTATCCCACGGTCTTTGTTCGCTCTCGCACCGTGCGGCTGCCATTGCTCACCTTGCCCCCCGACTTAGGTCTCGGTGAGTTGCGCATGCTCGAGCAAGTGTTGCTGGCAGGCGGAGAGTCCCCGGCAACTGAGAGCGCTCCCTCCGCTGGTGAGGCCGGGGAGAGCCCTTCGCAGCAGCTGTCCGAACAACCTTGAGCATCGACATGCCAGCACCTGCGTTCCTTCCGGTACACTGGCGCCGCTATGCGACCTCTCTCTTTTCTCTTCGCTCCTTTGCTCCTCTCTGTCTTCGTTGTTTGCGGTTGTGGCTCAAGCGATGACTCGGATGTAGAGCCCGTTCCCGACATCTCGGCTAGCTATAACTTTGCTGCGCGTCTGCAAGACAACGAGTGCATCAGTCTCGACTTTTGGGAGGTGTTTGCTTTTGCCAATGACAACGGCAATGGGCTCCCAATCTTCTCTGCGGAGCTCGAACAGGACGGGGTCGCCTTAACTGCTGTATTGGAGCTGCCTGATTGTGTCCTGGCTGGCGACGTGGCAGCCGGTGGGGCCTTTGCACTCGCGGGCTCTTGTCACGACGATGCCATGGAACGGGCCCTATCCCTGACCGGTGTCGCCGAGGTCGACGGGCTCGGTTGGGCTGTGGGCGAGGGCGGTCTGGTGATTGAGGTCAGCCTCTCTGGGGGTGACAGCGACACGGAAGACTGCAGCGTGATCAGTGACATTGAGGGCTCTGGTAACTAAGCCAGTTTCGGTCCAGTTGGGACCTGACGCCTGGGTCTCGGATTGGATGGTAGCTTCCGGAAGCTGGACAGCATTGACGGTGGACGATTCGTGGCCGGTTGTGCTAGTTACGCCTCGCCTGACTCTCCCCCCTTCGGGAGAGCTCGTAACGATCGGGAACTGAGCCATGCACCCAACGGCGACCACATCGCGTAGCTTCTGCGTCTTGTCGATGGTTCTCGGCCTCTGCGTCCTGTTCTCTGGGGCGGCAGCTGAGGCCAGCAGTGGTGAGGCTGAGAGTGCGACGGTCTCCGATGGGGGCTACGGCTCCGGCGACGTGGTCAGCATCCGCACGGGTTCGAGTCCTGATGTCTCTCGGTTTGAGGAAAATGCGGCTTTTGCCGCGTGGCAAAAGGAACACCGCTGGTTCCGAGTTGGCCTTCGATTCCATGGCCACGTTCCTGCGGTTCAGGAGCACGCAGCTCTGAAGCTGGGTGCCGGCTTTACGGTGCCGGTCACTACCGACTTCTTCATGGGCCTAGGCATGAAGATCGGGTTTATGGGCACCTACAATCGTGGTGACGAGTGCGTCGACCGCGGTGGCCAGGGTGACGATGACCGCTGCTCATCGGGTTGGGTCGGCGGTGTCGACTACAACTGGCGCGTTCCACGGCCACTGGATGACGCGGGGAACTTGATCCTCGATGAAGTGGCCACTGGGCAGGAACCATCTGGGCCCGATCCCAGCGAGCTCATGGGGGCTCAGCGTCGTAGTTCCCACGTTGCTTCTTTCTCCTTGACCATTGGTGCCAACTACGAGTTGACCCTGCCGCACATTCGGTTCTTCCGGATCTTCCAGCCATTCATTGGTGGTGGCCTGGTCCTGAGCTGGGTCCACACCTACTCCGACATCCTTGCGGATGAATTTGTGCTCATCGACAACGACGAGAACAATCCACTCGACGAGAACAATCTCGACCCCTGGAGCAGCCAAGGGCCTGAGGTCGGTGGTGAGATCTACGGTGGCTTCCATCTGAACGTGGACAAGCTCTTCCGTGTGGTCGTCGAGTTGGGCTACAGCAGTGTTGATGTCCCGTCCGTCACCATGAAAAAGGCGACCGCCAATTTCGAGATGACTCACTTCTCCTACCGTCTGTCCCAGTTCCGGTTCGGCGGTGGCTTCGAGTTCAAGTTCTGAGGTCTTGTCATGCGCCTCTATCGCTCCCAGATCCCCCGCCTCGCCGAGGACATCATCGAGACCTTGAGCCTCGATGGCGACATCGTTGTCGACAACCAGAGTCGCGCCGAGGCTGAACAAGATATCCGCGCCATTCTTGAGGAATATCTCCGTCAGGAGAATCGCGTGATTCAGGAAACCCGAGAGCTCATGGAGCGCGGGCAGATCACCTACGACCAGTTCGGCCGCATCAAGGGCCGTATCGCTGATGAGCGGGGCCACCCTACAGGCGATGACGGCATCAAGTGGATTGCGGGTCAGATCCTCGAGAACTTCATGATCAGCAATCACATCGATGAGGTCTTTGGGGAAGATAAGGTCATGCGCAAGACGTTGATGCGCATCTTCCGTCGGCACCTCATTGAAGAGGCGGATCTCGATCGAGAGGTCCGCGGACGCCTGAAGAACATTCGTCCGGGCTCGGACAAGTGGGACATCGAGTATCGACGAGTGCTCGACGACATTCGCCGCAAGCGCGGCCTGATCTAGACCCCGTAACCAGCCCTCCGCCCCGGTGTCTGCTCGATCGTCGATGCCTATCCCGCAGTCGGCGTGGATACTCTGGTCCGTCGCTTCGTTGCTGTTGTTCGCGGGATGCCGCTCCCATGACACGGAGCCAGCAGATTCGGAGCCCGAGCCCGAGCTTGCGGAAGCTGCTTCACACGTCCAGGAAGAGTCCTCTCTGCCCGCGGAGGGCGAGGCCGAGCTAGAGCCAGCAATTGAGGGGGCGGAAGGGCCGGCAGGGGGACCTGTCGTCTACTTCAAGCCAGATGGACTCTCTCCCACCTACGAGAACTACACGGGCGACCCCTCGGTCATCCACCGCTTGCGGGCCAATCTCAAGGGACGAGTGGCAGGCGACACCCTCGTCCTGAAGGCTCACTGGGACGAACGACACAAGCACGGCACCTTTACGCTGCACCTACCGGAGGCGGACACCCGCTGGGACTCGCTCAGCAAGAAGGTGAAGGACGGAGGCACCCTAGATCTGGGGACAGTGCAGCCAGTCTTGGCTGCACTTGGTGCGTATCGCGCCGACCTCGGTGCACGCTTTGATCTGCGGCTTCTAGCGTTCGACATTCGCTTGTCGTGGTGGGACAAGCGCAGCGGATCGCACTGCACGCTCAGTGGTGTTGCTAACGACCCCGATGGTGAGACTCCATCGCGCTGCTTCAAGTGCGTGGACTTTCGTGTGGGGATCCACGAGATCTGTCGGACGGAGACCTCATGGCCCTCTACGGTCGAGGGCCCAAAGAAGGGCCTGAAGATGCTCTCGTCTGCGCTCAGGAGCACACCACCTTGAGGTGAAGTGGCTCTGCGCTCCGAACGTCGTCTAGTTCTGTAGCCGTCCCGTGCGCGTTGCTCCCTTGCCCGGTGATCTCGGGCCCGGCTCGGACACCTCTGACGCCGCGGCTGGGTCCACGGGCTTGCCCTCACGATCCGTAGGTGGTGTCCAACCTTGCTCTTTCAGGACGGGACGCAGGTCCACCAAGGAGATGTTTTGGTTGGCGGCCTGGTTGTCTGTGCCCCAGATGACAAACGAGGCGAAGTAGGGAGTTGGTTCGTACCAACCAAACTGAGTGCCGTGGACGCCCTTCCAGCTGAACTCCTCGCCCGTCTTCAGGTCTCGGATCCACAGGGCTGGAGGTCGAATCTCCGTTGGTAAGTAGTCGGGGATCTTCGTCCCCTTCGCCGCTGCATCGGGAAAGGTCTGAACCGCCTCTCCCTCTCCCTCAGTGACCAGGTATCGGCCGTCTACTGAGACTGTTCCGCGTGTGCGGTTGCGGGCTGTGTGCACTGCGGTGCCGTCAGCGCCTCGTACGCAGGCCACATCGGCTACGCCGATCTCCCGGTAGCAGAGCAGGTCTGCTGGACTTTGGTAGGTGAACGTCTCGACGCCGCCCCGCAGCCACTCGAATGCTCGTTCGACTTTTCCGGTCTGAACTTGCATGGAGTAGATGTCCTGAACGCCGCCAGGCACATCAGCCGCAAGAAAGAAGATCTGACCCTGCTCTCGACCCCGCACCAACTCTTGGGGCTCTACGGGGACGATCTCCAGCAGGCGGAGGACGTGCGTTCCCACTTCGTAGACCCCGATCTGGCGGCCGCTCTCATCGGGGAACGCGATGGTGTCGTCGTCGAGCCAGGCTGCATTGGACCGCGGCTTGCCGATGCGCAGGGGGTAGTTCTCTCCGGTGTCCTTGAAGACCCAGGGGCCCTGGTTGGTTTGGTAATAGAGAGAGGTGCCCTTGGGGTTCCATGCGAAGTGGAAGAAGTTGTTCGAACCGCAGGGCTCGAAGACCAACTGCATGCCCTTTTCTGCTGCCCGGAGCTTCGTGTCGGCTTTGTCGCAAGGGGTGTAGACGGCGCTGACAGCTTCGGTGAATGTCATCTCTGAGTCGTCGCATGCCGCGCATAAGACGAGGCATGTCACGATCAGGATGAGGGTGTGGCTCAGTTGGCGTCGCTGGACATGCATGCATTTCTCCTTCGAAAGCGGACCCGGGAGTAGCGGATCCCGAGGAGGAGGGCAAGCCACAGGTTGCCGGCTCTCGACTCGGGATGGTGGACTGTACAACTGCAGCCGCTGATGGGCGGAGCTTCGTCGCTGTCGTCGTCGCCAGGGGGGTCGCCGCCCCCGATGTCCAATGGGCTGGGGTCGGCGTGAGTCCACCCTTCGGTTTCCGGCCGTTCTGTTGTGGGTCCTTCTGTTGGTTTCTGGGCCTGGCTGATGAGACCGTCGTGGACTTCCAGGGCACCGGTCAGGGCGGTCCAGTGCCCGTTGCCGAAGACACGCAGGCTCCACGTGCCGTCCTCTAAGGCGGCTCCATCGACACGGGTTGCGAGGCGGGCGGGTCCGTCGTCGGACAGAATCCTCTCCGGGAATACGCGCTGGCCCCTAGGCCCCACCAACCGCACCATGGAGCCCTCGGCGAGGTTGTCCCCCAGGATATGGACGACCGAGTGCCCGAGGTCGTCTGCTGCCTGCACCTCCACGCCATCCAGCGTGTATCCGGGGGCCGTGCTGGTCAGGAGAATGGCGAGCTGTCGACTCCCCACCACGTCGCCATCCTCCTGTCCGATGACCAGGTGCCACTCTCCCTCTCGCTGCCAAGGGTTGGCAATGCGTTCGGGATCGATAGTCACCTGGAGGCACGATCCCTCGGCTTGGGCATCAAGCCAGTACGGCCCCCCCGTCCCGGGTCGGTCCAGGCCGACCTGACCGCCACCAGTGACGGTATCGACTACCCACTGCGCGCAGACCTGCAGGTCGCCTCTAGCCGAGGTGGGGTGTTCCAGGTTGGTCATGTGGAGAGAGTCCATAGACACGAGTGGGGCCAGGTGAAGTTCGAGCTCCACCACGCTCTCGCTACTGCCCGAAGGCCCGATGGTCACCCCTTGAGTCTTGCTGGCAAAGCCCGGCGCTTGGATCTCCAGCGTGTAAGAACCCGGCAGCAGCGGACGCGCAAAGGCGCCAGTCTCGGGGTCTGTCCAGCTAGGCCAAGGTGTCTCTAGGGGAAGGATGCTCGCTTCGATCCCCTGGCCGTCTTCGGTGGCCACACGCCCCCGAATTCCAGCGCGGGTCGCTCCTGAGAGAAAAGCAACGGTCGGGTCGAGGTGGTGGCCTACATAGTCGAGGATCTGGTCTGCTGGCGGTGTCTTCTCGAGCGTCACCTCGAGGGTGTAGTCGTGGCCACCTCGGGTTCCATACGACCAGTCGTTCGTGTCTCCGTGGGAGATGTACCAGTCGGCTCCGTTGGTGATCCAGAAGCCGGGCTGGTCTGTGGCGATCAAGTATTCGCTTGCCAGTTGCTCCATCCAGGCTTCGTCTTCGGCGGGTTCGAGCTGGTAGTTCCACACCCACCCCAGGTTCGTGGCTCCCGAGTGTAGGGACAGCGAGTGTCCAAAGGCGCGCGTCATGGACAGTGCACGAATAGCGGCTGTCTCCACCTCTGAGAAAGGGCCCTCTCCAGAGTAGAAGCTCGGCTCCCAGCGGTACGCGTAGTTGCGGTTGAGGTCGACATCTCGACTGTTGTTGCGGGTGAAGGCATCGGCGCCATCGGGATTGACGACTGGCACCACCCACAGCTCGTGTCGGTCGATGAGGTCACGGATGTCTTCGTCCGTTTCGTACTGGTCTGTCAGTCGTTCGGCGACAGCGAGGCTGACCTCCATGGAGGACCACTCGTCACCGTGGTGAGTCCCCAGCAGCCGGAGCGAGGGCTCGTCGATTTCTCGGGAGAAGGGCAGGTCCGTGAGGAGGAGTCCCGTGATGGGGTTGCCCTCCCAGGAGGTGCCCACCTGGACGACTCGCGAGATGTGAGGATGCTCCAGGGCGATAGACCGCAAGATCTCTGGCATGGCGAGGGGGTCTCGATAGTCGACATCTCGGCCAACGGAGGGCACCGGACGAAGGAGGGCGATGTCGTCCTCGATCACCCGATACGAGATGCCTGCTGCGTCCAGCATGGGCAGGGCCCAGCCCTGTGCCTCGAAGTGCAGCTCGTCGCGGGTGCCCCCCTCCACCAGCACCGGGAGCCCCAAGAGTTGTTGTGCCGTGTCGTATGAGGCCGGCGTTGCGAGCAGGGTCCAGCGGTCTTCCTGAGTCGCTTCGACGGCACCTTGTGCATGCGTCGACTCCACGGCCCAAGCTGCGCCCAGGACCACGAGCAGCATCCAGGCAGAGACGCCTCTGGAGCCCACGACCTCAGGGGCTCGCAGGCTCGGGGCTGGCGGAGTCCGCTGGAGGAGCGTCCACCAGCAGCGGCAAGATGTGTGCGAGTCGCGCATTGAACGCATCCCGCTCGCTGTCTGCGATGGGCTCGGTTCTGGGGAACTTTTGCGCCAGGAAGTTGGTGTATCCGCCGTTCACGTAGAACTCGAAGTGTAGGTGGGGGCCGGTGGCGAGCCCAGTGCTTCCCACCTTGCCCACCAGCTGGCCCTGGTCCACCATCTGCCCTCGCTTGACCGCGATACGACTGAGGTGGCTATAAGAGGAACTGTAGCGAGCGTTGTGGCGTACTCGCACGTGTTTTCCGTAGCCCCCCTTGGTGCCAGCGTAGACCACCTTCCCTCGGCCAATGGCTCGCACCGGGGTGCCCCGTCCTGCGGCGTAGTCGATGCCGTTGTGCGCGCGCCACTTCTTGAGCACGGGGTGGAAGCGCTTCCTACTGAAGCCCGAGCTGATGCGTGAGAACTTCAGCGGTGACTTGAGGAACATCTTCTTGGTGCTCATGCCCTCTTCGTTGAAGTAGCCGACCTTGTCCTCGGAGTCGACGTAGCGAATGCCGCGATAGATCTGACCCGCGTTGACGTATTCGGCAGCATGAATGGTGCCGTAGCGCAGGCGTTCTCCCGACTCTGCATCCAACACCTCGTCGAGCACCACTCGGAAGGTATCTCCCTCGCGAACCTGGGTGTTGAAGTCCACTTCCCACTCGAAGACACCGGCCAAGGCCACGATGTTCTCTGCCGAGAGCCCAAGCTGCTCGCGTGTTGCCCACAGGGACTCCGTGACGACTCCGCTGAGCGTCTTGGGCACGAGCCGAACCGTTCGTGCTTCCCTGCGTGCGACGAACTCGGATCCCGAGCCGCGTCGCACAACCATCTTCTGTTCGCCGTAGCGGTCCAGTGGATACACCAGCCCTACGACCCGCTCGGTCCTCTGGTCGCGACGGATGATGAGGGTCTCACCCAGTCGAATGCGCTCCAGGTTGTGGATGGGGCGCGCAGCTTCCACCAACTGCAGTGCCTCGCTGTATTCCAGCCCTTGATCTTGAAGGAGCTTCGTGATGGTCGCTCCTCGCCCCACGGTCACTTCGGATGCAGTCCATGGGATCGGATCGGGTTGATCCTCGGGCAGGGGAGCGGCTTTGTCTGTCTCGGGCGAGTCCGAGGTCGGATAGTTCGGCAGCTCGGACACCTCTCTTTGCCAGAGGAGGGCGCCGATCCCGACGACCACCAGCACCAGAGAGACGATGCGAACAAGAGATTTCAAGTGGATCTCGAAGGGAGCTGGGTGGGGGGAAGGGGGGGCGCCAGCGCGCGCTTAGTTGGCCTGAGCCGTTCGTGGGATGACATCTCCTGCACCTAGGGTCAGGTCCTTCTCGGTGTCCATGTCTGTGATCTTGAGACCCACATCGAACAGCGATTCGTAGAAGAAGTTCATGACCTGCGCCCGGTGCTTTCGCTCAGCGAGGGTGTTGTGACGGTCCTTTAGCCACCATCCGAGGGCGTCACCCTCGTTCATCTCGATGCCCCAGTGCTCTCGAGCCCTCCAGATCGGTGTGTTCTTTTGGACGATGAGCAAGGATGAGGTGGGGGCTTCGGTGAACAGGTGGGCGTGCTCAATGAGGAACTGGATCGTCTCCGCGAACTCTCGTCGCCCCTCGGCTGGGTGCCCGATGATGAGGTTGCTGAAGAATCGCATGCCCACGTCGTGCATGTCCTGAAGCAGCCTGGAGACCTCGCCAGCATCGTATTTCTTGCCCATGGCGTGCAGCACCGGTGTGCTGAAGGACTCAAAGCCGTAGCCCAGGAACTCGCAGCCGGCAGCGCGCATCTTCTCAAGCAGTGGTTTCTTCAGCGTCCGTGAGACGATCGCGTTGCCCCCCCAGGGCATATCCAGCGGCTGGTCGATGAGCAGCGTGCACAGTCGGTCCAGTTGCCGTACCGAGCCATTGATGAGCAGATCGTTGAAGTGGAAGTTGGTCAGGCCATAGCGCTCCTTGTAGCTGGCCATCTCGTCGTAGATGCTCTGAGCGTCTCGGTAGCGGAAGTTCTGCCAGATCTCGGCCTGGAGACAAAAGTCGCACTTGCGCACACAACCCCGGGCCATGAGTGATGACACCGCTCGGGACGGCTCGTATGGCGCGTCCTCCGATACGGTGTAGTAGTCCATGGGCAGGTCTTCGAAGTCAGGCCAGGGAAATCCATTGATGTCCGCGATGGGAGGTCGGAGACCCGTGTCCTCGGCCTGTCCTGGGCCGCGGGGGATGAGTAGCCCCTTGATGTGGGAGAAGTCCTGGGACCCGGCTTCCAGTGTCTCCACGATCTCAAGTAGCGGTCCCTCTCCCTCTCCGTGCACGACCAGATCGATGTCGTCACACCAGGCTAGCTTGTAGCCGTAGAAGCCCGGATCGCAGACCTGGCCTCCGACGACAATGGTCAGCTTTGGATTCATGCTCTTCAGAACCCTGGCCATGTGCATGGTCGCTTCGATGCTGTAGGTAGAGATGCCCACCAGCTGCGGATCGTGGGCGAGGATCCGCTCTGCGTAGCTGTCTATGGTGGGTAGTGTGATGCGGGGGGCGACTTCGTCGCGATACTGCTCCGCATTTTGCCATTGATGAAGGTGGGTTCGGTCCCAGTACTCCTTGAGAGCGACGGATGCGTTGTGGTGGAGCTCGATATTCCAGTCCAACTGGAACACGTCGTGCCCGTGCTGCTTGAGCCAGGCCGTCAAGTAGGCCGTGGTCAAGGGCGGCGTCTTCATGGCCCAGATGGGCGTGGCAACCATCGATATGCGCATCTCGACCTGAGTGTAGCCTTACGTTGCTCTTTCCACACCTTTGAGGGGGCTCTCGACACCCTATGGGCTCAAGTCTAGGAGCCTGTCCCAAACCGCCGATGTGCGATGTGCCTGCTGGTCTCGCGATGGTTTCGATTCAAGAGCAAGCTGGCGAATAGGGAGCCGTGGCTGGCTGGACTTGGCCAGCGTCCCGGACTCAGCGCAGCTCGGTGATTGCGGCTCGGGCCACTGCTTCCAGATAGCGGGCACCTACCGCCATCGTGCGCTCATCCCAGACGAATCGGGCGCTGTGGGCCGGGACGATGTTCGTATCGGTGACTCCTGCACCCAGTCGCACGTAACAGCCGGGTGCGTGGTCCAGGTAGAAGCTGAAGTCTTCGCCACCCATATTGGGCTCATTGAAGCCGATGACGCGATCACTACCCACCACCGTGGCGGCGGCTTGGCTGGCGATGTGTGTCATGCGCCGATCGTTGATGACCGCCGGGCATCCCTCGCCGAAGCCCACCTCTGCCGTCGCGCGATGGGCTCGACTCACCGCTTCTGCGATGCGGACGATGGCCTCCCGGATAGAGGCCTCCACCTCTCGATCGAAGCAACGGATGGTTCCTTCCATCTCGGCTTTCCCGGCCAGGACGTTGTGGCGGGTGCCAGCGGAAAACCGTCCAACGGTGACCACCGCCGGCTGAGCAGGCGAGATCTCTCGGGCGACGATGCCCTGGAGGGCGTCCACAAGTCGGGCGCCTGCGACCACCGCGTCCACACCCTGGTGGGGGCGAGCAGCGTGGCCACCCTTTCCGGTGAGGGTGATGCGAAACGAGCGCGTCGAAGCCGCTACGGGCCCTTCTTGTACCTGAATGATTCCAGTGGGTTGGAATGGGTCGACGTGGATTCCGAAGATGGCATCCACGCCGTCGAGATGCCCCTCGTCACAGACGACCTTGGCGCCGTTGCCGCGCTCTTCGGCTGGCTGGAACAGCAGGCGAACCTTGCCCTGCGGCGGGTCTCTCAGAAGAAGCGCACCGGCGCCCAGAACTGTCGCGGTGTGGCCGTCATGGGCGCAGGCATGCATGACGCCTGGCACCTCCGATGCATACGGTAGCCCCGTGTCTTCTTCGATGGGAAGCGCATCTAGGTCGGCTCGAAGGACGACTGTGGGGCCGCCTTCCTTGCCCTCAATGTCCGCTATGACGCCCGTGCCAGCGACGTCCCGGATGGGAGAGAGGCCGATGTCCTGAAGTTCACTGGCGACCCGAGCCGAGGTCCTGTGCTCCTCGAACGACAGCTCCGGGTGGCGATGAATGTCTCGGCGGAGGGAGACCAGCCGATCGAAGAGGCCGTCGGGCAGGTTCCAGGTGGGCTCGTTCTTAGGCACGGACGGTTGCCTCCCGACCAAGGGTCGCTGCGGGTGCTCGCACGGGCTGGCTCCAGTCAAGGATGGGCCAGCTCCGCTGTCGTGCCAGCTTAGCGAGTCGGGCGTCGGGGTGAACGGCGACCGGTCGGCCTACCCGATCCAGCATGGGCAGGTCCGTGATGGAGTCGGAGTAAAAGAAGCAGTCCTTCAGGTCAATGCTGCGGGTCGATGCCCACTGTTCGGCAACGCCGACCTTGGCGTCTCCGAAGCACAGTTGTTGGATGGCACCCGTGAGGCGTCCAGCCTCCACCTCGAACTCCATGCACAGGATGTCGTCTAGGTTCAGGCGTTCTTGGACCAACTGGGACAAGTAGAGGCTTGCTGAGGTGAGGAGCACCAGCTGATGGCCTGCTTGTCGGTGAGCCATGAGTGCGGTCTCGGTCCCCGGTGCGAACTCGGACGCAATCTCGTCGTCGAAGAAGCGCTGTGTCCGGTCACGGAGGTCCTGCTCAAGCTCGCCCTTGAGGCTCTGAACGGCGCGCGAGAGGGCGGTCCGACCGTTCATCAGGCCAAGCTTGTAGAGCTGAAGCCACACACCGGCCTCGATGGCGTGGTGCAGAGGAAGCCTGCCCTCTGCTCGCTCCCTTCGAAACCACAGCTGCCCCGAGTTGACCAACAACAGGGTCTTGTCCAGATCGAAGAACGCAGCGATGGGGCGCTCGCCATCCTCGTGCCCCTCGGCTGTCGTCAGTTCAGAGTCCATGCGTTCTGTTCGCGGTTTGCTCAGTTTGTGACTTCAGCGAAGACATGTGGCCAGACGTCCACAACGCTGTCGATGACCGTGGTCCGAATCGTGTCCCGCAGGGGCTCGGGAATGTCCAGCAGATCTTTCTCGTTCTGCCGTGGGATCAGGACGTGCTTGATTCCGGCTCGTCGGGCAGCAAGCACCTTCTCCTTGATCCCGCCCACAGGAAGGATCTTGCCCCGCAGCGTGATCTCACCGGTCATGGCCAAATCGTCCGCTACCTGCCGTCCAGTGAGCAGAGAGACGAGCGCGACGATGATGGTAATCCCTGCGGATGGGCCATCCTTGGGAATGGAGCCCTGGGGTACGTGGACGTGCAAGTCCCAGTCCTTGAAGCGTGCAGTGTCGATGTCGAACTCGGCTGCATTGGCCCTGACCCAGGACAGCGCCGTCTCTGCAGACTCCTTCATGACATCGCCCAGCTGTCCTGTGATCTTGAAGCTTCGATTGCCGCCCGACATACGGGTCGCTTCGATGAAAAGGATGTCGCCACCAACAGCCGTCCAGGCGAGCCCGACGGCGATCCCCGGGCGATCGGTGCGCTCGGCAGTATCTTGTAGATACCGTGGTGGGCCCAGAAATTGGACCAGCTTTTGGGCTGTGACCTGACCCGCCCCCTTCTTGCCACCAACGACTCGCCGAGCCACCTTGCGGGCGATCTTGGCGAGCGAGCGTTCTAGACCTCTGACGCCGGCCTCTGATGTGTAATCCCGGATGATCCTCTTGAGCATGGCATCCGAGAGGCTCATCTGGCGGCCCTTGAGTCCATGCTCCTTGCGCGTCTTTGGCACCAGGTGCTGCCGAGCTATGGCCACCTTCTCTTCCTCGATGTAGCCAGGCAGCTCAATGACCTCCATCCGGTCCAGGAGGGCGGCTGGAATGGTGGAGCTGAGGTTGGCCGTGCAGACGAACATCACTTTGCTCAGATCGAACGGCACATCCAGATAGTGATCGACGAACTCGTTGTTCTGCTCTGGGTCCAGGGCCTCCAGGAGCGCTGAGGCGGGGTCGCCGCGAAAGTCGTTCCCCAGCTTGTCGATCTCGTCGAGCACCAGGACCGGATTCTGAGAGCCTGCTCGCTTGACCGCCTGGATGATCCGCCCGGGCATGGCGCCAATGTATGTGCGTCGGTGGCCGCGGATCTCACTCTCGTCTTTGACCCCGCCCAGTGAGATTCGCTGGAATTGGCGACCTAGGGAACCTGCAATGGAGCGGCCCAGAGAGGTCTTGCCCACCCCAGGAGGTCCCAAGAAGCACAGAATGGGGCCTTTGCTGCCCGGGTTCAGCTGGCGGACCGATAGGTATTCGAGGATGCGCTCCTTGACCTCGTCGAGGCCCGTGTGATCACCATCGAGCTTCTTTTGAACCCGGTCCAGGTCTCTGCGCTCCGGGTGCTCGACACCCCACGGCATGTCGAGCAGCCAGTCGATATAGGTGCGGGCGACGGTGTACTCGGCGGCCTCCCGGTGCATACGGTCCATGCGGTCCAGCTCCCGCAGCGCCTCCTGTTGCACCTGCTCCGGCATCCCACGGTCGGCGATGCGTCGTCTTAGCGTCTCGATCTCTCCGACGGTGGGGTCGTACTCTCCCAGTTCTTCCCGTACGGCTCGGATCTGCTCCCGGAGCCAGTATTCAC
Source organism: Deltaproteobacteria bacterium (assembly GCA_002724675.1). Lineage (GTDB taxonomy): Bacteria > Myxococcota_A > UBA796 > UBA9615 > UBA9615. The sequence continues at coordinate 274 of PBPL01000110.1, read as the reverse complement.
GCTGATTCTTGTCCATCGCGCTCTGGACATTGCCCATGATCGCCGCGTTGAGTTCGGTGATTTCCCGCTCTCTCGCCAGGTGCTCTCGCACCAGCACCAGCCGTCGCTCCACATCGTTCTCTTCGACGACCGCCTGGAGGTCACTGATACGAAGCGGGAGGTTGCCAGCGACGTAGTCTGCGAGTCGGCCTGGTTCATCGAGGGAGTTGACGAGCGCCTCGAGCTCAGGAGGTCCCTTGGCCACGCTGCGGCACCACATGCGGAAGTCATCTCG
>PBPL01000109.1 GCA_002724675.1 Deltaproteobacteria bacterium | reverse complement strand
TTCACTAATCAGCCGGTGTCCCGAAAGGGGCGCCGGCTGATTTCGTTCTGGGTTCTGGGCCACCCGCAGAACGCGCACCATCCCATCTCGATGGGGGCCAACAGGCTACAGTTGCATGGATGCCTGCCCGTCATCAGCACTACGGTTGGCTGGTCTCGCCCTACTCGGCGAAGACCCGCGCCTATCTAAGCTGGAAGGGCATCCCCTTCGACGACATCGCGCCCAGCGCTTTGCGCATGTACTTCTCCATCCGAAAAGCGGTGGGGAAGGTGATCATGCCGACGGTCCGCACGCCCGGTGGCTCCTGGCTCCAAGACACCAGCGACATCATCGACGCCTTGGAGTTGGAGTTTCCGTCACCATCGACGGTTCCTCCCGGCCCTCGCCAACGCCTAGCCAGCTTGTTACTCGAGCTGCACGGAGACGAGTGGCTCCCCATCCTCGGGATGCACACTCGCTGGACCATCCCCGCCAACGAGCAGTTCGCACGGGCAGAGTTCGGGCGCTACGGCTTCCCGTGGCTTCCGGGCCCGCTCCAGCAACGCATGGCCAAGCCCATGGCCGACAAGATGGCCAGCTATCTTCCCGTCCTCGGGGTGTCGGCCGAGACCGCCCCCGGGATCGAAGCCTTTGGTCGCAGCCTCATCCACCAACTCGACACTCACCTGAGCGAGCACCCCTATCTCATGGGGGGGCGGCCCTGCCTGGGTGACCTCTCCTTGTTCGGCCCACTCTGGGCCCACGTCTACCGTGATCCGGGCAGCCGCCACTGGTTTGATGAAGCTCCTGCGGTTGAGCAGTGGTTCGAGAGATTACTCAGCCCCGACCCATCGCAGCGTGGACAGTTCTTGCCCGACGACGACGTCCCCGACTCTCTCACGCCCCTGTTCCACACCCTGTTTGCTGAACAGTTTCCGTTTGTCGAGAAGCTCGTCGATGCCATCGATGGATATTGCGAAGCCCACCCGGGGGCGACGAGAGTCCCTAGGAGCTTGGGCAACCATGAATTCACCATTGGGGGGCACACAGGAACGCGCCGGCTCATCACCTTCAGTCAGTGGATGGCCCAGCGGCCCTTAGACCTCTATGGGAGTCTCGACTCCGACCAGCGTGCCTCTGTGGATGAGTGGCTCCGACACATCGGTGCACTGGAGCCAATGCAGCTCAAGATCAGCAATCCATTTGTTCGTCGGGAGTTCACCATGGGCCTCAGGGCCCCGGCTGGCAGCTAGGGAGAGAGTGACTACCGGCCGCCGGGGAAGTCCCGCCCCATGACAGTCTTGCGCTCATCAGCAGCCGCTCGCTGAATCGCGTCGTCACAGAGCCCCCGGACCAGATCGGACAGCGCCTCATTGACGCTTGCCGAGGTGTTCATGCCCGACCTCGCCTTGATGTAGGCCTTCATCTTGGAGACGACCACCAACACATCGTGGGGCACCTCGGGGCCATCGTTGAGTTCAACGGCAGAGGAGCCCGGGGTGTTCAGACGATCCACCAGCTCAGCATTGCGGGATCGGTCTCCCAGGAACGACTCGATCGCTCGGGCCGAAGGGCTGCTCGTCGAAGCGCCAGCAACACGCCGCCGGACGCCGCCGTCGCTGGCAGACGCCGCAGAGGGAGACAGTTCTTCTGTCACGGGCGCTGCTGCTGGCCGCATGGGAGCAGGTTCCGGGCTGAGTTCTGAACGACCGGGGGACCGACGCTCCTCCGCCCATGGATCGCGGTGACCCATCGTCGGCACATGGGCGCCCCAGCAGGCCATAGAACAAAACACCAAGCCTGTTCGCTTGCGATTGCAGGTGGAGACGCTGCAGACAAAGTAATCTTGCTTGAATCCAATGGGGTCCTTGCAGGAACTGCAGCGTCGCCAAAAAGTGGGCTCGTCAGTCATGAGCGCCATACTACCCCGGAGTCGAGATGTGCACCCTGCTGGTAGCGGTTGACCTCTGGGAAGGCCACCCCCTCGTCGTCGCGGCGAATCGTGACGAGCGACTCGACCGGGCCTCGGGGCCCCCACGGGCTGGGCACGCCGGCCCTCGTAAGACGTTTTCGCCAGTAGATCTGGAAGCAGGAGGGACCTGGTGGGGCGTCAACGACAGCGGCTTACTAGCAGCAATCACGAACCGCTTCGTACCGGGCCCCCATCCCGGCGGGATCGACTCAGAACGGAGATCTCGAGGCCTCCTGGTCGAAGATGCCCTGAGCCACAGAAGTGCCGAAGGGGCCGTCGAATTCATTGCCAACCAGCCCGGTGATCGCCACAACCCATTTCACTTGGTGATCGCCGACGCGAGAGATGCGTGGTTGGTCTGGAGCGATGGACGAGAACTCACCCGGCGACGACTCGAGAGGGGCTGGCATGTCCTAACCGAGCGGAGTCTGGGCGCCGCCCCCAGCGGCCGAGAGGACGCTCTGGCAGATCTGAGGGACACAATCACGCGATCGACAACTCCTCCGCTGGACCTGCTGGAGTCGGAGCTGAAGCGCCATGCGGACTTCGGCTTCGACAGCACCTGTGTCCACGTGGAGGCCAACAACTACGGGACCCGCAGCTCACTGGTCTTGCGCTACGACGGAGAGCAACCCACGCTCATGAGATACGCAAACGGACCGCCGTGCCAGACCGACTTTGTGGACCTGAGCCTGGAAATGACTCAGTCGCTTCGGTGGGGTGACCAGAGCGTGGCGAAATAGCCCATCAAGTAGTTGTAGTTTGCGCCCTTGTGGGTGGACCTTCGGAGCATCCCCTTGAGGAGTCGTTCGTTAAAGGGAAACGTGGCTCGGGCGCTCCCTGAGGACCGGCCGCGCAAGGCGGCGAGCGGCCCTTCCTTCAAGACCGTCTTCACCCGGGTCATGGACTTGGGGTGGCGCTGCCAGGGACCCGCTACCACCAGGTGGCCCGTCGGCGCGCAAACTCGCTCTGCCTCCGTGAGGAGCGCTTCCGCGAACGGCACCAGGTGCAACACACTGGCCACCATCACGACGTCGAAGCTACCGCTCTCAAACGGCAGATCCCTTCCATCCCCGTGGACCGAAGTCACCTGAACTCCGAGAGACTCCGCGTGCTCCTGGAGGGTGTCCAGGAGCTGGGCCCCTGGCTCTACTACCGTCACATCGAAGCCACGAGTGGCCAGGGGGAGGGCGAGGCAACCCGCACCCCCGCCCACGTCCAAGAGACGTCCTGCACGGACGGGCAAGGTATCGAGGACAAGATCGAGCCGCGCAGCATGAAACAATCGCTCTGCACGACTGCCGCTCCGCATGGCTTCGTAGTAGTCGTAGGGGTCGACAAACTCCTCCACAGCGGGGGAGATGGGAGGACCGCCCGATGGGCTCTCGCTGGAGTTCATCATCGTCATTGACCCGAGCCGCTAGGCTCCGAAGACTGCTCAGACCCAGCTTTTCCGGGCCTTGGCCAGCGAGCCTCAGGCAGGCCCAAGTCAACCCGGAGTCGCTCGTGCCCCTCTCCAGCCTGGGACCAGTACTTCGTTCGTGTGCTGCCCAACAGGCTGCCCTCCTCACCCGAGGAACGGGCCCACTTCACCAGACGATGTGGTGCATCCACCTCAACCCACCAAGTCTGGGTCGTTCCGTCCACAGAGGCCGTATAGCGCTCGCAGGAGAAGCTGCCGAGCGGGACCTCGACCACCTCGGGGGCGGCTGTGCGGGAGAGCGTCGCCGTACGCCACTCAAGGGAACGATGGGCGAGGCGACTATCCAATAGACTGGGCAACCAGGGCACCTCACGTTGTTCACCCGGCTGGAGCAGATCCCCCACGAGACCGCGCACGAGCAAGGGCATCGCATCGGCGAAGACAGCCCCGCGCGGGACATCGGCCTGCTCGTTGAGGTCTGCCTCGCCATCGAAGTAGCTGTGGAGCGTTCGATGGAGCCGGGCTCCCCGCAGGAGTAGCTGGTCGTACACATGCCCACACCACTCCTGGACCGAGAGGCTGACCTTGGTCGGCTGCCCCCTAGGTTGCCCGCCGTCGAGTCGGAGGAAGCTGCTGGTCATGGCGTTGTAGTCGTAGAGCCCTGTCTGAAAGTCCCGCACCTCGTTGAGTTTGATGACGGGGAACTCATCGTCGTGCCCACCATCCGACTTGACGCGCGTTTGGTCTGTAAACGTCTCGGTCACAAAGATGAGCACCGCCTCCCCCTGACGCTTCTCTCCGTATCGGGGCTGCACCAGCGCGTAGGTATCAATCTCGGCCTGACCATCGCCCCAATGATCCCAAAAGCCCGCTGGCGCCTGTGACACCCCCGCAGAGGGTGGAGCTGCCTCGACACCAGCTCCGGAGCTACAGGCCCAGACCCCGACGACCACGAGGAATGCCCATGCCCATGGGAGCGGCGGTAACAGGGAGCGCTTCTTCATCATGTCCCCTTCCCTACTCGATCTGTTCGAGGAACGCGACCAGGGATTCCACCTGTTGGTCGCTCAAGTGGCTGGTGGTTCCGTGGAGGTCCAGCGCGTTGCGCTCCACGAGCACCTCGCGCAACGTCTCAGCCGAGCCATCGTGCAGGTAGGGGCTAGAGGCCCAGAGACCGCGCAGTGTGGGCGTATCAATACCGTCCAGCGTGTCGCCAAGGCGCAAGCCCGAGCCTTCAGAGAGTGTGCCCACGTCATGCAGCAGAGGAGCGCCTGAGTCTAGCCAGGCGGAGTCCGTATATTCGGGCGGCGGGTGGCACTCGGCACAGCCTGTGTCCAGCGAGAGAAAGAGTTGCTGACCAGCCTGCGCCTCATCGGTCAGCTCGCCCTGGTCGTCACGGAACGGCGAGGCAGGAACCGCCTGCAAGCTCGTGATGTAAGCAGCCAGGGCATCTAGCTCGACACTGCGGCCGGCCTTCGCCACACCCAGCGGCCCACGTGTCTCCGCCCAGTCGTTGTCCGAGAGGAAGCCCCGACCCGCCATAGCGCTACGAATGTCCTCCTCGAAGTCCTGGAGTTCATCGAAGTTAGCCGACCAGTGCAGGGGCCCGTGGCCCAAGCCCGCACGACCCAACAACGACGAGGTGTTGCGCAAGCCCTCGCCCCGATCGGTGAAGTCCCAGGTGCGCCCGTCGTGGTCTCCGTCCAGGTGACAGGAGGCACACGAGAGGTAGCTGTCGTTGCTCATGCGCACATCTGCCGCCCTGTGAAACACCTGTTTCCCCAGCAAGACCTGATCGTCCAGCACCTCGGCAAGCTCTCCCAACAGGTCCACATGCTGACGCAAGGCTGGAGCCGCCAGGAAGTCGCCCAGTGGATACCGCACCAGCTCACGAGACAGCCCCGCGCTCACCCACAGGCCCGACCCGTCCGGCTCGACCCAGACGCCGTCCACTCCCCGCCCGATGTCCTGGAAAGACCCCGCCGTCTGAAGCGTCCAGGGGTCCAGGATCTCCACCGACTCAGAGCCCAAGGTCGCAACGAACAACCACTCTCCGCGCGGTGTGAACGCCGCAGCAACGGCCAGGTCCCGATTGTCGAAGAGCTTGCGTGGCGGTAGCTCTACGCCGAAGTCCTCGTCCAACAACGAAGCCCGGCTCATCACCGCACGAGTTGTCGTCTCATGGGTCATGGCCAGCCCATCGAGGAACTCTCCGCGCTCCGTGTTGGCCTGGAGGGATGGGAAGACCGCCACGCGACCGTCGGGAGAGACAGCCACTTGCTGCAAGTAGGACGGAACTCCCCGTGACGTCGTGTCGCTATCGGGGCCCGGGTCATAGGCCAGCGAGTGCTCCGAGTACACTTCGCCGTCCGTGGAGATTCGAGCCCACGAAGCGGAATCGTCCGCGCTTCGGTGACGGGACACCAACACCTGCGACCCGACCAGAGCCAGGCCCCGAGGATCGACGAGCCCCCCGTGGGTCCAGCCCATGACCCAGTCGTCACCTGAGCGATCGTATCGACGAAGCTCTCCACGTCCCTGAAGCGCTACGTACAATTTCTGACCGTCCGGTGAGACGACAGCTCCGCTCGGCTGACTGCCATGAGGCAACTGGATCCTGTCCCATGATGGGAACTCAGACTCTGCAGCCCCGGACGTATCGAAGACATCCACCCGGGACTCAACGGGGCAAGCGACTGCGAGCACCGGAGCGCTCGCTGCATGCGCAAGGACCGTCGGCTCCGCGCAGGTATCCAGGTGCGTCAGGAGCTGCGCTCGGCCGACGTCCAGGACCGCAACCCGATCGAAATCGGGCATCACCGCAAACAAGATCGAGCCGGTCTCGTCACCTGCGAGCCGGCCAGCCGAACGCGGTCGTGTCTCCATGACAGAGTAGTGCACTAACACCGAACGGGCCGCCGTAGCCGTGCGTCCATCGGCGCCTACAACGGTCAGTACCGCCGTGTAGTGCCCCGGCTGAGTGTAGGTGTGGAGCGTCCTGGCGACTGCCGAGACGTCCGACTCCGCTCCATCTCCAAACACCCAGTGGTAGGACGCGGCACCCTCCGAGCCGGTCGCGTCGAACACGACCTCCGAGCCGACCTCTACAGTGACCGCCGAGCCCGGAACGGCGATGAGTTCACTGGGAACCGAGTCGCCACCGCAGCCGATCAAGGCGATGAACAAGAAGCACCAGCGCCACACTCAAGGCACCTCCACCTCAGCACCGGTGGAGAACCGGAAAGTGAGCTCGTCCTCTGTGGGATTTCCGTTGAAGTCGACGATGCCTCCCGCGGGAATCGTCACGACGTAGGTCGTGTCGTCCTGCAGCCGCTCCTCCGGTGAAAAGTTGACGATGTTCTCCTGGCCCGTGAAGAGTCCCGGCACAGCCTGTCCCGAAGCATCCGCCACCCGGAAGGACCCCTCGAAAACGCTCGCGAAGTCCACCATCTCGTCAAAGGAGAGGCCAATCCGAGTGCCGGTCCCCTGAAAGATGTCGCCATCTGCAGGGCTGTGCAGCTCGACCCTCGGCCCCCTCACGTCCGGCTCCTCGAGGTACGGCACCACCGCGCTTGCCTGGCCCGGCTCCGCTCCCTTGTCGACGGCCAACACCATCACGTTGCCCACCGGTGTCACGGTGTCGAGATCACCTTCGAGTTGACCACGCCCCACCTCCACTGCGGCCGCAATGTCGGTAGCGTCGAACACCGAGGCGAAGTTGGAGTCGCCCACGAACAGATGGTCTTGGTGCCGGAAGACGTAGCCACCGTTGCCATCGGCGTTGTGGAAGTCGCCCGCGAAGACCGGGAAGGTCGGCTCCGACAGATCGTAAGCAATGAAGCCTCCCCCACTCTCCTTGCGAGCAAAGAGCCCATAGCGACCGCCAATGTTGGCGAAGTAGTAGTCCCGCTGGATACCCTCGCGATCGCTGACCAAGAACTCCCCACCGGGCAACAAGTCGAGCGTCTCCGGCTCCGAGATATCGAGCAACAAGGTCCTCGCACCTTCAGCAGTCGAAACCATGGCGAGATTCCCCACCGCGTGGACCGCCCCCACACGCAGCGGCGGGGTGAAGATGTGTTGCGAAGACAATATCGGCGCGGCGGGGTCCGAGGCGTCCACTATCCAGACGCCATTGTCAGCACCGGCGACATAGATGGTCGTGCCCTGCCAGAACACAGACAGAGTCACCCGGGCGTAGGCGTCTGGGTACAGATAGCCTGGAAGTCGCAGGTCAGAGATGTGCGTTGGAGCCGCCGGATCGGTCAGGTCCCAGATCTGCAGACCCCCGACAATCTCATCCTCGTAGAGGCCCCCGTGGTGATTGACAGCGACATACGTTCTTCCATCGATGCGCGCGAAGCCCATATTGTGCGACTCGCGGATGCCCGTGTTGAACGTCTCTCCCACCTTCACCGGTGCGCAGGGATCATCGAACTCAAACAGCGAGATGCCTCCATGTGAGTGCTCCGGCGCCCACGGCAGAATGAGGTACCCATCGTGCATGGTGACGAAGTTGTGGTGGTCATAGTCCTCTTCGCCACCGTCCAAGTAAGAACAGTGCGACCAAAGCTCGCCCTCCCCAAAAGAACGGGTAGGGCCACCCGGACCGGACAGGGGGCCCCAGGCATCAGGCTCGGGCCACGAGTGGGGCTGTGGGCCACAAGCCGAGACCAGCGCCGCCACGAGTATCCAGAGACTTGCAGAGCGCATGGTGAGGACCTCAAGTGGAAGTTCAACGGTGCCCTCCAAGCCAAGCCGGGAGGAGAAGCGGCGCCATCCTTCCGACCGAAGGGGTGCGCGTCAAGGTGTTGGTTGGTGCGATGATGCGGTCATGGGCAAGTTCAAATCAGCCAAGAGACCTGCTGTGCCCCAGTCACAACAAGGACTGAGCCGAAGAGAAGCTGTGCACGGGCTCTGTGTTGTCACGGGGGCCGCAGGGGCCCTGTGCCTGAATGCCACGAGTTCTGGCTGCAAGAAAGAAGAGCCTCCCACAGGGCCAGACATGCCCCTGCCACCTGCCCCCGAACCCGCTCGGGACAACTTGGGTTCACAAGCACGCACGAGGGGGCTCGAGTCCCTTCGAGCAGCCATCGACTTCTTGTGGCGACAGCAGGCCGACGATGGGGGCATCCCCAGCCGTGTCTACGAGGTGCTGAAGAGCGGCCAGTCGACCACGCCTCTTGTTCTGCTGACCCTGCTCCAGGTGCCCGCCGAGGTCGTTCCCATCGATGAAGCCCGAGCCAACCGAGCCATGGACAATCTCCTGCGACGCCTTGATCGCCGAGGAGCCATTGGTTTCGAGCGCGAGATCCCTGACTACCCCTGCTACGCCACGTCGATGGCGCTCTCTTGCGCTGCCACAATGCAACGCGCCCAGTGGAAACAGAACTGGGCTCCCGCCATCGCCTGGCTGGAGAGCCAACAGTTCAAGGCCGAGCGAGGCTGGGACGGTCACCCTGCTCTGGGCGGATGGGGGATGGGTAGCGAGGCTCCGAGGGTGCCACCCGAGCCCGGGCATGTGGATCTGTCCATGACGCGACGCTGTCTAGAGGCTCTCCACTCCTGTGGCTACGAACGCGACAGCAGCGCATTCCTTCTCGCCCGGGACTTCGTACTGCGCTGCCAGGGGCCCCGCGGAGGCTTCATCTACAGCCCAGTCCTAGCCCGACTGAACAAGGGCGAGAAATTGGATGGGACCCCCATGGGCTATGGATCAGCCACCACAGATGGGCTCCTTGCCCTCCTGGCTCTCGGCTACCCACCGAACCATCCGGAGGTCCTGCGCGGTGTCGAGGTGCTGCGAACCATGCACCAACCCCACGAGAATCCCGGTATTGGACGCAAGATTTTTCAGGCCTTCCGCGAGGCCCTCAAGGGCTACTATAGAGCAGGAGCGAGCTGTGTCTTTCACATCCTGGGAGGGCCCGTCGGCTGGCGCGATGCCATGGTCACCGCCATTGCGGACGAGCAACGGAGCGATGGTAGTTGGCTCAACAAGAACAGACTCCAGAATGAGGACGACCCACTCGTGGCAACAACCCACTCAGTCCTAGCGCTCAGCAAGGCCCTGTCCGGGGGTGGCGGGTGATCGGCGACGTCCTTCGAACCGTGGCCAGCTTGCGCCCCCTACGGCTCATGGTGACCTCGATCACCGCCGGCTTTCTGGCCACTGGGACACTGGGCTGTACGCCCCCCCCCGAGGCCCCCGAGGACCTCTCCGAGTTGAACCGCTACATGTACCGGGAGTGGGACGCGGAGGACCCCGAGGTCTTGGAGGCCGGAATTACCAACCTGGATGAGTTCGTCCAGGCCATGGATTTCGACGGAGAACTCGGAGATCGAGCCTCGGCCCCCACAGGGCTCGAGGAGGAGGATGTCATCGAGGTTGAGCGTCCGGCTGGTCGCTCTCTATTGGACACCGTCAACGTGGCTCTGGCCTATCACAGCCCGTGGCCCATCACCGACCACGCCGCCCTCATCATTCGCGAGGACCAGGCGCCCGCTCAACCCTCCGCCCCCGAATACACCCGTTACTTTCTCAACGTGGATGATCCCACATGTTTCGTCACTCAGGACTGCGACATGCTGCAGACCTCAGCCGATGTAATCCGTCAAAATCCGCTGATGTCGGTCCATATGTCGTTCTTCAAGAGCTTCCGCTGGACCGAGATCAGCGAGACCGACACCCAGGAAGCGAGGCGGGCCATCGTCGCCCGCTCCTGGATGGCTGACTCGTTCGAATCGGAAACGCCAGGGACTGTGCTCTGGCAGTCCTACGCCATCGACATCTGGATGGAGAACTCCGATGACACGGTCCACCGCTACCAGGTCATGTGGTCCGAGACCGAGATCCCCGGCATCACAGATCCAGACATCATCCGTGGGACCCTTCGGCTCAGCATGGACGACACCTTCGAAGCCGAAGACGCGGTGATTGCAGACTCGCGCCAGCGCTGACTCGTTCCCCCGTGTCCGGGACTCGAGCGAACTCCAGCGCTCAGGCAGTGGGCAGCACCTCGAAGCTCTGCGGTTCCCCCGAAGCTTCGTCCCAGGTCACAGCCACTTCGACCACACGAGCCTCTTGAGGTCCCTCTCGGGCCCACTCGACCAACCGATCTAGTTGCCCCCGCGGCCCCTCCGCGACGGCCTCTACGCGCCCGTCCCTCAGGTTGCGGACCCAGCCCACGAGACCGAGGGCCTCGGCCTGCTGACGAGTACTCGCCCGATACCAGACACCCTGAACTCGACCGCTGATCAAGAGATGGGCGCGCTGCATCACAAGAGTGTATCCGGTGGAGTTCCTTCCAGCCCAGGCTGTGCAAGCCTAGGTTTCCCGCACCGATGCGGACGCCACCGTGGCCGAGAAGACCCCGAGCTAGACCGCAGCACCCAGCAATGCGCTGAGAGCATCCAGGGCCGCGTCTTGCGGCACGCCCGAGGTAACCACCCGGTGATCCGCCAGCTGATACAAAGGTTCACGGCCCTTCAGGATGGCTCGGAGCTCAGACATCGCGTCCCCGCGATTGCTGATGGGCCGGCGATCTCCCTGCGCCACCACCCGAGCCATGTGGTCCTCGGGGCGCGCCTGCAGCCACACTGTGGTGCAACTGCGGCGGGCCAACTCAAACGCATCCGAGTTTTGGACCACACCACCGGACAAGGCGACCACGAGAGACCTGCTCTGACCGACAAGCTCGGTGAGACACTGCAGCTCCAGTCGACGGTAGTAGCTCTCACCATGCAGAGAGAAGATCTCCGCGAGATTCAGGCCGGCCGTCTCCTCGATCACCTCATCCAACTCCACGAAAGGGAGCCCCTTCCGAGCCGCAGCCTGGCGACCAAGAGTCGTCTTTCCTGCGCCACGCAGCCCCAACAGCGCAACGATGACAGCATCCTCACCTCCGCCCTCGCCCCCCTCATCTACCAGGAGCGACAGCGACATCTCGAGAGCACGGGCGACCGCGGCTAAGCGCCCGATCGCGATGTTGGCGCGGCCAGCTTCCAATTGGGACACGAAGCGCGGGCTAAGCGAAGAGCGCGCGGCAAGTTCCTTGGCCGTGATGCCCAAGTCAGCCCGCCGTGCGCGCACGCGCCGACCGATTCGACTCAACAGGACATTGGTTTCGACCTCACCCATGATGGTGCAATATATTGCCTCTATTTCCACAAGAGAAGCATTATCTTGCAATTTCGTTCGCAACTCTCTATGTTCGGCCGACCATGGGCACACCTACCGACACTGCACCTCCAACGATCAACTTCCAGACTCACCCGGATCGCTACAGACACCTCCGGCTGGAATTGGACGGGCCTGTCGCTCGACTGGCGCTGAACATCCAAGAAGAGGGGCTCCGAGATGGCTACGTGCTGAAGCTCAACTCCTACGACCTGGGAGTCGACATCGAGCTCGCCGATGCCGTCCAACGCCTGCGATTCGAACACCCAGAGGTCAAGTGCGTCGTCATCACGTCTGCCGTGGACGGTGTCTTCAGCTCCGGTGCCAACATCTTCATGCTCGGATGCTCCAGCCATGCCTTCAAGGTGAACTTCTGCAAGTTCACTAACGAGACCAGGCTCTACATCGAAGACGCCACCTCCCACTCGGATCAGACCTACATTGCTGCCCTCAACGGCGTGGCGTCAGGCGGCGGCTACGAGCTGCCCCTGGCCTGTGAGGAGATCTATCTAGTCGATGACAGGCGCTCGGCAGTGGCGCTTCCAGAGGTGCCCTTCCTCGGTGTTCTCCCCGGGACGGGCGGCCTCACACGAGTCGTCGACAAGCGCAAGGTCCGTCGCGACCGCGCGGATGTCTTCTCCACACTCGCCGAGGGCATCAAGGGGAAGCGAGCCGTTCAATGGGGACTCGTAGACGGCATCTATCCCCCCTCCAAGTTCGACGAGGCCATCCAGGAGCGAGCCGAGGCCATCGCAGGCGAGGGGCATACGGACCGCAAGGGCATCGTGCTCGAACCCGTGCAGGTCGAAGTCACCGAGACAGGTCTCAATTACGAGCACGTCTCCCTCGAGCTGGGAGAGATGGACCGGACGGCCAGCCTCACCTTGCGGGTACCAGCTTCACTCCCCAAGATTCCCGCCCAAGCCCGCGACCTGGGCTCTAGCTGGTGGCCCCTGCAGGCATTTCGCGAATTCGACGATGCTCTGCTCCGCCTGCGCGTGAACTACCCTGGCATCAACCTCGTGACGCTACACACTCAAGGAAGCGTGGACACGGTCCTCGCCCTGGACGAGGACCTCCACAACCACAAGGAGGATTGGTTCGTCAACGAGGTCATCCTCAACATGAAGCGCGTTCTGAAGCGGCTGGACCTGACAGCCAAGACGTTCTTCGCGCTCGTCGAAGAGAGCTCTTGTTTCGCTGGAAGTCTGTTCGAACTGGCGCTGGCAGCCGACCGCTCCTACGTCTTCGAGGAAGAGGGTGTGAACATCGGACTCTCTCCCATGAACTTCGGCTTGCTGCCCATGAGCAACGGCATCACTCGACTCGAGACCCGATTCCTAGGCACACCAGAGCAAGTGGGGACGGCGCAGGAGCGCGTGGGCGAGCAGCTCGACTCAGACGAGGCCATGGACCTGGGGCTGGTGACCGATGCGTTCGATGACATCGACTGGGAAGATGAGATTCGCCTCCTGCTCGAGGAACGAGCCAGCTTCTCCCCGGACGCACTCACTGGCATGGAGGCCAACCTGCGCTTCGCTGGACCCGAGACGCTGGAGACCAAGATCTTTGGGCGACTGACGGCGTGGCAGAACTGGATCTTCCAGCGCCCCAATGCGGTCGGCCCGAAGGGAGCACTCACCCTCTACGGCCAACCCGAGACGGCCGAATTCGACTTCAACCGGACCTGAACCTCGGAGTTCTCATGATCGATCTCGACGCCAAGATTCCCAACAACGTCGGCCTCAGTGAAGACCGAAAGCTCCAGAAAGCCTTAGAGGCCTGGCAGCCGGACTTCATCGACTGGTGGGTAGACATGGGGCCCGACGGCTTCCAGGCCGATGACATCTACCTGCGCACGGCCGTATCGGTAGAGCCCAGTGGCTGGGCCCACTTCGAGCACGTCAAGATGCCGGACTATCGATGGGGGATCTTCTTGACTCCCGGGGCCGAGGACCGGCTTATCCCCTTTGGGGACGAGCTGGGCAAGCCCACCTGGGATCGAGTCCCAGGGGACTGGCGGACTGAGCTTCGCCGAATCATCGTCACCCAGGGCGACACCGAGCCCGCATCCGTCGAACAGCAACGTCAACTGGGAAATACCGCACCCAGCCTCTACGACCTACGTAACCTCTTCCAGGTCAACGTTGAGGAAGGCCGCCACCTGTGGGCCATGGTCTACCTGCTCCACAAGTACTTCGGACGAGACGGACGCGAAGAAGCCGAAGACATGCTCGTCCGTCGCTCTGGACACGTAGACAACCCACGCATCCTGGGAGCCTTCAACGAGCCGATCGATGACTGGCTGAGCTTCTTTTGCTTCACGATGTTCACCGACCGCGACGGGAAGTATCAGCTAGGGGCGCTTGCGGAGAGCGGTTTCGATCCACTGGCCCGGACCTGCCGGTTCATGCTCACAGAAGAGGCACACCACATGTTCGTGGGTGAGACCGGAATGCGAAGGATCGTGCAGCGAACCTGCGAGCTGATGAAGGAGGCCCCAGCCGAAGACGTCACTGTCCTGGGTGGACTTCCCCTCGACCTGATCCAGCGCTACGTCAATCGCTGGTACTCCGTGTCCATGGACCTCTTCGGGGGCGAAGACAGCAGCAATGCCGCCACGTACTTCGCCGCAGGGCTCAAGGGACGTTTCCGAGAAGAAGCCGACAAGACGATCACGGACCACGTCGCGCTAGAAGGTGTGTACGAGGCCGCGGCACCGGGAACAACAGGCGCGGTTGAGTCCAAGGAGATCCCGCTTCGCCGAGCGATGAACCTAATCTTGAGGGACGGCTACAAGGAAGACTGTCAGCGAGGCGTCGACAAGTGGAACAAGATCCTCGCCACCGCCGGCATCGACTTCCAGATCACGTTGCCCCACGAACGCTTCCATCGAGCACAGGGCATCTGGTCCAGCCATCACTATGACCCCGAGGGCAATCTACTCTCCGCCCAAGAGTGGGAGCAGCAGGTCCAGGACTGGCTGCCTACAGAAGAGGACGAGCGGTACGTCAAGTCCCTTATGAAGCCCGTCTACGAACCCGGAAAGATCGCTAGCTGGATCGCCCCCCCCAAGCGCGGCATCAACCATCAGAGCTTCGACTTTGAGTACGTGAAGTTCGCCGACGACCCCTACGTGAGGTAGGCCATGACCCGTGTTCTGAACAGCTACTTGAGTGGCCAGTGGTGCGCTGGCTCGGGTGAGGGCAGCCCCCTGTTCGACCCCACGACAGAGGAAGTCCTCGCAAAGGCAGAGACAGCCGGTCTCGACTTCCGGGGAGCGCTGGAGTTCGCCAGAGACAAGGGGGGAGCCGCCCTTCGCGAGCTCAACTTCGGTCAACGGGGAGCGCTGTTATCGGCAATGGCCAAGTCGCTCCACGCCCATAGGGATGAACTCTTGGAGTTGTCCACCCGGAGCGGGGGCAACACACGGGGCGACGCCAAGTTCGACATCGATGGGGCAACTGGGACTCTGGCTTACTACGGCAAGCTCGCGCGGCAGCTGGGCGACGCTACTTTCTTCCTCGAAGAGGGCGTTGAGCAACTGGCAGCCAATCCCAGATACATCGGCTGTCATGTGAAGGTCCCACGACACGGGGTCGCCGTGCACATCAACGCATTCAACTTCCCTGCCTGGGGATTTGGCGAGAAGGCTGCACTGGCGCTGCTTGCGGGCATGCCCGTTGTGACCAAGCCTGCGACCAGCACGGCCATCGTCACCGAACGCATGATCCAGATCCTGGTTGATGACCAAGTGCTCCCCGACGGCGCGCTCTCCCTGGTAGCAGGACGCCCCGGCGATTTACTGGACCACCTGGGCCCGCAGGACGTGTTGGCATTCACGGGGTCCAGCGACACGGGAACGTGGATCCGGACTCGAGAGAATCTCGTTCGCAACGGAGTCCGCATCAACGTAGAGGCAGACAGCCTGAACGCTGCCGTACTCGGTCCTGACATCGACCGCGATGCAGCCGCTTATGACCTCTTTCTGCGGGAAACCGCGCGGGACATGACCCAGAAGGCTGGCCAGAAGTGCACGGCGATCCGACGCATCTTCGTGCCCAACGATCTTCTGGAGGGCGTCCGGGACGACCTGGTGGAAGAGATCAAGCGCGTCAAGGTCGGCAACCCCGCCCAGCAGGGTGTGCGGATGGGGCCCCTCGCAACCGCCTCACAGCTCAAGGATGTACGCGAAGGGATTGCACGGCTCGCCCAACGAGCTCGCTTCATCCACGGAGATGGCGGACGCGGTGACCTAGAGGGCGTTGATGATGGCAAGGGCTATTTCGTAGGCCCGACGCTGCTTGAGGCCGAGGGGATCCACGACGACTGTGTGGTCCACGCCCTCGAGGTCTTCGGACCCGTACAGACTCTAATCCCCTACTCCGGCACTGCATCCGAAGCGGTTCATGGCGTCTCCCTTGGACAAGGCGGGCTCGTCGCATCCATCTACACAGATGACAAGCGGTTCGCATCGGAGGTTGCTCTGGGACTCGCGCCTTACAACGGCCGGCTTCACATCGGTAGCAGCAAGGTGGCTGACCATTCTCCTGGGCCGGGGACGGTACTGCCACAGATGATTCACGGCGGACCGGGGCGAGCAGGTGGCGGAGAGGAACTAGGGGGTCTCCGAGGCCTCGACTTCTACCTCCAGCGAACCGCCATCCAGGGGCTAAAGACTCTGGTGGAGAAGATGACGGGAACCGGCACGCACTGAGTGTTGTTCCAGGCCTTCAACATCAATATCCCCAGAAGCTAAATTGAACAGGTACACTGTTCGCTCAGGGTTTTTTATGTTGCGTCACCTCCTCGCCCTTCACCTCGCGCTTCTTCTGGCTCTTCTCGGGACAGGCTGCATCGAAGATCTTGTGGACGATGATGACTCCGCAGGTGACGACGACACCGGCGACGACGACGACACCGGCGACGACGACGACACCGGCGACGACGACGACACCGGCGACGACGACGACTCCGGGGACGACGACGA
>PBPL01000108.1 GCA_002724675.1 Deltaproteobacteria bacterium | reverse complement strand
GGGCTTCGCTGCCTTCTTGGGCTTCGCTGCCTTCTTGGGCTTCGCTGCCTTCTTGGGCTTCGCTGCCTTCTTGGGTTTCGCCGCCTTCTTGGGCTTCGCCGCCTTCTTGGGCTTCGCCGCCTTCTTGGAATTCGCCGCCTTCTTGGGCTTCTCCGAAGACGCGCTCGGCTCATCCTCCTCGAACAGATCGTCATCCTCGAACAGATCGTCGTCCTCGAACAGATCGTCGTCGTCGTCGTCGTCGACGACAGCCTCTTCAGCCGAAGACACTCCGTCGCCAGCCTGACTGCCTTCGTCTTCGTCAGGCGCCTCGTTGACCAGACCCGCTCCTTGGACTCCTTCACTCACCTCGTCCGCGGCCTCAGCCGGCTCGGCAGGCTCCTCCCCCATCGGCTCGGAAGCATCGTCCTCTAGATCACTGGCAGCGGGCTCCTCGTCCTCGAAGCCCCCCTCATCCCCACTCTGCTCATCCACCCCCTCATCCGCTTCGACGGCATCGGCCTCAGGCTCCAGCTCAGCCGCTGCCTCGCGTTCCCTAGCCTTCTTGGCCTTCTTCGCTGCACGAGCCGCTTCGCGCTCTTCGGCCAGCTGCTTCTTGCGACGCTCTTCGTCCTGCTTTCGCTTCTGTCGAACTGCCGCGCGCTTCCGAGCAGCGGCCTCGGCCGCCTCACGCTCGGCCTGCTCCTGCCGGCGCTCCGCCTCCGCCTCGCGAGCCTCTTCTTCTTGCAAGCGCTTCTCTTCAGCCAACCGAGCCTCAGCTGCGAGCTTCTTGCGACGTTCTTTCTCTTGCTTTCGCTTCTCTCGATCTGCCGCGCGCTTTCGAGCAGCAGCCTCGGCTGCCTCACGGTCAGCCTGCTCCTGCTGGAGTTCCGCCTCCGCCTCCCGAGCATCCTCTTCTTGCGAGCGTTTCTCTTCAGCCAACCGAGCCTCAACTGCACGCTTCTTGCGACGCTCCGCTGCACGCTTCCTCTCGAGAGCTGTGCGAGGTCGGGACCGGCGCGAATCCTCACGTTCCTCAGGGCGACGGAGCGTCTGACGAGACTTCGACTGCGACGACTCCGCAGGCCTCGACTCAGACGGCTTGGACTCGGGCTCAACCGCCGGTGCTGGGGGCAGCTCATCGAAATCATCGTCCATCTCTAGTTGCGAGGAAGACGCCCCTCTTGTCGAGGACGGCGGCAACGCATCCGAGCCGAAGTCGTCCATATCGAACTCGTCATCAAAGATGTCGGCATCGGCGCTGTCCGTCTCGGTTCGGAGTACGAGCGTTCGATTGCGCTCGACGAGGGTGCCTTCCGAGCGCGCCTTCTGCACGGCCGCGCGGACCTCATCCTCTTCGTCATCAGCAATGCGCCTCCGCGCCCCTGGCGTGATCAACGACTCGCCCTGAGCAACCAGCTCCGAGGAAAAGACCCGCAAGCTCCCCTTCTTGCTGGACTTGTGGCCTGAAGAGGCTGTCACCGTCACCGTGTAGGACCCATCTCCCGGGGGGAGGCCCTCAGGGACCCGAAGATCCATCTCCATCTCGTGGAAGCCGATCCCTTGGGCAATGGGGAAGCTGTCCGTGTGCGAGGTGCCCGCCACGTAGTACTGGATGTCCACCTGGAGCTTGACCGTGTCCGAGACCGACCAACCTCCCAATTGGAGATCTGCCAGAAGAATCACCTCTTCCGCGGGAACGACCACGGAGGGGTCTAGTTCGGCGGAATGCAGGACCACCGGAGAGCCTAGATGAATGAACTCCTCCACCTCCCCCGGGACCACAGAGTCATCCACCTCCAAGTGGGTCAAGATTCGAAAGGAGCCCTTCGCTCTGGAGAGACTGGAGGGAACCTTCAGATACGTCGTAATGGAGTTCTCTCCCTCCCGCAGAGAGACCGACGAACTGCGCGCCACAAAGTCCTGGATTGGCTGAGCCAAGGCGTCGTGCCCCTGTGCGACCACCCGAACCTTCTTGGCGCTCGACAGAGACCGAACATTGAAGTTCACCTTGACGGGAATCGAGCGACCGTAGCGAGTAACTAGATAGGGCTTGCCCTCCTGCACGGTCCCCACGACGACCTCCGAGATCGCCAGGTCCACCCCTCTCTGCTCGGCCTCTATGGCAGCAAGGCGCTCCGCTTCCCGTCGGCGCTCCTCCTCCACACGACGTTCGGCTGCGCGGCGACGAGCTTCCTCTTCGGCGCGGCGACTACGCTCCTCCTCCTCATTCCGACGATCAGCGCGCCCTCCACTGCCCGAGGTGCGACGCCGGTCCTCTCCAGCCTGCCGGCGCTCTCTCTCTCGTCGCCGCTCAGCCTCCGCTTGCCTCTCCTCCGCTTCCCGGCGGCGAGAATATTCGGCGTCGCGGCGCTCCATCTCACGACGCCGGTCCGCCTCAGCACGCCTCCGGTCTGCCGCTCGCCTCCGCTCAGCCTCCGCACGTCGACGCTCTTTCTCTTGCCTACGCTCCTCTTCCTCTCGCCGCTCTAGAGACCTACGGCGAGCCTCCTCGTCTCTCTCCGAGTCCCGCCGAGAGCGCTCCTGACCAGACCTTCTCTCACCCTCCTTGGAGTCTCTGGCCTTACGCCGCACGGGCGCCTCGGACGGTTCCATAGAGGCCACCTGCCCGGCGCCGGGCTCGAGCTCCACACTGCCACCAGAGAGAACGACACCCAGGTTCACCGACGCGGCCTCACCGCTGTAGGACAGGGTCCACACCGGATCCAACAACTCCACATCCGGCTCAATAGACCTCTTGAGTTGGTGTAGCCAGGAAGCCAAATCCTCCGTAACGACGTTGACCTTGTAAGCCCGTTCTTCCTCTTCATAACGCTCAATCAAGCGAACCGGCCAATTGGCTGGATTACGCCCCAGTTGCTCTATGGCTCGCGCAACCTGACTGTCGCTCTCGCTGGAGGCCCACTCGTCAATGAGTGAGCCCACACGCTTGCGGGAATAGGTGTCGTCGCTGTGCTCGATGGCCTCTCCCCGGATCCATCGATCCACATGACCTCGATAGAAATAGGGTCTGCCATCTCGCTCAAAGAACGGCAGCTCCCCTTTCTGGACCGCCTTCACAAAGAACTCGGGGGATGTCGACGCATACAAGTGCGCCCCATCGAAGGGCAGAAACAGCGGCGTATAGAAGAAGACGAAGATCAGGATGTCCTCTCGAACCTCCAGGCCTTCCCCTTCGTCAATCTCGGCGGTAATTGGAAAGGTTGCGATGCCATACCGGGTGGGATGCTTGACTCGCTTGTCCGCCCAATACAGTTCCTCGTGTGGCAACCGGAGAGCATCCAACAGTCGGCCATCGCTATCGACCACGCGCGTGCGGTATCGGGCAGCAGCCAGCAAGTCACCCACACCTTCCTTGTCCTTGCTCGTTCCCGGCCAGGGACGCATCGAAGCTGCGTTGAATTCGGCTCTATCGATAGTCCTCGTCACGGGCACCGATACCCGGGACGCGTCTTCTTCATCGGCATAGGACCGGCCTCGGAACTTGGTCCAAGCACCCATGCCGCCCTGAGGGAGCTGGTTCGTACGGGGGCGACGGAGGTCATCCCCAGTCCACATGTCGGGAGCACTCTTGAAGCCGATGGCCTCGAGTACAGGCCGATCGCCCATGGCCTCATCCACAGCGACTCCCGTCAGCACACCAAACTGGTTGGGCTCTCTGTGGGCTGTACGAGTCGAGTCGGGCCCTATGACCACCGGTGCGACCAGGGACACGAAGCCCTGACCTCGATCTCCGGGGAGATCAAAGGTGAGACGAACTCCCGCCTCTTCGGGGCCGGCGACCAAGGCGTCTTCCATTCCCAAGAGAGTGGACCGCAGAGATTCGATGGGGCGCGGCGAGTCCATCGCCGCAACCAGCGCCGGAGCAACCACCTCGTCCCAGGCGTCATCAGACGGCGCGCGAGCCACATACAAACCGGAGAGCACGCGATATGCCTGGGCGGACTGGCCGTCGGCTCGGAGGACTCTCAGCTCCAAGCGTCGCCCGGTCGTATCGTCTTTGTTGAGCAGCCCTTCGATGAACAGGTAGCGGTCAGCGGCTCCGGCGTCCTCCCCTTGACCACACAACAAAACGGCGAGACCGAGAGAGGCCACCAGGGGCTTCGAGTACCGCCATCGGGTCATGGACCACCACTCCCGAGCGGGACGGGGGCGCCATCATCATCCAGAAAGACCAACCGTCCCAATCCCAACGCCTCGACCTCGGCCCCCACAGCCTCATAGTCTCCAACAACGACCACGGCCAGGGACTCTGGCTTCAGGACAGACTGCAGCTGCTCCTGCGCGCCAGCCAGGACCACCCCCCCAATCCGATCGGCGTAGCCAGAGAGCCAGCCTTCGGGACGCTGGAGGGCATCAGCCGAAGCGAATTGGCCGAGAACCCCACTGAGGCCTTCGTATCGAGCCGGCTGACCCTGGATCAGGCGCCCCTGCACAGCAACAAACTCCTCGCCAGTGATGGGACTGTCTCCCACGATGCCGTCGATCTCTTTCAGGAACTCCGTAATCGATGCAGCCGTCGTCGTTGTCTTGACGGATGCCGAGGCCATGAAGAGACCGCCGCCAGGATAGCCGCGCACCGATGAGCGAGCCCCATAGGTGTAGCCCTTGTCCTCGCGCAGGTTCAGGTTCAGGCGGCTGCTGAACTGCCCACCCAACACCATGTTGCCCAAGACCCGGGCCGCCTGGAGCTCAGCATCCCACGCCGGCGCCACATGCCCAATGGCTAGGTAGGACTGCTCGGCTCCCGGCCGATCGACCCAGTACACCGTCCGCTCACCCACACCGACCTCGACGGCTGCCGCCGACGGGACGCCACCTGAATGAGCCTCGGGGTCAAGCGCCATGTGCTGTTGGTAGTGGTCCGCTGTCCAGCCGCCGAAGTGCCGCTCCAGTAGCTCTCTCGCATCCTCGGGCGAGATACGCCCCACAATGACCCAGGAGGCGTTTTCGGGAACCCAGGCGCGTGCATGCCAATGGACGAGGTCATCCGGCGTGATGCGCTCCAACGAATCCTGGCGACCTCGTGTAGGGCGTCCCAGATATTGGTCGCCGTACAGAACCCGGCGAAAGACTCTGGCTCCCACCCGGCGCAGGTTGTCCTTGGCGGCAATCAATGCGTTGCGACGTTCCGTGCGAACGCGCTCGACATCAGCACTGTCGAAGCTGGCCCGCATCACCATGTCGGCAGCAATCGAGAGTGTCTCGTCGAGCTTGTCCTCGAGACAGCTGAGCCTCAGGTAAGCAGTTTCCAGGTCTGCACCGGCGTAGACGGACGAAGCCAGGGTCAACAGCTCAGCGCTCAACTCCAGGGCGCTGCGACTGTCCGTGCCTTCGTTCAGCATGTCCGCGGAGAATGACGCGAGCCCCTCCTTGCCCACCGGATCGGCAGCGGAGCCCGTCCGCACATTCATCTGCGCCTGAACCAGCGGGATCTTGCCGGTCTGCACGAGAGTGACGGGCATACCGTTGGAGAGGGTGAACGAGATCGCATCAGGCACCTGAAACGAAGGAGGTGGGCCCGGCTCGGGCATCTCAGGCCACACTTCGGGCATGACGCTCTCCTGCGAGGAAGTTCCGGAAGTGGAAGGGGGCACCTGCCCGCCACAAGAAGCGGTCAAGAACCCTGCGGAGCACAGAGCAACGATGGCGGCAGTCCGAGAGGCTCTCATGGTGTGGCCTCCCCCTGGCCAGAGACCTCAGCGTCCGGCTCTCCGGGCCGCACGACGAGCTCCAAGCGGTGCTCAGGATTCATGACCTTCCGAGCCCACTCGGAGACGGACTGGACGGTCACGTCCACGTAGCGCTTGAGATCCTGAGCCACATAGTCGGGGCTGCCGGTGTGGTGGTTGTACGACTGAAGCATCCGAGACTTCCCGGCCACCGACTCCAGCCGCTGGTAGAAGCTCTTTCGCCACTGGTTCTTGGACCTCTCTACCTCTTCCTCGGTGGGGCCATCTGCGAGGATTCGCTGGATCTCATCGTCCAGTGCGCGGCGCACTTCGTCCACCGTGTGCCCTTCGGCCACTGTGGCCACGATCCGATAGGTCGACCCGAGCCCTGCACTGTACTGGGCTGCTGAGACATCCTTGGCCACCTGGTCCTCAAACACGAGTCGACGCCGCAAGCGAGACACTTTGCCCTGGGTCAGCACGGACGACAGCACATCCAACGCAGCATCGCCATCCTCGAAGAACGCAGGGCTTTGCCAAACCCAATAGAGCCGCGGCAATTGGACATCATCCTCGATGACGACCGCCTGCTTCTTGGGCAGCGGCGCCTCTGCCTCTCGCACCGGACGCGCCTCGGGACCTCTGGGAATCGGACCAAAATACTTCGCGATCCAGGCTCGGGTCTCGTCCACGTCAAAGTCGCCCACAACCGAGAGGGGCGCGTTGTTGGGGCTATACCAGGTGTTGAAGAAGTCGCGCACATCGTCGAGAGTCGCGGCCTCCAGATCTTCGTGGGTCCCAATAGTGAGGTGGTGGTAGGGGTGCCCCTCCGGCCAGATGTTCTCCACAATGACCTTGCGCGCTGAACCATAAGGGGCGATCTCATAGTTCTGCCTTCGCTCGTTGCGCACCACATCCCGCTGGTTGTCCAGCTTCCGCTGGGTCAGGGCTGGCAACAAGAAGCCCATGCGATCCGCCTCCATCCAGAGCGCACGTTCCAGCGCATTGGATGGGAGTGTCTCGTAGTAGTTGGTGCGTTCCGTACTGGTCGTTCCGTTGATTCGCGCGCCCAATGGCTGAAGGGGCGTGAAGTACTCAGAGTCCCAGTGAAGGCTGCCGTTGAACATGAGATGTTCGAACAGGTGAGCGAAGCCGCTGCGCCCCGCTCGCTCATCCTTGGACCCGACGTGGTACCAGAGCTCCACGTGGACAATGGGAGTGGCCCGGTCCTCGTGAAGAATGACCTCGAGGCCGTTGTCCAGTTCGTAACGGGTGCTCGGAATGCTGAGGGCCGGATTCTCAGCCATAGCTGGCGTCACCAAGGCCACCGTCAGGAAACAAGCGGCGACACAGAAGAACGGAGCAGAAGAAGGGGGCATCGAAGAACCTCCTGTAGGGTCGCAGGCGTACCATGGCGGGCTTGTTCGGGGCAAGATGAGTGCAGGAACACTCCCGAACACTGGGAGTCGCCGGGACCATGAAGCTTGTCGCACCGCGGGCTCTCTGAGAGGATCGGTTGGTGACCGTCTGCACCATATCGGCCCGCATCGTCGTTCTCGACCCAGAAGGCCGGGAACACATTGGTCTGTTTGAACAGGGCATGGAGGGGCCAATTCGTCTCGGGCGGGCACCGGAAAACGACATCCAGATCATCTCGCCCTACATTTCCCGGCGGCACGCAGAACTGTGGCCCCATGCCGAAGGTGTGCTCTTCAAAGACCTGAGTTCCACTTCAGGCTCCTACGTGGACGGGGCGAGAGTGGAGGCGCACGTCCTGCGCCTAGGCGACAGCCTGCATCTAGGCAGCCCCGATGGGCTACTGCTGCAATTCAAGCCGCTGAACGTCGACAAGACGTTCGATGAGCTCCCTGCCCACAGTAAGACCGAGGTCTTGAAGGTCCTTGACCTCGATGACTCCCAATACCTGAGCACGTCAGGCTCCTTCGATGCCCGAGTGGCCGTCTCCAAGGGCAGGGTAGCGGCGCAGACTGCGGGAACCACCACAGAAGATAGGCTGCGCACACTCATCATGTTGACGTCGGAGATGCTGCCCATTGGCAAGACCGACGATCTCGCTCAGAAGCTGCTCGATGAGGTGATGCGCTTGCTGCCCGTGGAGCGCGGCATGGTCCTGCTCAAAGGGGGAGAAGGGCTCCTTCCACGGGTCTGGAGCGTGAAGGGCAAGAGAGAAGATGCGACGGTCTCTGGGAGGATGGAGGCCGTCGGCCTGGAGCCGGAAATGACCGACGGCTTGCGCACCGCGGACATGCCCGAGTTGCCATTCCGCCCCATCAAAACGGTGACGGACCAAGTCCTCACTGAAGGAGTAGGTCTACTGACCCTGGATGCTCCCGGCGACGAGCGCCTCGAGCGCTCACGCTCAGTGGTGCTCCAGTCCGTGCGGTCCATCCTCGCCGTCCCGATCTCGTCGTCTGCCGACATCCACGGTGTGCTCTATCTGGATGCGCAGCACGCCATGAGCGACAAGGATGATGATCTGCTCGATTGGCTCGTCGCCATTGGTCGCCAGGCCGGAATGGTCATTGACCGCATCAACTTGGAAGAGCGGCAAAAGGTCATGCTGGAGTCGATGATGCGCGGACTTGCAGCCAGCATCGACGCCCGCGACGGCCTAACGGCTGGGCACTCGGCGCGCGTCGCCCACTATTCAGTGGGCATTGCCCGAGCAATGGGCCTGGACCAAGCCGAACAGTACCGGGTGTACTACGCGGCCCTGCTGCACGACTACGGGAAGATCGGCGTCGACGATGCCGTCCTGCGGAAGCCAGCGAGCTTGACACCAGAAGAGTACAAGCACGTCCAACTGCACCCCAAGTACACCTTCGACATCCTCTCCAAGATCACCTTTCCACCGGAGCTGGTAGACCTCCCCCTCATGGCGGCAAGCCACCACGAGCGCTGGGATGGCAAAGGGTATCCCTGGGGCTTGAAGGGGGAGGCTATCCCGCTAGCAGGCCGAATTATTGCGGTGGCTGACGTGTACGACGCGCTGACCCGGGAGCGCCACTACCGCCAACCCATGCCCATTGCAGAAGTCCTAGCGCATCTGGAAGAGGGCCGAGACTCCCGCTTTGACCCCGAGGTCCTGAACGGATTTCGCCGCTACTTCGATCAGGTCTTGGCCAAGAGAGAAGATGCCCTCGAGCGAAAGCGAAGCAGGCTTGCAGGAGTCAGCGAGGGTGGGCTCACGACGGCAGGTTTCGGGCCGGCCTCCGAAGAGCCCGACACCCTATTCCACACGGAAGATGACGACAGCGACGTCGAGACGGACCGAAGCAGTGCACCCGATACGGGAGCAGGCTTCTCTTCTGATCTCGTCTAGATCGCAAGCAGGCAAAGTGCCGGGCAGGCCAACTCTCTGAACGTCGAGGGGGAGGCGAAACCGGACCTCTGGCGCTCGCTGCTTGCAGCAGTTCTCTTGCTATCCAACACCCCAGGCGGTATGCGTGCGCACCATGAACACAACCGACCCCACAGAATCCCCGTCGGAAACGAACCCGACCACCGCTGACTTCGACCAAGACGCCGCGGAGCCCGCGGCGCCACAGCCTAAAGCCAACTGGTCCGACCTGGGTCTCCACCCCGATGTGCTGAGCGGCATCCGTGAACGGGGCTACACGCACCCAACCCCGGTGCAGGCAGAGGCCATCCCCATCGCACTGGAAGGGCGCGACCTCATCGTCCGCAGCAAGACGGGTACCGGCAAGACCGCAGCCTTCATGATTCCAACACTCAATCGCGTTCCAGAAGGCTACAACCAGCCCGCGGCTATCGTGCTCTGTCCCACACGAGAGTTGGCCATTCAGATTGCAGAAGAGAGCCAGTTACTCTGTCGCGACAAGAACCTACGGGTCGTGTCCATCTACGGAGGGGTTGCGATCGGCCCACAGACCGACGCTCTGAACGCAGGGGCAGAGATCATCGTCGGTACGCCGGGCCGAGTCCGGGATCACATCCGCCGAGGCAACCTCAAGCTAGGCAAGGGCATGGTGGGGGTCCTCGACGAGGCGGATGAGATGTTGTCCATGGGCTTCTACGAAGAAGTCACATCGATCATGAGCGAGCTCCCCGACGAGGCTCAGATCCTGCTCTTCTCAGCAACCGTGGAAGAGCGCCTGAAGCAACTGATTGGGCGGTTCCTCAAGGACCCGCACGAGATCTATCTGAGCCTCGACACGGATCGGACCGCCAACACCATCGATCACGTGCTCTACGAGACGACACTCGATTACCCAAAGCCACGACAGCTCTTGCACGTGCTGGAGGTCGAGAATCCCGAGAGCGCCATCGTGTTCTGCAACACCCGCAGCGACACGGAGGTCGTCGCTCGCTTTCTCAACCGCCAGGGACTGGTGGCCGAGCCGCTCAGCTCGGACCTGAATCAAAAGGCCCGAGAGCGGGTCATGAACCGCATCAAGCGGAGTGAGATCGACTACCTGGTGGCCACCGACATCGCCGCCCGGGGCATCGACATCAGCGATCTCAGTCACGTGATCAACTACGCCCTCCCTGAGGATCCTGCGGTCTATTTGCACCGAACCGGACGAACAGGCCGTATCGGCAAGAAGGGTGTGGCGATCTCGTTCGTGGGAGGGCGTGAACTCAGCTGCCGCAGGACCCTAGAACAGAAGTACGAGATCGTCTTCGAGAAGCGCACCCTTCCGAGCCGCGAAGAAGCCGAGCAGCACTGGAGCAAGCGTCACTTCGACGAGATGCGCGAGGCCATGAGCGAGGGCGTCGCCTTCGAAGGCTTCCTGGGCATGGCCAAGGCGCTGCGTCAGCGAGGAGACGAGGCCGACGCGCTAACGGCCCTGGCCCTCCGCGGATTCTTCCGTTGGCATCGCACCGAGAAGGCGAAAAAGGAACTGATCGCCCAGGGTGAAGACCCCGACAATGTAGACGCGTTGCTCAACGAACGCTCCCAACGGTCCGGCAAGCAAGGGGGACACGGGCGAGGACGAGGCGGAGAGCGTCGATCCGGTGGGGACCGTGGAAACCATGGAGGTGGGGGTCACCGCCGAAGAGGCCGCGGAGGCCGAGGCCGCAGCTCAGGTTCCGGTAAGTGAACAAAACCTCAAGCACCACAAAGAGGTTTCGCGGTGGCCATTGACATCAAGGGACCAGCAGAGATCGACGCTATGCGGGAGACATCCCTCTTGGCGGCGGCCACCCTGCGCATGGCGTCCACCCACATCAAAGCGGGCATGAGCACTGAACGCCTGGATCAACTCTGCAAGGAATACATCCTCGACCACAAGGCGATCCCGGCGCCGCTCAACTACCGCGGCTTTCCCAAGTCCATCTGCACGTCCATCAACGAGGTGGTGTGCCACGGGATACCTAGCAGTTCGGACGTTTTGAAGGACGGCGACATCGTCAACGTCGACGTAACAACCATCTTGAATGGCTTCCACGGAGACACGTCGAGGACCTTCTACGTGGGCGACCCTGACGCCACAGCCCGGCATGTGACGGAGGTCGCTCGCACGAGCCTCGACCTAGGCATCCAAGCGGTAAAGCCGGGAGGACGCATCCGGGACATCGGAGCCGCCATCGAGGACTATGCTCATGCTGAGGGCTTCTCCGTCGTCCGCGACTACTGCGGTCACGGCATCGGCCGCGAATTCCACACAGATCCTCAGATCGCCCACTACCGCTTTCGTGGACCCAACCCTCGGTTCCGGCCGGGAATGACGTTCACCATCGAGCCCATGGTGAACGTGGGGACCTGGCGGGTTCAGCTCATGGACGATGGCTGGACCGTCAAGACCGTGGACCGCAAGCTCTCGGCCCAATTCGAGCACACCATCTTGGTCAGCGAAACCGGTGTCGAGGTGCTCACGGACTGGGCCCGACTCGAAGGCAGCCGTTACGACTGCTGATCCTCCGGTCATCGGGACCTGGAGCTGGAAAAAGGCTCCACCGAAGACGAGCAGGGTGCGAGTTCGGAGAGTTGCTCCACTTCGAGCAAGTCAGCCGATGATGTCCTCGCCACCATGAAGCCCCAAGCAGTTGCCTGTGAGCCAATAGAGCCGCTGGTCGCACAGCGCCGCAACAGCTCCTCCCACATCCTCGGGGTGCGTGAGCCGATCAATCGGGCTCTTCTCAAGACTCTTGCGTATGAGGTTGTCGTGACCCGGAATCTTTCGGAGCGCAGCGGTGTCCGTCACGCCCGCACAGATGGAGTTCACCGTGATCCCGCGGGACAGCAACTCGTAGGCCAGCTGGCGGCAGTGCGCCTCGAGCGCAGCCTTGGCACCGGAGACCACCCCGTACGAGGGGCTGACCTCGTGGGAACCCGTCGACGTCATCGCAAAGACCCTGCCGCCGCGCTCCATTAAGTCCCGCTGAACGACCCCCTGTGTCCAATAGACGAGCGAGTTGGCCATGACATCAAGCGTCATGCTCATCTGCTTCTCGGACACCACCGAGCCGCCTCCATCATCCTCGGGCACGAACCGGAGCAAGGAACCAAAAGCCAGGGAGTGGAACAACACCACGAGATGTCCGCCATCTTCTTGAAACTGCGCCTGGAGTGCGTCCAGGACCTCTGCCCTCTTGGTCGCGTCCGCCGCATTCACGTTGAAGAACCGACACTGCACCCCGCGGGACTCGATGTCCTGAATGACCTCTTCCGCTAGGGGCATGGTGGAGCGACGATCGAGGTGGACCCCACAGATGTGGAAACCGTCGTCAGCAAGGGCCCGGGCAGTCGCAGCACCGAAGCCGCTGCTGGCACCGAGAATCAAGGCCCATCGGGGGCGGGACTCATCGGACATGGCTAGACCTGAGT
Organism: Deltaproteobacteria bacterium; assembly: GCA_002724675.1. GTDB lineage: Bacteria > Myxococcota_A > UBA796 > UBA9615 > UBA9615. Next base: position 12,705 of record PBPL01000108.1, on the reverse strand, counting down.
ACGAGAGCGGGGCAGTCCGCAATCAAGGCGCGCAATCATACTCATGCCCTCGGACCTCACAAGCCCAGCTCCGTGTAGAAGCGAGGACCGGCGAAAGAGACATCAGAGAGGAGCCCTCAAGTTCAACACAGTTCTTGGGCCTGCATTGTCGCCGCCAGAGCTCGGAACACGGGGATGCGCGGGTCATCCCGACGGTGAATGAGACGAAAGTAATCGTGGAGCATCGTCACCTGAGGCAACAGGGCGACAAGCCTCCCTGACTCGAGGTCACTGCGGATCAGATACTCAGGCAAGACGCCGACACCATGACCGTCACAGACAACCGCCCTGATCGCCGCGATCGTTCCCATGGCACGAAAGGAGCCGAACTCGAGGGGCTCCGCATCGGGAGCATCCCGAAAGTAACCGAACAGCGGCAGTTCCTCACCGATATCGACCAGTACATGTCCCTTCGCATCCTCCACCCCGTCGAAGGGTTTCTTCGCCAGTAACGACGAAGCCGCCACGAGCAGATAGTCCTCTCGGTGCAACCTGATGCCATCCAGATGAGGGTCCCCCAGACGACGTGAGCTGATCGCGCAGTCAATCTCCTGGGTGCGCACTCTCAGCTCCAAATCGGGCCCCGAGCCAAAGTACAAGTGGAGGGTGATGGACGGATGCGCCTCCCGCAGCGTCGACAGCATGGGCGTAAGCCAAGACAGCCCGAGCTCGTGGCGCGTGCCGAGCCGTAGGTCAATCGCCGTCGGACCCAGGTCGCCACGAGCAGCCTGTGCGCACTCCCAGGCAGCGTCCAGCGCCTTTCGAGCCGCGGGCAGGAGCGCGAGAGCCGCCTCGGTCGGCTCGACCTTCCGAGTCGTCCGGTGAAACAGCTTGACCTCGAGTTGCTCTTCCAACCTCTGGATCCGCTGACCCAGGGCAGCGGGCGTCAAGCCGACCGCTCTAGAGGCTGCTCGGAAATTCAAGAACCGAGCTGCTTCCACAAAACATCGTAGAGAATCGAGGTCGGGAAGGTTGCCATAACGGTCCATCATGCTTTCATCTTTACCAGACGAAAGGTGAAACCATGCTCCGCTTGTTCCCCTTCCTGCTCCTCGGGTTCCTGATTGGAGCCTGCCCGGCGCCCAACGAGACCGACGACGATGACGACAGCGCTGGAACGGATGTCCAGGACGACGACGATGTCAGCGCAGAGCCCACCTGGACCGCTGTGCAGGCGAGTCTGGCCAGTCGATGTGGTCCCTGCCACACCACCAACATCCGAGCCGGCCTCACCGACCTCAACGATTACGACGCGGCCTACGACAACCTCGTAGGCCAGCCCGCCGACCAGGTCCCATCCCTCAATCGCGTCGAGGCCGGCGAGCCCGACTCCAGCTACCTTCTTCACAAGGTACGCGGGACACACGAAGAGGTGGGAGGAGACGGCGACCCCATGCCACCAGGCAGCCGCACGCCGCTCAGCGGCGACCAGGTGCAAGCGCTAGAGGACTGGATCCTGGACGGGGCTGTCAAAGACTGACGGACCGGGACAAGCTGGACGGGCGATCACTGGGATGTCCAGACCGCACCGCCCTCGGTCAGAGCCACGTCGCGCTTCCCTTGAGGCGTGATGCGCCACTGCCCAGCACGGCCTTCGTCGAGTAGCACCTCGAGCGACTCGCCACGGGGCAACCGCAGGCAGAGTGATTCCTTAGGGCGAACGGGCCGTGGCATCCCGGACACCAACAGCCCGGCATCCCAACCACCCGGACGGAAGCTCGCCGTCGCACCTGTCCTGGTCACCGACGCAAAGTCGAGGCAGGTCTCCACTGCGTCGGGAAGACCTTCTAGGTGCAGGTCCGTCTCATCCAACGGTCGAGTAAACCCGACGTCCCATCGCTTCGCATGGACTCCCACCGAAGAGCCCACGGGACAGTCACAGTTCCAGACCCCCTGCACGCGCCGACAGGCCTTGCCACGACCAGCGTCCACAAGGCATTGCACTCCGCCCACGTCCCGAAAGTCACGAGGCGACATGGAAACCCAGCTGGTGGGTACCTCTCCCACCACGACAACGGCCTCGTAGCGCCCTGGGCCGACCTCCTCCAAGTCATCAGAGCGTGCTGGGTACCAGTTCCGTGATGGCAGATCGTCCGCTCGGATCTCGCCCGCGAGGCGGCGAAGACTCAAACCCATCAACTCGAGCCCCTCGTAAGGCACTGGCAAGCCAATAGTGTCTCCGGGAGCAAAGAAACGAACGTTCTTCGGCCGCACCCGATCTTCACCACCGTGAACAAAGAGGCGAACCGTATTCTCGGGGGCCAGCGCGACCCGAGTGGTCCCCATATCCGGCTCGGCCATCCAGACTGTCGGGGCACTCCGCCACTGCCAACCACGCACCGACAAGTCGATGCGCGCACCGCACGGCACCTCGACCCCGAACTTCCCCTCACCATCGGACTCGGCCGTGCGTTCGCCCACTCCAGTCCACTGCTGACCCTCGAGCCGCACGGACAGGCTGAGACTCACCTCGCGGCCGGAGAGCGGCCCGTCCGGCCCCACCAGTCGCCCTTCCACGGGGCAGACGGAGGCAAGGTCGGGACCAGGCAATGGGGGCGCAGGTGGCGCCTTCCGCTCAGGAACCAACTCCGAAGGACTCGGCGGGCCAGCCAACGACGACTTCTCATCCCCAGGGCCACCGGAGCAGCCGACTACGAGAAGGACAAGACTCAACAGCCACGACCGCAACACGGGGCCCTCGGGTGGGCACACCCTCCAACGACCCCGAGACCAGGAAGCATGCTGCGTCAACGTCACCTTGACCCCATGACATGCCTTCGCTACTTTCCGACCGCCTTTCTGACGGGGGAAATGCGCCCATGGGCGACCTTTTCAAGCGCTGCCGCGAATTTACGACGAGCGATGACGCGAAGGCTATGGGGTTCTACCCCTACTTTCTCACCATATCCAACAACTCGGAAGCAACGGAAGTCGTCATCGACGGCAGCCCGAAGCTCATGCTCGGCTCCAACAATTACCTGGGGCTGACCAACCATCCCGACGTGAAGGCTGCCGCCCAAGCAGCCATGGAGAAGTTCGGCACCTCTTGCTCTGGCTCTCGCTTCCTCAACGGAACCCTCGTGCTCCATGAGGAGCTGGAAGAGCGACTTGCTGACTTCTTCAACATGGAAGCAGCGGCCGTCATCTCCACGGGCTATCAGACCAATCTGGCGACCCTGGGCGGGCTATTGCAGCGCGATGACGTGGCGGTCATGGACACGCAGGACCACGCCTCGATCTACGAAGGCGTGATGATCAGCCGCTGCCGGATCAAGCGCTACGAGCACATCGACGTCGAGGACTGCGAGCGAGTGCTGGAGGGCGTCAATCCCAACAAGAATGCGGCCATCATCACCGACGGCGTGTTCTCCATGGAAGGTGACCTCGCTCCGCTCCCCGAGCTGGTCGCGCTCAAGAAAAAGTTCGGTGCCCGACTGTTCGTAGATGATGCGCATGGCATTGGCACCATGGGCCCCGGAGGCCGCGGCACTGCCGAGCACTTCGGTGTGCAAGACGAGGTCGATGTGCTCACGGGCACATTCTCCAAGGCCTTCGCGTCACTGGGTGGGGTCGTGGCGGGCCCCAAAGAGGTCATCAACTACATCAAGCATCATGGCCGCTCGCTCATCTACTCGGCCTCTGTGACCCCCGCCTCCGTGGGGGCCGCCCTGGCTGCACTGACCATCATGGAGCGTGACTCCGAGCCCCGCGAACGCCTCCACGCCAATGTCGGGCGCATGCGCGAAGGCCTCGTTCAGCTGGGCTATACGGTGGGGACACAACCCACCCCGGTACTGCCCATCTACATCGGCGAAGAGATGCGCATGCTCCCCTTCTGGAAGACCCTCCTGGACGAGGGGGTCTACACCAATGCGGTCGTACCTCCCGCTGTAGCGCCCGATGCAACTCTGATTCGTACCTCCTTCATGTCGACCCATACGGCCGAGCAGATCGACCGAGCACTCGATGTGTTTGAGCGAGTCGGCAAGATGGCCAACCTGATCTAGCGGCTCGTCCGGGAAGGACGCCCCCGCGAGCCCCGCCCCCTGGAGCCCCGATGGTCGAACTCCTCTCCGTCTCCCTGGACGACCGCAAGCTGGTCGACCGGTTCATCCGGGTTCAGTGGTACATCCACCGGGAGCACCACCCGAGTCCGCACTGGGTCCCGCCCTTGATGATGGACCGCCGGGACTACCTAAACACCAACAAGAACCCTTTCTTCGAGCACGCCGAGTGTGCCTTCTGGATTGCCCAAAAGGATGGCAAGGACGTAGGCAGGATTGCTGCTGTACACGATGAAGACTGGGAGCGCTTCCATGGCGAAAAGGCAGGCTACTTCGGCATGTTCGACGCCCCCGACGATCCCCAGGTTGCCCATGCGCTCCTCGATGCCGCAACGACCTGGCTGAGAGGCAGGGGCCTCGAGTCGGTCCTGGGGCCCTTCGACCTGTCGACCAACTACATGGCTGGCGCGCTCATCGACGCCTTCGACACAGAGCCCGGCATGAACATGCCGTACAACCCACCCTATTACCCAACTCTCCTAGAGGGGTACGGCCTGACCAAGGCCAAGGACCTGTTCCAGTGGTACCTCAGCACCTCCACTCCGATCCCCGAGAAGGTGGCTCGAATCGCCGACAAGATCCAGCAGAGGAACCGGGTCACAGTACGGACAATGGACCTCAAGAGGTGGGATGACGAGGTCGCACGGGTGCTCGACATCTACAACGACGCCTGGGAGAAGAACTGGGGCTTTGTTCCGGTCAGCGAGAAGGAGTTCCGCCACATCGCCACCGACCTCAAGATGGTCGTCAACGAGAACCTAGCGCTCATGGCCGAGGTCGACGGAGAGCCCGTAGCCTTCGTCATCACAATCATGAACCTCAACCCCATCCTGAAGAAGGTCGACGGCAAGCTGTTCCCCTTTGGCTTGTTCCGCCTGCTGTGGGACATGAAGGTCCGCCCCAAGGTCAATGACTGTCGGCTCATCGTCCTGGGCATCAAGGACGGCTACCGGCGGCGCGGTATCGACTCAATCCTGTTCGTCGAGACCCACCGCGCGGCCAGCCGTCTGGGCTGGAAGGGCGGAGAGATCGGCTGGACACTCGAAGACAACGACATGGTGAACCGAGCTATTGAGTCCATGGCCGGCACGCACACCAAGACCTACCGGGTCTACGGGGCACAGCTCTGATGGCGACCACCGCACTCGTGACCGGAGCCAATGGCTTCATCGGCAGCCACCTGGTGGAGTACCTGCAGGATCGAGGTGATCTGCCCTATGCGATGGTGCGGAAGACCTCCAACACAGACAACTTGGCGGAGCGGAACGTGGACTACCGCTACGCGAGCGTCGGCGACATCGACTCGCTGGTCTCAGCCATGGCCGATGTGGAGGTTGTCTACCACGTGGCTGGAATCACGGCAGCCTTCGACGAAGCGACCCTGCAGGCCGTCAATGCGCAAGGCACCGCCAACGTGCTCGAGGCAGCCCGACGGGCTAGCCCTGGCCCGAGACGTGTGGTGGTTGTGTCGTCTCTTGAGGCAGCAGGCGAGTCCCATCCGGAAGTTGCCCGCGCCGAACATCACAGGCCGACCCCGTTCACCTGGTACGGGAAGAGCAAGTTGGGCGGCGAAAAGGCCGCTTGGGAGGCCGCTCAGCAAGGAGGGCTCGAGATCGTCATCGTGCGACCTCCGCTGGTCTATGGCCCTCGCGATCAGGACGTACTCCAGATGATCCAGTCCGCCAACTGGCGGATTGTCGCCCGCCCGGGCTTCTCGGACACCTGGATGTCCGCGATCCACCCACATGACCTGGTGCGAGGCATTGTCCTGGCTGCTGAAAAGGGTCGGCCCCTACCCAGCCATGCAGAGGACCATGTCCTCGGTGGAGGAGGGGACGACAACAACATCGCAGCTAAGGAGCCCAGTGATCCACGCGGCGAGGGCATCTACTTCTTCTCCGATGGAGGTCAGCACACGATCGCCAGCTTTGGACACGAAGCCGCTCGAGCACTCGGCAAGAAAGCGATCACGGTCCCCACCCCCCGAGCGATGGCGTGGACCGCTGCCATCGCCACCGAGCTCTCGGGACGGCTGCGGGGACAGGCTCCAGCGCTCAACCGAGACAAAGTAAAGGCCAGCTTCTCCACAGGTTGGTGGTGCGACAGCGCGCGAGCACAGGCTGACCTGGGCTACGCTCCCGAAATGTCGCTAGAGCAGGGCTTGGTTCAAACAGTGAGATGGCTTCGGGATCACAACGTACTCTGAAGAGCGCTCGGTTCAGACCGCTCCTCGGGCTGCTGGTCATCATCCTTCTGGCCGGTCTGGCCGGACTCCCCAAGCTCAAAGAGGCCGCAAGCGAGCACCTCGCCACAAAAGTTGAAGAGCGCCTCAGTGAAGCTGTAGATGGACGTTGTCGGGTCCGACGCGCGCAACTTCTGAGCACTCGACAGGTAGCCATCAGTGACCTGGCGTGCGTCCTCGATAGAGGCCCCCTGCTCGGCTTCGCCAACAACCATCTGACAGCTGAGTTTGCCGACTCCCTCGTGTCGCGTTCTCTGCCCCCCCTACAACACGTGGCGACCGATGGAATGCAGCTGAGGCTGCGCAATCTGCCCACGCTTCCCGACACGGCCGGCTCGCATGACGAGGCCGACGGGAGCCTTGATGTCGTAGACCCCCAACCCACGCCCTCCCTGGGCATCCGGATCGAGCGCGCTGCCCTTCGATTCCAGCGGTTCTCGGCAGCACTCGCGTCGGGAATAGGGGGAGCGAACGTTCCTCAGATCATTAGCCGACTGGCTGACAACGGAAGTATTCGTGTCGACCGTGCATCCATTCACGGGCCCGATGGCGTTGTAGTCGCCGCAGAGGTCCACGCACAGGTCAACCGGCGGCAGGACACGCTACGACTTGCTGTCGCTGTGTCTCTAGGCTCCGACGGAGTGGCCAGCCTGGACGGAACACTGGAGGAGACAGGCCTAGGCGACGCCACCATCCGTTTGCAGGACGTGCCCATCTCAGCTCCGTTGACCCAGCTCCTGGATGGTCGGCTGCGAGTCGACCGAGGCGTGCTGTCCGGAATGCTTCGACACGCCGGCTGGCAGTCCACCGGGAGCTGGGACTTTGAGGCCAGCCTTGAAGACCTCGAGGGCGGTGGTGCCTTCCTGGGAAGTGAGAAGACAACATTTCCACGCATGCAACTCGAAGGAGCCATCTCGATTGACGATGACGACCCAACCGTCCGAATCGACCGGGGGATCTGGAAGCTTGCCAACGTCGGGGGCACCTTCGATGGGGTACTGGGGCCGGTCGGTCTCGAAGAGCAAGTGGCCCAGGTTGGGGTGGAGGTCCACGCCGACCGCCTGCCGCTGGGAGAGCTCCTTCGGAGCTTTCCTGACGACCTAGTGCCCCAGGGATGGTCCGAGGAGATCCAAGGAACCACCGACCTTGTCTTGAGCCTCGGTGGACCACTCCACCAACGACGCAAGTGGCGACTGGATTGGGAAGGAGACTTCTCTCGCATGGCGCTTGCTTCGGGGAAGCTGGCCTCCCAGGTCGACCGACTGCGGCAGCCATTCGAGCACACCTTTCCCCAGCAAGGCCCAGGGGGGGAGCCCACCGTACGCGTCATCGGACCGGGCAATCGTCACTATGTGCCCCTCAAGCGCATCAGCCGACACCTGGTCAATGCTGTCGTTTCCACCGAAGACGCTGGTTTTTTTGGGCACTCCGGCTTCTCCATCAAGGAACTCAAAGAGGCGCTGCTCGAAAACCTCCGTGAAGGCTCGGGGCGGGGCGGCTCCACAATCACCCAACAACTCGCCAAGAACCTGTTCCTCTCGGGCGAGCGCACCCTCGCGCGAAAACTCAAAGAGGCTCTGATCGCCTGGCGTCTCGAGAGCGACCTGCCCAAGAATCGCATCCTGGAGATCTACCTGAACATTGCGGAGTGGGGCCCTGGGCTCTATGGCATCCATGACGCCGCAGACCACTACTTCGGTCGGTCGCCGCGTGTCCTTCGGCCCGAAGAAGCCGCGTTCCTGGCATCGCTACTTCCTTCCCCACGCAGGTACCACGACTACTACCATTCGCGAGGCGTGACTCCCGGCCGGCAGGCCCTGGTTCAGGACATCCTGGCCACGATGCGACGCATGGGTCGTCTTTCCGAGTCAGCCTATGCTCTCGCCCAGGATGAGCCCGTGGAAATGGTCGGCTGCCGCCGCTAGCGCGAGCCGAGTCGATCCCGCTGCTACCCTAGTAAGGAGCGTCGTTCGGCCCACAGGCCGAGCATCCGTGAGACTGCAGGAGACAGCGTGGCCTTTGCCTTGGTCGGTAGCCGACTCGCCCACTACGAAGTGCTAGCCGCTCTGGGGGCCGGCGCCATGTCCGAGGTGTACCGCTGCCAAGATACACGGCTGGATCGGGAGGTTGCGGTCAAGGTGATCCACGAGACCGTCGCATCACGAGCCCATGTCGTCGAGCGCTTTGAGCGGGAGGCGCGAACAGCCGCACGGATCGAACACCCCCACGTGGCTAGGGTCCACTACAGCGGCTCCCACGAGGGCATGCCTTTTTACGCAATGGAGCTCGTGGAGGGATGGCCGCTCGGCACGATCCTGGAGACACGAGTTCCATTCAGCTGGGAACATCTGCTCGCACTGTTCGCCCAGATCGCTTCCGGGCTTCAGGCGGCCATCGATCTGGGAGTGGTCCACGGAGACGTCAAGCCGGCCAATGTGATCGTGGGCCGAAGCGGCAGCGCCAAGATCGTGGACTTCGGGCTCGCGCGCCTCACCTCTGAGCCCAGCCGCGCTGGCCGCATGCTTGGGACCCCTTACTACATGGCACCCGAGGTGATCTGTGGCGAGGTTGGTGACCATCGCTCAGACCTGTATTCGCTCGGCGCCAGCCTGTTCCACTTCCTGTCCGGGCGGCCCCCCTTCGACGCCGAGACTCCAGCCGCATTGATCGAGAAGCACGTCGTGGAACCCGCCCCTTACCTTCGGGACTTGAATCCAGATTATCCTCAGAGGCTCTCTTCCCTAGCCGCCCAGCTCATGGCGAAGGAACCGCAGGACAGGCCCCCGAGCTACCGCGAGGTCGCCCTCAGGCTGCAGAGGACCCGAGAAGAGATGAGCCCAGAGCAGCTCTCCACCGCCCTCACCTGGTGTGGCCGGTGTGAGTGCAATACCGAGGGCAGCGACAACCAGTGCACACGATGCGGCGACAACTACGGAACACGGGAGCGCCCCGAGTGGTTTCATGTGGACCTGGTGGGCTGGCTGCGCAACAACGCAGAAGAAGAGGTGGCGGCCTACGTCAGCGGAGCGCTTGGGGTCGACGTTCAGCAGATCCATGGGCTGCTTCGGCCGCTGCCCTACCGGGCTGCGTTCCGACTCAATCGCGAGAGGGCCCGCCGGATCCAACGACGCTTCTATGACCTGGGCGCGGACGTCTCCTTGGTGCCCGTCGAGACCGGAACCGGTGCAGCCGCACGAGAACAGCTTCGGGCTCTCCCATTCAAGCCCGTCTGGCCGCCAGCCCCGGCGGTACCCGCCTCTCGCGCCCTGGGCCGGAGCACCATTGGCACCGGTGAGTGGGGACAGACAACGCAAAAGACCAGCCCAGGCGCATCCATCATCTTGGGTACCGTCGCCTTGGCTCTGGCAGGTGTTCTGTTGCTGGAACACAACGCGCTACAGACGGAGAGAAGGCACGTAGACGCGCTGGAAGCCCAGCTACGTGCTGTCACCGCGAAGACCACGGGACCTGCTCCATCCGAGCCACGGGTGGGAGGGGACACCGCTCAGGTCCCGGCCGAATCCCACAAAGGCGAGCCGACCATTCCCCCAGGACACACTTGGACAGTCGCTCCCGAGACCGACGGAGAAGCTGAAGGGCCGTTGGCCTCGGAGGACCCGGATGCCGCCGTGGAAAAGACTGCCCCAGTACCCTCTGCGCGCCCGCTACGCTCCACCTGGTTCTCGGTGACGGACCAGGCGCGGCTGGGGCCAAACCGGACGCAAAAGATCGCGAGCATTCTGGACCGGGAAGCGCGCGTAATCGATCGACAGATTGGTCTCGCCTCCAGCCTGGCCACGCCGGTACGCCTCATCGAGAGCACCGAGAGTGGCGCGCACGCCGGCCCACTGAGGCGTCAGCTGGCCTACCGGCCCGAGATCACCATTGCTATAGACCCCGCAGATCCCGAGGAGCGCCTCGTCAGCATGGTCCAGTATCAGCTGACTCGTGCCGCGGTCGACTTGCAGAGCAGTCAGAGAGCACCCGACTTCCTTCGCGAAGGGCTCGCCCTCTACCTGGAGCAGGGGGCTCCGACCTCGGCAGAGGTCACCGCCCTCGTCACAGAAGCACCGCGACCCATCGCAGCCGAGCCCGACAGCGGCAACTCCACTGAGACAAGGCAAGAGGCACTCCGGGCGTTTGTGGCCTACCTGGTCAACAGTCGTGGCATGGATGCTATCCGAGACGTTCTCGCGCGGCTCAACAAGGGCCAAGACGTCGGCGGAGCCTTTGAAGCCGCAATGGGCGCAGCTCCGTCGGAGCTCCAGGCCGAGTGGCTCCTAGCCAACGGTCTTGAGTAGAGGTCCACGGTCGAGCCCACCCCTTCGTCCGCAGAGAACGCAAGCGAGACAGCTGTGCTACCGCCCGTCCCCTGGACTCGGAGCGATGGTCGTCGAACATCCCCCCGGACCAACGCCCAGGTGACGTCCTGAGGGACGGATCTCCCAACAACCAGACAAAGCTGGCCTGAGTTTCGAGGGGCGTCCGGGCTCCTTGTGGTATCAACGCACCGTGCAGATTCTCTACGGACACCAGGCCATCGACTCGCCGTTGGGCCCGATTGTCATGACAATCGGCACCTACGATGGGCTTCACCTGGGTCATCAGGCCATTGTGGAGCGTATCGTCGATCGGGCACGAAAGACGGGGAGCCGCTCCCTGGTCTACTCATTCTTCCCTCCCCCGTGGCGAGTCCTGGGCAGGGGTCAGAACCCGTACCTAATCCTCACGCTGCAGGACAAGATCGACCTCATGCACGACATGGGAGTGGACTACCTGCTGACCGAAGAGTTCACCCCCGAGCTCCAGAGCATCTCGCACCACGACTTTACGAGGGATGTGCTGCAGGGCCGCCTCGACCCCCGAGAAATTCATGTGGGCTATGACTTCCACTTCGGCAGAGACCGGGGCGGAGACTGGCAGTTTCTGAGGGAGTACTTCCATGAGACAGAGACTCAGATCCGCCCCCATGGCGCGGTCCGCGTGGACGACAGCATCGTCGGCTGCACCCTCATTCGTCAGCACATCTGCAACGGAGACCTGGACAGCGCAGCCCAGCTCCTGGGCCGCTACCACTTTGTGCGGGGGGCGGTCGTGCGAGGCCGTGGCCGGGGCAGAACCATTGGCTTCCCCACAGCAAACATTGATCCCAAGACAGAGCTCATTCCTCCCGCCGGCGTCTACGCAGTGTGTCTCCAAGTAGGCAACAGCCAAGACCTCCTGCCCGGGGTTGCCAACTTGGGTTTTCGCCCAACCTTTGCTGAGAAAAAGTTCGCCATCGAAGTCCACCTCTTTGACTGGAGCGGCGACCTCTACGGCGAGCGCGTTCGAGTTCACTTTGTCGGGCGCGTGCGAGATGAGATGCGCTTCGATGGCCCGGAAGAACTCGTTCAGCAAATCCATCGGGACATCGCCCAAGTGCGCTCATCCCTGCCCTTCCCCCCCCCACCTCAATCTCGGGTCACCTGGGACCCCAAGCCCGACAAGGTGGCTGGACAGTCATGATCGACGACATCGCCGGCGATCCGAACCAGATAGTCACGGGCGGGTTCGCCTCGGTGGGGCGATACGCAGTCATTGGACACCCAGTAGAGCAGTCTCTCTCTCCCGAGCTCCACACGGCGTGGTTCCGAGCAGCCCAACTACCGGGGGACTACTCGAAGGTGGACATCAGCCCCGAGGACTTGATCCATCGGGCGCCTTCCCTCCCCTTCGAGTTCGCAGGCATCAACATAACGATGCCCCACAAGCAGACAATTCTCGGCTTTGTGGATCGAGTCGACTCCAATGCTGAGTCTGCCGGTGCAGCCAACATCCTCTACCGAGATGAGAAGAGCGCCTGGACCGCCGGCAACACCGACGGTGTGGGGTTCCTTCAGGCCTTGCAGGAGGCCACCGGTGAGCCCACAACAGGCAAAGACGTCGTCATTCTGGGGGCTGGGGGCGCTGCGCGAGCAATCGGAGCGGCTCTGGCTACCACGGGCTTGGCCTCCCTCGTGTTCATCAATCGAAACCTGGAGAAGGCAAGAACAGTCAGCGCGGCCGTGGGAGGAACTGCCGTGGCCGAGCTCGAGCCCGATGTTCTCCAGGGGCTAGAGGTGTCGGTCGACCTACTAGTCAACACCCTGCCCCCCGCGGCAAACCTCCAGCTGGCAGCACTGGACATCGATCCACTCCCCGGTCACGCGATCGTCACGGACATCAACTATCAGCAGGCCCATCCCACGCTCTTGCGTCGGGCCGACTCCGCGGGGCTGCTGACACTCGACGGACGCGGCATGTTCCTCTGGCAAGCTGCCATCAGCTTCCAATGCTGGACTGGCGTCGAGCCAGACATGGCGCTGGGTCGGAGCGTGCTTC